>NZ_JBVIRA010000005.1:255902-342317 GCF_055576575.1 Streptomyces sp. NPDC033270
GGATCCGTGGGGGTGGGGGTTTTTCTCCCCACACTTGGGAAAAGAGGAGTTCCCCCCCCGGCCCCGCCCCCGCCCCCGCGGCCCCGGGGGGGGGGCGGCGGTTTCACGTGAAACCGCCGCCGGGCTCAGCCGATGTCGCGCCGGCGGAAACCGGCGAGGCCGACGGCGGTGAAGAGGACGGCCAGGCCCAGGAGCCAGAGGAACGGGGCCGCGGTGGCCTCGGCTCCGGGCAGCTTGGGCAGATGGCCGTACGGCGAGAGGTCCATGACCCACTGGGGGAACTTCAGGCTGGGCCCGATCCACCCGATGGCCAGGCAGCCGCCCACCACGGCCCAGACGGCGGTGGTGGCCTTGGGCAGCACCCCGAAGACCAGGACCGCAAGGCCCGTGAGCGTCCAGACGGCCGGGACCTGCGCGAGGGCGGCCGCCAGCACCGGGCCCAGGTGGCCGCCGATGTCACCGGCCGAGACGCCGTACGACAGGCCCAGGGCCAGGCCGCCGAACGCCAGGATGACGGCGGTGCCCGCGGCGGCGACGGCCAGATGGCTGCCGGCCCAGCGGAGCCGGCCCACCGCGCCGGCCAGCACGGGCTCCGCGCGTTCACCGGTCTCCTCGCTGCGCAGCCGGAGCACCGCACCGGCCGCGTAGATCGCCGCGACCATGCCGAGCATGCCCAGCATCGTGGCCAGGAAGGCATCGGTCAGCCCCTGCTGCCCGCCCATCCGCTCGAAGATCTCCCGCGTCTGCCGATTGCCGCCGACCAGGTCGGAGGCGCCCTTGGCGATTCCGCCGAAGATCCCGCCGGCGCACAGGAAGCCGAGCGTCCAGCCGAGCAGGGTGGTGCGCTGGAGCCGCCAGGCGAGGCCCAAGGGCCCGCTCAGGGAGCGCGGTGCGGTGGCCGGCCCCGGACGGGCGGGCAGGAAGCTCATGCCGATGTCGCGGCGGGCGGTCAGGGCGTAGGCGGCGCACACCGCCAGCGCGGCCGCCGCGACGAACAGCGGCAGCACCCCCCAGCGTTCCCCGGCGTACGGGCGGAGGTTCTCCGACCAGCCGATCGGCGAGATCCAGGTGAGCGGGGAGGTGGCGTCGGCGGTGGCGGCGTCGCCCGCGGCGCGCAGCGCGAAGGCGAGGCCGAGGACCGCGCCGGTCAGCCCCTTGGCCATCCGGGCGCTCTCGGTGAGCTGGGCCGCGATGGCGGCCAGGCCGGCGAAGAGCATGCCGGTGCAGCCGATGGCCAGACCCAGCGCCAGCGAGCCGGCGGCCGGCTGCCCGGACCGGGAGAGGCCGCCGGCGATCAGTGCGGCGAGTACGGCGTTGGCGAGCAGCGCCGCCAGCAGGGCCGCGGTCAGCGGTGCGCGGCGGCCGACCATGGCGGCGGAGAGCAGCTCCTGACGGCCCGTCTCCTCCTCCTCGCGGGTGTGCCGGACGACGATCAGCAGGCTCATCACCGCGGCGAGGACGGCACCGAAGCCGGCCATCCGCCAGGCGATCAGGCCGCCGACGGAGTCGCCGAAGACCGGTCCGTACAGCGCCCGCATCGAGCCGTTGGCGTTCATCGAGCCGGCCAGCTCGGCGCGCTGGGCGGCGGTGTCGTAGAGCGCTTCGAAGGACGACCCCATGGCGGCGACGGCGACGGTGAGCGCCAGCACCCAGGCCGGGATCATCACCCGGTCGCGGCGCAGCGCGAGGCGCAACAGGGCGCCGGTGCCCGCCAGATGGCGGGCGCGTGCCGGGCGGGCGGAGAGGCGCGGGACCACGGCGGTCATCGTGCGACCGCCCCTTCGGCCCCGACCTCGGCGTGCCCGTCGTCCTGGTAGTGCCGCAGGAAGAGCTCTTCCAGGGTCGGCGGGGTGCTGGTCAGGCTGCGGACGCCGGAGGTGCCGAGCGAGCGCAGTACGGCGTCGAGCTTGTCGGTGTCGACCTGGAGGCGGACGCGGTGCGCCCGGCCCTGCTCGATCGGCTGGGTGGCGAGGTCGTGCACGCCGGGGAGCGCGGCCAGCCCGTTGGGCGGGCCCGCGAGTTCGGCGATGACCGAGGTGCGGGTCAGATGCCGCAGCTCGCCGAGGGAGCCGGATTCGACGGTCCGCCCCTTGCGGATGATGCTGACGCGGTCGCAGAGCGCCTCGACCTCGGACAGCACATGGCTGGAGAGCAGGACCGTACGGCCGCGGTCGCGCTCCTCGGCGACGCAGTCCTGGAAGACCTCCTCCATCAGCGGGTCCAGCCCGGAGGTCGGCTCGTCGAGGATCAGCAGGTCGACGTCCGAGGCGAACGCGGCGACCAGGGCGACCTTCTGGCGGTTGCCCTTGGAGTACGTCCGCCCCTTCTTGGTGGGGTCGAGTTCGAACCGCTCCAGGAGAGTGGCCCGCCGCGTGGCGTCCAGCCCGCCGCGCAGCCGCCCGTAGAGGTCGATGACCTCGCCGCCGGAGAGGTTGCGCCACAGGGTGACGTCGCCGGGGACGTAGGCGATGCGGCGGTGCAGCTCGACGGCGTCGTGCCAGGGGTCCTTGCCCAGGAGCCGGGCGGTGCCGCCGTCGGCGCGCAGCAGGCCGAGCAGGACACGGATGGTGGTGGACTTCCCGGCGCCGTTGGGGCCGAGGAAGCCGTGGACCTCGCCGGCCTCGACGTTCAGGTCGAGGCCGTCCAGTGCATGGGTCCGCCCGAACGACTTGTGGAGGCCGTCCACCCGGATGGCGGGAGCGGGAGCGATTGCCGTGGTCATGATTTTGAAGCTACGCTAGTTTCACAAATTTGTGAAGTTAAGAAACCGTATAAAGTCGGGGGAGCGGGTCTGATCAGGGGAGATGATGCGGATATGAGTGAGCGGCGACAGCAGAGCGACGAGGGGCGCACCCAGGAGGCGGTCTCGCAGTTCGTCGAGCGCTTCGCGGCACAGCTGGTCGAGGCGGGCATGGCGCGGATGCCCGCCCGGGTCTTCGCCTGCCTGCTCTCCTCGGATTCCGGCGTGCTGACCTCGGCGGAACTGGGCGAGCGCCTCCAGATCAGCCCCGCCGCCGTCTCCGGCGCGGTCCGCTACCTCTCCCAGGTCGACATGGTCAGTCGGGAGCGCGAGCCCGGCTCCCGCCGCGACCGCTACCGCGTCCACAGCGACCAGTGGTACGAGGCGCTGGCGCGCCGGGAGAACGTCCTCACCCGCTGGGAGGGCACGCTGCGCGACGGCGTCGAGAGCCTCGGCGCGACCAGCCCGGCCGGCCGCCGGCTCAACGAGACCGTCGTCTTCTTCGAGTTCCTGCAGAAGGAACTGCCCGTCATGCTGGAGCGCTGGCGCGAGCACCGCGACGAGCTGCGCAGCCGGTACGAGGACTAGGGCCGGGTCCGCGGGAGCTGGAGCCGCCAGGCCCCCGGCTGCACGGTCCAGGTCCGGGTCCTGACCGGGCCGCCGACCACCGCGTCCGCCCGGTAGTGGAAGTCCGCGCCGGAGACCGTCACCGCCCGCGCCCGGACCCGTACCGGCCGCCCCTCGTCCGGCCAGTGCACCACGACCTCGGCCAGCGCCCGGCCGCCGTCGACGCCGTCGATCCGGGCCGGCCGCGCCCCGGCCTGGGCGGCCGGCACCACCGACACCCCGCGCACCGGCCGGTCCAGATCGACCAGCAGCACCCCGTCCGCCTCGATCCGCAGCCGCTGGCCCGGCACCCGGGCGCGCCGTCCTCCCAGGCCCGCCGCCGGCGCCAGCAGCGACAGCGCCGTACGGGCGGTGCGCGCCGCCGGTCCCCACCACGGCCGGTGCTCCTGCGGGCTCGCCACCCCGCTCGGGCGGGTGCACTCCCACCGCCCGTCCGCCGCCCCGCCCCGCGCGGCCCCCGGCCCCGGTGGGTCGGCCGGGGCGGCCGCACCCGGCACGAACGCCCCGGGACGCCCGTGCCGGGCGCCGCCGCCGTCGCTTCCGCACGGGATGCGCAGCCCGCCCAGCACGATGCCGTCGCTGTCGTCCGTGAGCAGGTCCATCGCCCGCTCCCCGCCGTCCAGGACGGCCCGGGCGGCGGCGACGGTGTCCGTGGGCACGCCCAGCGTCCGGCTCAGCGCGACGGCGGCCGGCGCCCCGACCGGGACCATCGAGACCGGCACCCCGGCCAGCTCCCGTTCCTTGTGCAGCAGGCCCACGACCCGCAGCAGCGCCCGGTCGTCGCCGATCACCACCGGCCGCCGCTGCCCCCGCCGGGCAAGAATCCGCGCGAATTCCTCCGGCCCCTCGGGAAGGCAGATTTTCGCCCCCGCGCCCGCACACAGGACGTCCTTCGCGATCCGCACGGATTCCCCGTCGGTACTGCGGGCGACCGGGTCGATGACCACGAGCAGGGGATGCCCCCGAACGGAGTCCACGGGAGAGTGCCCAGAAGGCTGCGCCGACACCTCGGTCCTTCCTCAGGTAGCATCTCGGTGCAAGAGCCCCTTGCGCTATTGCGCCAGGGGCTTCGTCTATTCCGGGGCACCGGTTCAACGGCTCTAGCGATGACGGACGCGTGAACACGCACGCTGACGCCATCCACGCACGTTGGACATGCCCCGCCCGGAAGGGGTGTACGCCTGTGCCCGCACTTGTGCTGCTCGGTGCTCAGTGGGGTGATGAGGGCAAGGGAAAGGCCACCGACCTGCTCGGTGGGTCCGTTGACTATGTGGTGCGCTACCAGGGCGGCAACAACGCCGGCCACACGGTCGTCGTCGGCGACCAGAAGTACGCGCTGCACCTTCTCCCTTCCGGAATCCTCTCGCCGGGGTGCACCCCGGTCATCGGCAACGGCGTCGTCGTCGACCCGGCGGTCCTGCTCTCCGAGCTGAGCGGACTCAACGAGCGCGGCGTCGACACGTCCAAGCTGCTGCTCAGCGGTAACGCGCACCTGATCACCTCGTATCACACGACGCTCGACAAGGTGACGGAACGCTTCCTCGGCAAGCGGAAGATCGGCACCACCGGCCGCGGCATCGGCCCGACCTACGCCGACAAGATCAACCGCGTCGGCATCCGGGTGCAGGACCTCTACGACGAGTCGATCCTGACCCAGAAGGTCGAGGCGGCCCTCGACGTCAAGAACCAGCTGCTGACCAAGCTCTACAACCGCCGCGCCATCGAGGCCGGCCAGGTCGTCGAGGAGCTGCTGGGCTACGCCGACCAGATCAAGGGCTACGTCGCCGACACCACGCTGATCCTCAACAAGGCGCTCGACGACGACAAGGTCGTGCTCTTCGAGGGCGGCCAGGGCACGCTGCTCGACATCGACCACGGCACGTACCCCTTCGTCACGTCCTCGAACCCGACCGCGGGCGGCGCCTGCACGGGTGCCGGCGTCGGTCCCACGAAGATCAACCGCGTCATCGGCATCCTCAAGGCCTATACGACGCGCGTCGGCGCCGGACCGTTCCCGACCGAGCTGTTCGACAAGGACGGCGAGGCGCTGCGCACCATCGGCGGCGAGCGCGGTGTCACCACCGGCCGTGACCGCCGCTGCGGCTGGTTCGACGCGGTCATCGCCCGCTACGCGACCCGGGTCAACGGCCTGACCGACTTCTTCCTCACCAAGCTGGACGTGCTGACCGGCTGGGAGCAGATCCCGGTCTGCGTCGCGTACGAGATCGACGGCAAGCGCGTCGAGGAGCTGCCCTACAGCCAGTCCGACTTCCACCACGCGAAGCCGGTCTACGAGATGCTGCCGGGCTGGTCCGAGGACATCACCAAGGCGAAGACGTTCTCCGACCTGCCGAAGAACGCCCGGGCCTACGTCAAGGCGCTGGAGGAGATGTCCGGCGCCCCGATCTCCGCGATCGGCGTCGGCCCCGGCCGTGACGAGACGATCGAGATCAACTCGTTCCTGTCGTAGAACCGTCGGCCCGAGGGCCCGCGCACCGTCATCCGGCGGTGGGCGGGCCCTTGTGCGTACGAGCGTGTGCTCGAACGAGTGGTCTGCTGGGGAACGCCCCTCCGGCCCCTACCGCGCCTGGCACCACTGGCTTTCGCTCAGAAAGGAGTGCAGCATGACGGTTATGGCCGAGCGCACGTCTCAGATGGCGGTGGAGGAGTTCGAGCAGATCGCCTCCGCCGCGCCCGAGACCGTCACGTTGGAGTTCATCGACGGACGGATCGAGGTAAAGCACGTGCCGGATGGAGATCACGGGGCGATCATCATGTGGCTGATCAGGCAGTGCATGCAGGCCCGCCCGGAGCTCGATCTCGACCCTACGCAGGGCCTGAGAGTCGGGGAGTATCGCAAGGGCAGGGTCCGCCCGGATGGCTCGCTTGCGCCCGTCGCACACTTCGCAGGGCAAGGCGAGTGGGCCGATCCGGACGGGGTACTGATGACCGTCGAGATCACGTCGTACGACGGGGACACCGAACGCCGGGACCGGCAGGAGAAGCCAACCGCCTACGCAGCCGCAGGCATTCCCGTCTACCTCCTCATCGACCGCGACAACTGCAAGGTCGTCATCTATACCAATCCCGACTCCAAGAGCAGCCTCTACCGCGACACCCACGTTGCCCGCTTTGGCGAGGCGGTCACCCTCCCCACCCCGGTCGGCATCACCCTCGACACCGAGATCCTCAAGAACTACGTGCGCTGACGACGCACTCCTCCGGACCGCCGGTCGTGCCGCTACCCCGCCCTGGAGTACGTGCGCGGCGGTTTGCCGTCCGACAGGAACGTCCGCCGCAGGGTCCCGTCGTCGGCCAGGCGGAAGACGGAGGTGCCGCTCGGCGTGCAGCCGGGGGCGGCGCGGTCGACGACTGAAGGGCCGACGGTCAGTTCGCCGTCCTGGGCCGCGTACAGATCGGCGCGCGCCGTACAGCGCCCGGCGGGCCCCTCGACGACGGTGGTCAGGACGGTGCTGCCCGCCGGGGCCTGGCGGAGGGTCAGGCGCTGGCCGCCGGGGCCGGAAGGGTCCGAGAGCTGCCAGGTGCCGAGGTAGCCGGCCGGGACGGTGCCGTCGGACGGCGCGGAGCGGCGCAGCGTCGCGGTGCGGCCGGCCGCCGTCCACTGCAGGGTTCCGGCGCTGCCCGCCTCCAGGGTGTGCTCGCCGAGCGCGGTGCAGCGGCCCGCCGGGACCGACCGGACGACCTTGGTGTCCAGCCGTAGCGCCGGGCGCCCGTCGGGCGCCGTGACGGACACCAACGTGCCGTCGCTGCGGCACTCGTAGGTCGCGCCGAGGCTGGTGCTGTTGGCGACCACCTCGCCGACCTTGCCGTTGCTGATCACGAACCGCCGTTGCTGCCCGGTCGGTTCGCCGTCGCGCAGCACCGGCCCCGCCCAGGTGCCGACATAGCGGGCGGGGATGTCGGAGGCGCGGTCGCGGCCGTCGGCGTCCGCGCCGCCGCCGAGCAGGGGCACGGCGACGGCGGTCGCGGCGGCCGCGACCACGGCGGTGGCGGCGAGCGGCAGCCAGTGCGGACGGCGGCGGGGCCGGTCCGCCGCGGGCGCCGGGGCCGGCCGGGGCGCGACCCTGGTGGCCGTCAGCGTCGGCGGCTGGCCACCGGGCGGGGTGTCGGTGTCCAGGAGCCGTACGGCGTGCTGTCCCAGGCTCGCGATCAGCTCGGCCGGCAGCCAGGGGGCGGACGACGGGCCGCCGGGGACCGGCCCGAGCCGGCCGGTGATCTCCTCGGGCGCGGGGCGCGCCGCCGGGTCCTTGGCCAGGCAGTCCTCGATCAGACCGCGGATCCCCGCCGGTGCCCCGCCGAGGTCCGGCTCCTCCTGGGCGATCTTGAACATCACCGCGTGCACCCCCGAGGCGGCGCTGCCGAACGGCTGCCTCCCGGTCGCCGCGTACGCCAGCACCGCGCCCACGCAGAACACGTCGCTGGCCGGTCCGACGCGCCGGCCCTGGACCTGCTCGGGCGACATGAAACTGGGCGAGCCGACGACCGTGCCGCTACGGGTCTGGGTCTGGTCCCCGACCGCGTCCAGGGCCCGTGCGATGCCGAAGTCGATCACCCGCGGACCGTCGATGGTCAGCAGCACGTTGGACGGCTTCAGATCGCGGTGCACCAGCCCCACGCCGTGGATGTCGAGCAGTGCGCAGGACAGCCCGTAGGCGAGCCGGCGCAGCGAATGCTCCGGCAGCGGCCCGTGGCTGCCGCCGCGGCCGTAGGAACCGCCGACGACCTCGCTCAGCGTCGGACCGGCGATGTACCCGGTGGCGACCCACGGCACCTCGGCCTCGGTGTCCGCGTCCAGCACCGGCGCGGTCCAGCGCCCGCCGACCCGCCGCGCGGCCGCGACCTCGGCGCGGAAGCGGTCGCGGAACTCCTCCTCGGCCGCCAGCTCGGCCTTCACCAACTTCACCGCGACGGTCCGCCCGCCCTCGGAACGCGCGAGATAGACCCGGCCCATCCCGCCGCTGCCGAGCCGGCTGATCAGCCGGTAGTCGCCGATCCACTGCGGATCGTCGGCCGTCAGGCCACGCAGGCCGTCCATCCGGGCGCCCTCCCCCGTCTCGTCGCCACGCCAGAGGCGTTCCGGCAGCAGGCCTTCCGGCAGCAGCCGTTCCCCGAGCCTAGGCGGCCGCGGATCGCGGGCCGGACGACGGTCCGTTACGAGGCGGGAACGATCCGGGCGGTGCCACCGGCGCCGGCGGGCGTCCCCCGAGCCGTCACCCCGTCCTGCGGTACGACAGCGCCTTGCCGTCGTCGGAGACCCGGCGCAGCGCACCGCCCACCATCTCCAGGGTGCTCGGCTTGCCGGGAGTGCAGCTGTCGGACGGACCGGAGACCACGGTGGACGGGCCGAGTCGGACCGGCGGGCCCGCGCTGGTGAGGGTGGCGGTGAACTCGCAGCGGTAGCTGGCCCCGGTGGCCGTCATCGTCAGCACGGTGTCGCCGGCCCCGCCCTGGGTGAGGGTGAAGCGCCGGACGTCGGTGCCCGAGTCGCCGACCGTCGCCTCCCAGATGCCCAGGTAGTCGGTGGGAATCCCGCCGTGCCCGGCGGGCCGTGCCGGACCCGGGCTCGGCTTGCCGCCGTCGGCGTCCGCCGACCGTACGCCGCTGTCCTTCTCGCCCAGCAGCGAGTACGCGGTGGCCGCACCGGCCCCGGCGAGCGCCAGCGCGGCCACCGTGAGCAGGGCGGTGCCGATCCGGCGGCGGGGCCGGGGCGCGGCGGGCGCGGGCGCCGGGGCGGCGAAGACGGGCCGGCCCTGGTGGGCGGGCGGCGGGGGGTAGGGCGTCGGGCTGTGCGGAACGGGGCGGGGCGGCGGGGTGCCGCCGCCGGCCGGGGTGGGCGAGACGCTGGTGGGCAGGGCGTGCACACCGGGGTCCGCGGGCGCGGGAGCCGGTGCGCCGGCCGGGGCCGTCGCGTCGTCCGCCGGCTCCTCGCCGTGCGGGTTCTCCGCCTCCAGCAGCTCCACGGCGTGCCGCCCCAGCCGGGCGGTCAGCGCACCCGGCAGCCACGGCTCCTCGTCCGCGCCCGGCCCGGCGCCGTCCCGCTCGGCCAGCGCCACCAGCTGGTCCGGGGTGGGCCGTTGTGCCGGGTCCTTCGCCAGGCAGCCGCTGATCAGCTCGTGCAGCCCCTCGGGCAGCGCGGACAGGTCGGGCTCCTCCTGGGCGACGCGGTACATCAGCGCGTGCGCCGCGCTGTCGGCCGTCCCGAAGGGCTGCCGCCCGGTCGCCGCGTAGGTGAGCACCGACCCGAGGGAGAAGACGTCGCAGGCCGGTGTGAGCGGTTCGCCGCGCACCTGCTCGGGCGACATGAAGCCGGGTGAGCCGACCGCCGCGCCGGTCCGTGTGACGCCGTTTCCGGTGACCGCCTCCAGCGCCCGTGCGATGCCGAAGTCGATGACCCGGGGCCCGTCGATGGTGATCAGCACGTTGGACGGCTTGAGGTCGCGGTGGATGATGCCGGCGGCGTGGACGGAGCCCAGCGCGCGGGCCAGCCCGGCGGCCAGGATCCGCACCGTGCGCTCGGGCAGCGGCGTGCCGCTGCCGCCGATGACCTGCTGGAGGGAGAGGCCGGCGAGGTAGCCCGTGGCGAGCCAGGGGGTCTCGGCCTCGGTGTCCGCGTCCAGCACGGGCGCGGTCCACTCCCCGCCCACCTGCTGCGCGGCCCGCACCTCCCGCCGGAAGCGCGCCCGGAACTCCTCCTCGTCGGCCAGCTCCGCGCGCACCAGCTTGACCGCGACGGTACGGCCGCGGTCGGAACGGGCCAGGAACACCCGCCCCATCCCGCCTTCGCCGAGCCGCCCGAGCAGGCGGTACTCACCGATCTGCCGCGGATCCCGCGCCCCCAGCGGCGCCAGCCCCGCGGGCTGCCCCTCGCGCCCCGGCCGCTCCTGCCGCCCAGCACGTCCCGGCTCTTCCACGATCCGTCGTCCTTCCCCCGAATGCGCCCCGTAGGCGATCAGGCGCGGGCGCGTTCGCACACGGGTCCACGCCGCCCGTCTCCGCGGTGAGGATATCGAGGGGCCCCGGGCCGCCGGGAGTCCGTGGGTCCCCTTCCCGGCGGCTCTCCGGGGCCGCTCGCTCCCGCGCGGCCGCCCCCGGCCTTGACCCGCGGCGGAGGCGGCCTCAACCCGGCGGTCCCTGGCGTGCGTGGCCCAGGGCCGGTCCGGCCGTGCCCCCAGGACCGGCCCTGGCGAAGTGGCCATACGACGCAGGGGAGTTGAGGATGGCCGTGGAGACCTACGGGCAACTGGCGGCGCGGCTGGGGATCGATCTGGCCGCGGTGGGAGCGCTGACCTTCGCCGTGTACTACCCGCGGCACCGGCGGCGGGGTCTGATTCCGGCCTATCTGGCGCTGAACGTCGCGCTGTTCTCCGTGGTCGCCGCCCTCGCACGGGTGGGGGCGGGCGGCGGCATGGCGCTCGGGTTCGGGCTGTTCGGGGTGCTGTCGATCATCCGGCTGCGCTCGGACTCCATCCGCCGACCAGGACGCCCTGCGCGCCGACTTGGCGCGGCGCCTGGGGGAGCCGCTGAGCTGCCCGGTCCAGAAGATGGACTTCGTCCGGGACCTGATGGTGGTGGATGTTTGTTTCCGTGTACCGGAACTTTCCCGGCCGGTGAAGCGTAGAACGCGTACGACGGCAATGCCTACGACCACGACGACCACCGCACCGCCGAGCGCTCCCCGGTCCCGCACGATTCCCCTTCCCCGCCCGCCCGCCAAGGAGACCGTGTGATCCCCGCCGTACGCGCCCTCGCCCGCGCCGCCATGGCCGCGCGCCCCGTGCCGCTCGCCGACGTCCAGGCACGGGCCGAACTCCTCGCCCGCTTCGACCGCAGCTACCTGGTCCCGGTGGAGGTCTTCGCCGCGTTCGCCGCCGAACTCACCGACCACCGCCGCCCCGGAGGCCCGTTCGCCGCGCTGTGCATCAACGGGCGCCGCTGGTTCCGCTACCACTCCGTCTACTACGACACCCCCGACCTGCGGTCCTTCCACGACCACCGGCAGGGCCGCCGGCTGCGCTACAAGATCCGCGAGCGGCTGTACGAGGACACCGGGGAGCGGCAGTTCGAGATCAAGCTCAAGGGGCGGCGCGGCGAGACGGTCAAGCACCGCCAGCCGCTGCTGCCGGGCGACGCGGCCCTCGGCGCGGCCTCGCGCGGCTTCCTGACCTCCGTACTCGACCGCCGCTACGGCATCGCCGCCCCCACCGAGCTGGACCGCTCGATCGAGACCGACTACCTACGGGCCACCTTCGTCGCCGACGGACAGCGCATCACCTGCGACGCGGCCCTGCGGTGCCGGGACCTGACCACCGGGCGCACGGTACGGGCCGACGGCGGACTGGTCCTGGTCGAGATCAAGACCACCGGCCGTCTGACGGCGGCGGACCGGCTGCTGCACGGCCACGGCCTGCGGGCCGCCGAATTCACCAAGTACTGCGGCGCGTTGGCGGCGCTGCGCCCGGAGCTGTCCGCCAACCACTGGCGGCGGGCGGTCCGCACGGCCTTCCCCACGGCCGCCTGACGCCGCCCGGCCGGCGCTCAGCCGGAGCCGCCCCCGAACTCCACCGCGATACGGACCCCGCCGCCCGCCGCCGCGCCGAACCCCACCGTCCCGCCGCGCTGGAGCTTCCTACAGCACCGCCGACATTCTGTCCGCCCGCGTGGTGAGTGCCATACAACGTGTCGGTACCGGTCCGCCGAAGGTGATCCTTACGCTGAGAGGCGTACGCCGCGCCCATCCCCCGGCGGACCCGAGCGACCCGATCCGAGGTACTGACCGTGACCACGACGCACTCCGCTGCCGACCCTGCCGCCGGGCGGGCCGTAAAGGCCGACGACCGCGCGCACGTCTTCCACTCCTGGTCCGCGCAGGGCCTGATCGACCCGCTGGCGATCGCCGGCGCCGAGGGCTCGTACTTCTGGGACTACGACGGCAACCGCTACCTCGACTTCTCCTCCCAGCTGGTCAACACCAACATCGGCCACCAGCACCCCAAGGTCGTCGCCGCGATCCAGGAGCAGGCCGCGAAGCTGTGCACCCTCGCGCCCGGCTTCGCCGTGGACGTCCGCTCCGAGGCCGCCCGGCTGATCGCCGAGCGCACCCCCGGGGACCTCGACAAGATCTTCTTCACCAACGGCGGCGCGGAGGCCGTCGAGAACGCCGTACGGATGGCCCGCCTGCACACCGGCCGCAGCAAGGTGCTCTCCACCTACCGCTCGTACCACGGCGCCACCGCCGCCGCGATCAACCTGACCGGCGACCCGCGCCGCTGGCCCTCCGACACCGCCTCCGCGGGCGTCGTCCACTTCTGGGGCCCGTTCCTCTACCGCTCGCCCTTCCACGCCGAGAACGAGCAGCAGGAGTGCGAGCGCGCCCTCGCCCACCTCGAGCAGACGATCGCCTTCGAGGGGCCGCAGTCGATCGCCGCGATCATCCTGGAGACCGTTCCGGGCACCGCCGGCATCATGGTCCCGCCCGCCGGCTACCTCGCCGGCGTCCGCGAGATCTGCGACCGCCACGGCATCGTCTTCATCCTCGACGAGGTCATGGCGGGCTTCGGGCGCACCGGCCGCTGGTTCGCCGCCGACCACTTCGGCGTCACCCCGGACCTGCTGACCTTCGCCAAGGGCGTCAACTCCGGCTACGTCCCGCTGGGCGGCGTGGCGATCAGCGCCGAGATCGCCGCCACCTTCGACACGCGCCCCTACCCGGGCGGTCTGACGTACTCCGGCCACCCGCTGGCCTGCGCCTCCGCCGTCGCGACGATCAACGCGATGGCCGAGGAGCGGATCGTGGAGAACGCGGCCGAGATCGGCGAGAACGTCATCGGCCCGGCCCTGCGCGAGATCGCCGAGCGCCACCCGTCCGTCGGCGAGGTCCGCGGCCTGGGCGTCTTCTGGGCCCTGGACCTGGTCAGGAACAAGGAGACCCGCGAACCGCTGGTGCCCTACAACGCCTCCGGTGCCGCCAACGCTCCGATGGCCGAATTCGCCGCGGCCTGCAAGCGCGGCGGTCTGTGGCCGTTCGTGAACATGAACCGTACGCATGTCGTCCCGGCCTGCACGGTCACCGAGGCCGAGGCGAAGGAGGGCCTGGCCGCCCTCGACGAGGCCCTGACGGTGGCGGATGCGCACACGGTCTGAACCCGCTGACCGCAGGCGCACGGCGCCGACGGCCCACGCCGTCTGAGACGTGCGCGCGGCCCTCGCCTATCGTGGGCGGGGGCCGCTCCCACCTGCGCGGTCATGGACGTCGAAGGAGACGCACACGATGGCCCCCGGCGGAGACAGCTCGGTCATACGTCGCAGCACCCTGCGCCAGCAGATCGCCGACGCGCTGCGCGACGAGCTCCTGTCGGGCCGGCTGCCCTCCGGCCACCCCTTCACGGTCAAGGAGATCGCCGACCAGTACGGCGTCTCCGCGACCCCGGTGCGCGAGGCCCTGCTCGACCTGTGCGCCCAGGGGCTGCTCGACGTGGAGCAGCACCGCGGCTTCAAGGTGCACGCCTTCACCGCCGACGACTTCCGCGCCATGGTCGAGGCCCGCACCCTGATCATCGAGGGCATCTTCCGCAGCGACGCCGACCGGGCGCTGCGCGCCACCCCCGGGCAGGTGCTGATCTCCATCCGCCGCCGCGCCGAGGAGGCCGAGCGGGCCGCCCGGGCCGGCGACCTGGACGTGCTCATCGGCTACGACCTGCGGTTCTGGCGCGAGCTGAGCGGCATCGTGAACAACCCCTACATCAGCGACTTCCTCGACCGGATCCGCGTCCAGACCTGGATGTTCGCGGTCCCGCTGCTGCGCCGCGAGGACGACCTGAAGGGCCACCTCTGGCAGGGCCACAGCGCCCTGGCCGACGCCCTGATCCACCACGACCTGCCCGCCGCGCAACGGCTGATCGCCGAGTACAACGAGCACTCCCTCACGCTCGTCGGATAGCGCCCCCGTCGTCGCCCGCGCTCACCCTCGTCGGATCGCGCGGCTGGCACTACGCTGTCCCGACTCGGCCGTAATGGGCCGTACTCGGAGCTGTACGTGCGCCGGTGTCCCCGTCCCCGACCGGAAGCGAGCCCTCACTCGTGGCATGTGACCTGTGGCTGGTACCCCTCGTCGATGTGCTGTGCCACAGCCCCGACAACCCGTTCTCCGAAGAGATCGCCGCCTACGACAAGGCCCTGACGGAGGCGGGACTGCCACCGGTCCCGGTCTTCAGTTATATGCCGGGCCTGTCGGGTGACGTCGCCCCCATCGCCGGGTTCGACTACGACGCGCTGCACTTCCTGCGCCGCGCCTACCTGCTGGGCCTGTGCGGCCTGGAGGTGACTCCGGTCGACGAACTGGGCGGCGACTACGAGCAGTTGCTGGAGATGTTCGAGACCACCGCGCAGCAGTCCCACCTCGTGTGGCACTACGACCACGCGGGCGCCTACGTCCCGGTCGACTTCCCGCATCCGCTCGCCAACGACGAGCTGCTGGAGGGCGGCGGCCCGCTGGGCTCCTCGCACGGCCTGCTGCGCGAGCTCGAACTGGTCGCGCCGTCCCTGGGGATCGATCCGGCCAATCCCCCGGCCGCCCCCGCACCGCCGTCCGGCCCCACCTCCCTGGAGGAGCGCGCGGGCGCGGTGCCCCTGGACGACGGCCCCTTCGCCCGGGAACGCCATGTGTGGCTCGGCCTGCACGCGGCCGCGACCCGAAGCCTGGGCCAAGGCTCCATGATCGTCTTCAGCTGACCACCCACAACGGAAACAGCACCCTCACGGACACCCTCACCAGCCCCCTTCCCACCCACTCACGGGAGGCGGGGGGGGGGGGGGGGGGGGGGGGGGGGGGGGGGGGGGGGGGGGGGGGGGGGGGGGGGGGGGGGGGGGGGGGGGGGGGGGGGGGGGGGGCAGGTGTGTGGGACGTAAGGCGAAGCAGTCCCACACACCTGCCCCTCCGGCCCGCCGCCGGCACCCGAAAAGCCCCGCGCAGCGGCACCGCCCGCCGCAGGCGCCACGACGCGAACGCCCGACAAGCCGGCCGCAGCAAAGCGCAGCGGAGGCGCCGCAGGCGAACCAAGCGAACCCCCACGGCGGGAGAGCCGAGCACGTCGGCCGCAGCAAAGCGCAGCGGAGGCGCCGCAGGCGAACCAAGCGAACCCCCCACGGCGGGAAAGCCGAAAACGCGGGAAGCAGCCGAAGCGCTCAGCGCGGAGGCTCCGGCGGCCGCTGCCGCGGCATGTTCGGCCGCGCACGGTGCGGCACCGCGAACCGCCCCGGCGGCCCCGCCCCGTCCGGCCGCGCCCCCGCCCACGGCACCATCGCCTGCGTGGCCTGCGGCACCGGCCCGGCCCGGAACTCCGCCATCCAGTCGGCGGTCTCGGTCCGCACCAACTCCCCGAGGTCCTCGTTGAACCGCCGCAGCACCCCCAGGCAACGCTCCACCGCCTCGCTCGCCGTCCCCTCCGTCGGCCCGAGCACCTCGCGTACGCCCTCCGACGCCCAGTCGAACTGCAGCGCCTCCAGCCGCCGGTGAATGGCCTGGGCGGTCGCCAGATCCCGCATCCAGCCGGCCGTCACCCCGAAGTACCGGTCGCCGGCCACGCACACCGCCGCCAGCAGCAGCGACAGACAGCCCCAGGACGCCCCGCCCTCCCAGACCCCGGCCAGATCCAGCAGCGGCAGCGCCCCGCCCACCGTCACCCCGGCCGCGGCCCCCAGCCGCAGCGCCCGCGCGCCGCGGCGCTTGGCCAGCCGGTCGTGCAGATACCAGTCGGCGGCGCGCAGCGCGCCCTCCTCGGTCCAGAGATAGAGCGACTGCAGGCGGCCGCCCGGCTCGCCCCAGTCGCCGAGCGGAAAGGCCCGCCCGGCGAGGTCCCGCCGGGCGCGGCCCCGCCTCCCGTACCGCCGGGGGGAGCGGCCGCCCTCCCGAGGGGGCCCCTCGGGCTGCATCTCCGGCTGACTCACCCGTGCACTCCCTCTCTGCGCTCTCTGCTCCACCCCGCCAGAACGTGCGGTGCGCGCGTGACATACGTGGTGCACGCGTGACATAACGTGACGACCGTCACGCACAGCCCCCTTCCTACCGCCGAACGGCTGGCGTCGGCTCCAAGATCACGCTATTTCCGCCCAGAAGTGGTGCGGAGTCGGCTATGGGGACATCGCGGATCTCACCCGAAAGAGTTGCCGCGGCCGCGGAGGGGCCGCGTTGGTTTCCGGCCGCCGCACCGCCTTTGTGCGATCGGCGCAAGCCCGGCGTCCGGCCGCCTGGTGCGTTCGTCTAGGCTGCCACCGTGAAGGTCCTCGTCATCGGCGGCGGCGCCCGCGAACACGCCCTGTGCCGCTCTCTGTCCCTCGACCCCGACGTCACCGCGCTGCACTGCGCTCCCGGCAACGCCGGCATCGCCGAGGTGGCCGAATTGCACGGGGTCGACGCCCTCGACGGCGCGGCCGTCGCCGAACTCGCGGCCGGCCTGGAGGCCGACCTGGTCGTCGTCGGCCCCGAGGCCCCCCTGGTGGCGGGCGTCGCGGACGCCGTACGCGACCGCGGCATCCCGGTCTTCGGCCCCTCGGCCCGGGCCGCCGAGCTGGAGGGCTCCAAGGCCTTCGCCAAGGACGTGATGGCCGCCGCGGCCGTCCCCACGGCCCGCAGCTATGTCTGCACCACCCCGGAAGAGATCGACGAGGCCCTGGACGCCTTCGGGGCGCCGTACGTCGTCAAGGACGACGGCCTGGCCGCCGGCAAGGGCGTCGTGGTCACCGAGGACGTCGAGGCGGCCCGCGCCCATGCGCTGGCCTGCGACCGCGTGGTCATCGAGGAGTTCCTCGACGGCCCGGAGGTCTCGCTCTTCGCGATCACCGACGGCGAGAGCGTCGTCCCGCTGCAGCCCGCCCAGGACTTCAAGCGCGCCTACGACGGAGACCAGGGCCCCAACACCGGCGGCATGGGCGCGTACAGCCCGCTGCCCTGGGCCGACCCCAAGCTGGTCGACGAGGTCATGGCCACCGTCCTGCAGCCCACGGTCGACGAGCTGCGCCGCCGCGGCACCCCCTTCTCCGGGCTGCTCTACGCGGGCCTGGCGATCACTTCCCGCGGCGTGCGGGTGATCGAGTTCAACGCCCGTTTCGGCGACCCCGAGACCCAGGTGGTCCTGGCCCGCCTCCAGACCCCGCTCGGCGGACTGCTGCGGGCCGCCGCCACCGGTGAGCTGGCCGCGCTCCCGCCGCTGCGCTGGAGCGACGACGCGGCCGTGACGGTCGTCATCGCCTCCCACAACTACCCGGGCACCCCGCGTACCGGCGATGCCGTCGAGGGCCTGGCCGAGGTCGCCGAGCAGGACGCCCCCCACGCCTACGTCCTGCACGCCGGCACCCGGCGCGACGATTCCGGCGCGGTGCTCAGCGCGGGCGGTCGGGTGCTGTCGGTCACCGCCACCGGCGCCGACCTGACCACCGCCCGCCGGCGTGCCTATCGCGCCGTGGACCGGATCTCCCTGGACGGCTCCCAGCACCGTACGGACATCGCCGCCAAGGTCGCGGACGAGGCGGCGCAGGCGTCGGGCGCATAGGGTCCCGGCGGCCCCGGCCGCACGGCCCCTATACGCCCACAGCCCTCGCCGCGGGTTCCCGGCTTTACCCAAAGCCATTCCATCGAGTGACCACACCAGATTCCGGCTGACGAAGCCCACACCCCCAACTAGGGTGCCGCGCAAGCGTCCTGCGGATGCCGTGCCTTGCTATGGCGCGGTTGCCGCGGTGGCGTCCGGCAAGTGGCTCACCGGCATTGCGATGTCAGTGGCCAGTGCCACAGTGGTGATGAGCGAGGTCGCTCGCAGCACCGCACAGCGCGGTGTTCGAAGGCGTCCGTCCCGTGTTCTCTCCGTCCGGCTCCATCAGGACAGCAGGGGGTGTACAGGCTCGTGGCAAGTCCGGAAACAGGCGTCCTGGCGGCGCGTGCCCGCGCCCTCGCCGTGCTGCGGGTGCGCGGCGCGGCGCTGGCTGTGGCGCTGCTGCCCGCGGCAGCGGCGGTGGTGCTGTTCGCCGGCAGGGTGAGCGGCCATCTCGGCGTGGGCGGCGGCTGGGACCTCGCCCGCTGGATCGTCAGCGGCGCGGCGGTGCTCAGCCTGCTGCTCGCGGCCCTGGTGGCGACCGTCGTTGCGCGTGCCCGGCCCGCGCTCAGCCCCTCCGTGCCGATCTCGGAGAAGTCGGCCCCCGACCTCTACCGCCTCGTCCGCGACCTCGCCGACAGCCTGGAGGTCCCGGCGCCGTCCGCGATAGCGCTCACACCGGACTGCGACAGCTGGCTGGAGGACCGTACGCACCGCGCCCACGGCCCGCCCGACCGAGGTGAGCGCCCCCCGGCCGAGGCGCGGCGGGCGCCCAAGGCGCCGGTCCTGGTCATCGGCTCCCCGTTCCTGTGGTGGATGCGGGTAGCGGAGCTGCGCGCCCTGCTGGCCCCCGTCGTCGCCGGCACCGGCCCCTCGGCCCACCCCGACATAGCCGCCGCCCGCCGCTTCATCCGCGGCCTGGACGCCGCGGTGGCGGTCTCGGCCCGCGCCCGCGGCCCGCTGCGCGGCCCGGCGCTCCGCTTCGTCGGCCAGGTGGCGCGGCTGCTGCTGCGGGCCTGCCGCGAGCACGCCACGATCATGGAGCGGGCCGTTGCGGCCGCCGCCTCCGAGCGCGCCCAGAACGTCGACTACGGCCTGCGGATCGTCGCCCAGGAGCAGGTCGGCCTCGCCTACGCCGGCTGGGACCGGCTGCTGACCCGGGTCGCGCTGCCCGCCTGGCGGATGGGCCGCTGGCCTTCCCGGCTGGACGCCGGCGTGGTCTCCGCGCTCACCGAGCTCTCCCGCCGCGACCGCCTCGCCGACGGCTTCGCCTCCCGTCTGGGCGAGCGCCCCGCCTGCGACCTCCTGGAGGAGCCGGGCGCCATCGACAGCGCCGCCTCCCTGCTGGCCGCCCGCCTCTTCCACGGCGGCCCCGCCGAGCCGGGACCCGACTGGTCACCGGTCGGCTGGCACCAGTACCCGGAAGAGGTCGTGGACCGCAAATGGCGCCTGGAGGCCGCCCGCCTCCACCGCGTCCTCGACGACCTCCCGGCGGCGCTCCCGACCACCCCGCCCACGACCCCCGCCGCCCCGACCCTGTCGTACGCCAGCACCCCGGCCCGCGGGCCCGCCGGCCGCCGCCCCGGTGACGGCCCGCCCACGAGCCCGGCGGCCGCGGCCGCCCCCGCCGACCGCCGGGCCGGTGAGCCCGCCGCCCCGCCCGCGGGCCCGACCCTGGCCCGGGTCATCGACCGGCTCGCCCATGACGAGCGGGCGGGCGATCTCGTCGCCGCCCGGCTGGGCGCCGAGGTCGAGCGCGAGGAGCGCGAGGAGGCGGCCCGCCAGGCCGCCCTCGGCAGCCGTGCGCAGGACGCCGCGGTGGGCGTGGCCTGGGGCGACGGCATGGTCGAGGGCGGCCTTCCGCTGTTCCCGCTGCAGCCGCCCCGGACGGGCCGCGAGCTGCTCGCCGACCACGTCACGGCCATGGTCTGCTGCGCCGCCGTCGACACCGCCGGCGCCGCCCCCGGCCTCGACTGGCTCGACGGCCCGGCGCTGCTGGTCGACGGTGCCCGCCGCGCCGACCTCGGCCGCCCGGTGCTCAGCCTGGTCGACGACGGTGACGCGGAACCGCTCCGCGGCTGGCTGACGACGGTCGGCGTACGCCCCGAGAAGCCGGTCCGGCTGGTATGACGCGGGCGACTGACCGGAGCGTGCGCCGGGGCCCGCGCCTGTATGTGCCCCGACTGCCGCTCCGATCGGCGAACACGAGCCCGAAGCCGTCACCCGCAAGCGTCCGGAGCACCGGCTGAATGTTCCATTCCAGTTCGTGCTTCGGGGCGGTGGCATCTAAATTCACAACGAAGGGTGACGAAGTGAGTGCGTAATGTGATGTGCTGGGGGATGGCCGGGCCCGCTCAGCGGACGCAGCACCGGCCCGCTCGGCCGAGGCCGACGGGGGATGTGGGAGGGGAGCGGAAGGTGTCGACGGAACAGATCAGGCGATGGGAATCGGGCGCCCTCGCCCACGCGGTCACGGACCCGTTCGGGCAGGGCCCGCTGCCCTGGCTGCGCGGCAGCGAGAACTACTTCGAATCCGGCCAGATCATTCCCTGGTACGTCGATCCCGCCGTCGCCCAGGGCGACCTGCGGCTGCCCGCGCCCCGCAAGCACAACGGCCCGCGCAGCGCCGACGACGTCCACCGCCAGATCAAGGGCTTCGCCGGCACCGGCGCGGTGGCCCCCGGCGAAGCGATCGACTTCCGGGTCTCGGTCGACCCGCCGCAGCCGTTCAGCATCGACGTGTACCGCATCGGCCACTACGGCGGCGCCGGCGCCGCCAAGATCACCACCAGCCCGCGGCTGGCCGGCATCGTCCAGCCGCCGCCGCTGACCGTCGACCGCACGGTCTCCTGCCACCACTGGTGGCTCTCCTGGCGCCTCCAGGTCCCCACGTACTGGCAGCTCGGCGCCTATGTCGCGGTGCTGACCACCGCCGACGGCTACCGCTCCCACATCCCCTTCACCGTCCGCGACGACCACCCCGCCGACCTGCTCCTGCTGCTGCCCGACATCACCTGGCAGGCCTACAACCTCTACCCGGAGGACGGTCGCACCGGCGCCAGCCTCTACCACGCCTGGGACGAAAAAGGCGCCCTGCTCGGCGAGCGGGACGCCGCCACCACCGTCTCCTTCGACCGCCCCTACGCCGGCGCCGGCCTGCCCCTCCACGTCGGCCACGCCTACGACTTCATCCGCTGGGCCGAGCGCTACGGCTACGACCTCGCCTACGCCGACGCCCGCGATCTGCACGCCGGCCGCGTCGACCCCTCCCGCTACCGGGGCCTGGTCTTCCCCGGCCACGACGAATACTGGTCGGTGCCCATGCGCCGCACGGTCGAGCTGGCCCGCGACACCGGCACCTCGCTGGTCTTCCTCTCCGCCAACACCATGTACTGGCAGGTCGAGCTCTCCCCGTCGCCCTCGGGGCCGCACTCCCTGCTCAACTGCCGCAAACGTCAGGGCCCCGGCCGCCCCGCCCTCTGGCGCGAGCTCGGCAACCCCGAGCAGCGCCTGATGGGCATCCAGTACGCCGGCCGGGTGCCCGAGCCCGCCCCCATGGTCGTCCGCAACGCCGACCACTGGCTGTGGGAGGCCAGCGGCGCCCACGAAGGCGATGAACTCCCCGGCATGGTCGCCGGCGAGGCCGACCGCTACTTCCCTCGCACCAGCCTCCCCGAGCACACCCGCCGCATCCTGCTCGCGCACTCCCCGTACCGCGACGGCGAAGGCGCCCCCCGCCATCAGGAGACGTCCCTCTACCGCGCCCCCAGCGGCGCCCTGGTCTTCGCCTCCGGCACCTTCGCCTGGTCCCCCGCCCTGGACCGCCCCGGCCACGTCGACCAACGCATCCAACGCGCCACCGCCAACCTCCTGGACCGCATCTGCAAACGCGACTAACGCCGACCGAAAAGAGCGCCCGCCCGACCGCTGGGGCTGGCCGCCCGGCCAGCCTTGGGCCCCGGCTATCTGCCTGGTCTTCGGCCTCCGTTCGTCTGCCTGGTCTTTGGCCTCGGTGGCCCGTCCGGCCGCTGGTCCTGGCCATCCGGCCGATTTCTGTTGCTGCCCGCGCGCCCGGTCTTCGGCCCCGTTCGTCTGCCTGGTCTTCGGCCTGGGCGGCGCGTCCGGTCGCTGGTCCTGGCCATCCGGCCGACTTCTGTTGCTGCCCGCGCGCCCGGTCTTCGGCCCCGTTCGTCTGCCTGGTCTTCGGCCTGGGCGGCGCGTCCGGTCGCTGGTCCCGGTCATCCGGCCGACTTCTGGAACCTTTAGCCCCGGCCGCCTGCCCGGCCTCTGGTCCTGCTCTGGTGCCGACTGCGTCTCCAGCCTCCGGCCCCGTCCAGTCGCCCAGCCTCCGATGCCGCCCGCCCGGCTTCCGGCCCTGGTCGCCCGCTCAGCCTCCGGCCCTGGACGCCCGTCCGCCCTCCGGTCCTGGACGCCGGCCCACCCTCCGGCCCCGTCCGCCCGCCTTCGGCCTCGCCCCGCCGCCCGGGAATCCCCTCCGCCCCCGCCACGTTGTGGCCCGCAGGGGGCCCAGGCGACCCCTACGGGATCTGTTCCCCCACCCCCTAGAGGCCGTCGCCCCGAGCTGGCGGCCCTCCACTCCCAGAAGCCCTCCGGCCCCCGTGGGGCGTCTGCTTTCCGCATACGGGAGAATCGGACCGACTCCTGGATCAACCTACGCGGAGGAAGCGTGTCCGGTTTTGTAGAAAAGCCTGAGCCCGTGGAGGTCCCGGGGCTCACCCACCTTCACACCGGCAAGGTGCGCGACCTCTACCAGAACGCCGCCGGCGAGCTGGTCATGGTCGCCAGCGACCGCATCTCCGCCTACGACTGGGTGCTGCCCAGCGAGATCCCCGACAAGGGCCGCGTACTGACCCAGCTGTCCCTGTGGTGGTTCGACCAGCTCGCCGACCTGGCCCCGCACCACGTCATCTCCACCGACCTTCCGGCCGGCGCGCCCGCCGACTGGGCGGGCCGCACCCTCGTCTGCAAGTCGCTGCGGATGGTCCCCGTCGAGTGCGTGGCCCGCGGCTACCTCACCGGCTCCGGCCTCGCCGAATACCGCCAGTCCCGTACGGTCTGCGGACTGGCCCTGCCCGAGGGTCTCTCCGACGGCTCCGAGCTTCCCGCGCCGATCTTCACCCCGGCCACCAAGGCCGCCGTCGGCGACCACGACGAGAACGTCTCCTACGAGGAGGTCGCCCGTCAGATCGGTGCCGAGGTCGCGACCGAGCTGCGGCAGGCCACCCTCGCCATCTACGGCCGGGCCCGTGACATCGCCCGCGAGCGCGGCCTCATCCTGGCGGACACCAAGTTCGAGTTCGGCTTCGACGGGGAGCGGCTGACCCTGGCCGACGAGGTGCTCACCCCCGACTCGTCGCGCTTCTGGCCCGCCGACCAGTGGGAGCCGGGCCGCGCCCAGCCGTCCTTCGACAAGCAGTTCGTCCGCGACTGGCTGACCGCGCCCGCCACGGCCTGGGACCGCACGGGCGAGCTGCCGCCGCCCGCCCTCCCGGACGAGGTCGTCGAGCGCACCCGCGCCAAGTACCTGGAGGCGTACGAGCGCCTCACCGGCCTCAGCTGGTCATAACGGAAAGGACCCCGGTCACCGACCGGGGTCCTTTCTCACCTTGAGCGGACGACGAGGCTCGAACTCGCGACCTCAACCTTGGCAAGGTTGCGCTCTACCAACTGAGCTACGTCCGCATGCTCCGCGTCACGGCTTCTGAAACCAGTCGCCACCGCGCGGTGCGGGGTCCACTATAGCCAACCTCGCTCGCGGGCGAGGCGTGCCGCCGCGTGACGATTCTCCGCACCCAGCTTCGCGGTCGCCGACGAGAGGTAGTTCCGCACTGTCCCCGGCGACAGCGACGCCCGCTCCGAGATCTCCGTGACCGGCGCCCCGGCCTCGGCGAATTCCAGCACCTCCGCCTCCCGCACGGTCAGTGGCGACTCCCCGGCGCTGATGGCATCCGCCGCCAACTCCGGGTCCACATAGCGGTTTCCGGCATGGACGGCACGGATGATCTCCGCCAGGCGCTGCGCCGACACGGTCTTCGGCACGAACCCCCGCACCCCGGCTTCCAGCGCCCGTTTCAGATGGCCCGGCCGCCCATGACTCGTCACGATCATCGACCGGCACTCCGGCAGCTCGTCCCGCACAGATGTGGCCACCGACACACCGTCCGCCCCCGGCATCTGCAGATCCAGCACCGCTACGTCCGGCCGGTGCGCCCTCGCCATCGCCATCGCCTCGGGCCCGGAAGCCGCCTCGGCCACCACCAGCAGATCGTCCTCCAGGGACAGCAGCGCGGCCAGCGCGCCCCGGATCAGATGCTCGTCGTCGGCCAGCAGCACTCGGATCGGTGCCCCGCTCACAGCGTCCCGCCTTCCTGTACATCGGCGGCCGGAACCGGAAGCTGCGCCGTCAGGCGGTACGAGCCGTCCGGCCGCCGCTCCGCCTCCAGCGTGCCGCCCAGCGGCGAGAGCCGTTCCCGCAGGCCCTTCAGCCCGCTGCCCCCGCCAGCCGTGTCCGGCCCCGGAGCGGAGGCCCGTACGCCGTCGTTCTCCATCACCAGCACCGCCTGTCCCGCGCTCACCCGCGTCCGGATCACACAGCGCCTGGCGTCCGGCGCATGCCGCAGCACATTGGTGGTGCCCTCCCGTGCGACCCAGCCCAGCGCCGACTGCACGTCGGCCGGCAGCCCCGCCCCGCCGTCGCCCTCGATCCGGCAGCCCACCCCGGCCGCCTGCAGTACGGAACGCGCCCCGGCCAGCTCCACCTGCAGATCGGCCTCCCGATAGCCGCGCACCACCTCGCGCACCTCCCGCTGCGACTCCTGCGCTATCCGCTGCACCTCCACCATCTGGTCCACGGCCTCGGCCCGGCCCCGCCGCGCCAGCTGCACGGCCAGCTCGCTCTTCAGCGAGATCACCGCCAGATTCCGCCCCAGCACGTCGTGCATGTCCCGCCCGAACCGCAACCGCTCCTCGGCGACGGCGAGGCGGGCCTGCACGCCGCGGGCGGCCTCCAGCTTCCACATCACGGCGAGGAACCAGCCGACGGACCGCCCCGTGGAGCAGGACATCAGCCCGACGGTGACCACCAGGGCCGCCGCGGTCCCCCAGGCCGACCAGCCGCCGGTGAGTGCGCCGCCCACGACCAACAGCACTGCCGCGAGCGCGCCGAATCCCCCCAGGAAGACCCGCTTGCGGATCAGCATGCTCAGTGCGGCGCCGCTCGGTATCAGGGCCGCCACCATCGTCCCGCCCACCAGCATGCCCAAAGTGCTGGCGTCGGCAGTGCCGGACTGGCCGACGAGCAGGCTGAGCGCGAGCAGCGCGCCGAACACCGCGACGGTCAGCACCACAGAGACGGCAAGCAGGCCCCACGGCGCGGGCCCCTTCCCCAGATACCGGTCCAGGGCCCGGCGCCCCAGCGGCACGAACACCACGGCCTGCAGAGCGGTCAACGCGATGATCGTACGGATGACGGCGAGCTGTGCGGCGGTGAGGTGATCCGGGACCACCAGCATCAGTGAGGTGAAGCCCAGGCTCAGCAGTGGCTGTCCCTGGATCATCCATCGCGAGTACGTGTCGATCCAGACGAGGGTGCTACGCCCCCGCCACTTCCGCCGCACCCGCCCGATCACGCGATCCCCGCCCTCGCCGTCGTCCATCTCTACCGCCGTGGCTCCCAGCGGAACCACCGCTGTCCAGCAAACACCGCGATTCCGCTCCACACCAACCCGATGACCAGCAGCTTCACCGTCTCACCCGGATCGGCTTCACCGGTCCATCCGGCTTGCAGCAACCCCATCACGGGGGAGAGCGGCAGCAGTTCGAGCACCTGGGCCAGGTGGTCCGGCAGCATCGCCAGCGGGAAGAACACCCCCGACCCCACCAACGACACCATGAACAGCGGCGTCGGCGTCAGCTGCGCGGCCTCCGCGGACTTGGTGACGCCCGCGGTGAGGGCGGCCAGTCCGGCCATCACGGCCACACCGATCACGATGCCCAGCGCTACCAGATGCGGAGCCTTGGGCATCCCCACTCCCAGCGCCAGGCTGCCGCCGACCACATAGAGCACGCACTGCGCCAGCGTGATCAGCGCGGCGGGCAGTGCTCCGCCGGCGAGTATCTCCCAGTCGGCCAGCTCACCGGTCCGCAGCCGCTTGAGCACCAGGTCCTCACGCCGGGTCACATACACGCCGACGAGGTTGTTGTAGACGGCCATGAGCAGGGCCATGCCGAGCGCCGCGGGCAGCATCAGCGCTCCGATGGACAGCCCGGTCTTCTGTGGATCCAGCTGCTCGCTGAAGTACGCCTTCATGCCATAGGCGATCAGCAGGGGAGCGAACACCCCCGAATAGATCATGAGCTTGCTGCGCCCAGCAGCGTCAGCTCCGCCCGTCCCAGCGCGATCAGTCGCCCCGCCGCGCTCGTCGCGCCGCTCGCCCCCGTCCCCGCGCGAGCCCCCATCTCACCGCCGACAGCACTCACTTGCTCTCCGCCCCCTTCGCCATCCCGCTTCCGATACCGTTTTCGAACCCGCTGTCGATGCCGTCGTCGATGCCGCGTGATATCTGCAGGTACGCCTCTTCCAGCGAGGCCGCCCGCACATCCAGGCCGTGCAGTTCGACGTCCTTGTCCCGGGCCCAGACCAGCAGTCCGGTAGCGGCCCGCTGCAGTTCGGCGGTCTGCAGCCGCACCGTGCGTCCCTTCTGCTCATGCCCGGTGACCCCCAGCTCCGCCAGCGGCGGGAGATCGCCCACCAGGAACCCGGCCGGCATCTCGAAGGAGATCCGGGACGGTTGCGCGGCCACCACCTCGCTGACCCGCCCGGTCGCGGCTATCCGCCCGGCGTGCATGATCGCCAGCCGGTCCGCCAGCTCCTCGGCCTCTTCGAGGTAGTGCGTGGTCAGCAGCACCGTCGTCCCGACATCGCAGAGCGAGCGCACCAACTCCCAGGTCTCGTGCCGCGCTTCGGCGTCCAGTCCGGTCGTCGGTTCGTCGAGGAACAGCACCTCGGGCCGCCCCAGCAGTGCCAGTGCCAGGTCCAGCCGGCGCCGCTCGCCGCCGGAGAGCTGCTTGACCCGTACGTCCTTGCGCGGGGTCAGCCCGACGATCGCCAGCGCTTCGTCCACCGGTCGTGCGCCACTGGTGCAGCCGGCCCACATCCGCAGGGTTTCGGTGGGCGTCAACTCCGAGGGGAAGCCGCCCTCCTGGAGCATCACCCCGATTCGTGGGCGTACCTTGTCCCGCTCCTTGTACGGGTCGTGACCCAGCACCCGCACCTGCCCGCCGCTCGGCGGGGCCAGCCCCTCCAGCAGCTCGACGGTGGAGGTCTTGCCCGCTCCGTTGGTCCCCAGCAGGGCGAACAACTCCCCGCGGGCGACCGAGAAGTCGACCCCCCGCACGGCTTCGTACCCCTGCCTGGCCGCGCCGCGCGCCCTGTCCCCCGCCGCAACGGACCTGGGCCGCCCCCCGCGCGGTCCAGGTCCGTTGCTCCCCCTGCTCCCGCCGCCGCGGCTCCTGCCCGACGGCCCGTAGCGCCGCCGCAGTCCGCCGACCTCGATCACGGTCTCGGTTCCGCCGAATTCCCCGGTTTTCATGTCTCAAGGCTCCCGTGCGATCGACGGGCCGGCCGGTGAGCGGTGTCATCGCTATAGATGACAAATGTCAGTTGACCGCACACAGGCCACTTCGACCGCGCACAGGCCCTCTCCGCGCCCCGCCGGTTACGGCAGTACGTACGCCCGGCCGCGGCCCCACTTCCCACTCGCCCGTCAGCCCCCTCGCCCTTCAGCCCCACCGTCCGTCGACCCCCACCGCCCGACGCGCGCCCCCACCGCTCCCTTACCGCTCTCCAGCCACCCCGCCCAGAGCCGGGAAAATGGCTCTTTGTTCCTATTTTCTTGATCGCCGCTGGTGGGGCCCATTGTGGGGAAGGAGGGGGAAATTCCCCCGACGCACGCCCCATATGCGCCCCATACGCGCCCCATATGCGGCCCACATGTAGGTCCATGCACGGGCCCATGCACGACCCATGTACGGCCCATATGCGACCCATTGAAGCGCGGTGACCGGGAATGATTGCTGGGGAGGCCTGTGATTCGGGTGCACATACTGGAGCGAAATCCATTGCTTCGAGCCGGTCTCATCAGTTCTATGGATCACGGTGTAGGGTTCGGCGTCCATGCCTCGTTAACACCGGACAAGGCGCTGGATTTCGCCTGGAGCGAGCAGCCCGACGTCACTCTTCTCGGTGCTGAATTTCCCGACTCCGGTTATTTGGTCGAGGAGTTCTCGCTCCTCCCCGAACCGCCCGCCATCGCCGTGCTGCGGGATGCCCCATGCCCGGTGCACGTCGATGCGGCGCTGAGCCCCGGGATGTCCGGCGTCATTCCCCGCGATGTCCCGCCGGAGCATCTGCGACGGGCGGTGCACCTGCTCGGCGAGGGGGCGGCAGTGGTCTTCCCGGCCGCCCGCCCGGCCCCCGGCCGGCGTCGGCCGGCCCTTTCCCCGACGGCCCATCCGCGGCTGGCGGAACTCACGGAGCGCGAGAGATCCGTGCTCTCCTTCCTCGCCCGCGGCCTCACCAATATGCAGATTGCACGCAGGCTTTCGCTGCGGCCGAACACCGTCAAGGAATACATTCGCTCGATCCATCTGAAGTGCCGGGTGAACGGCCGGGTGGAGGCGGCGCTCCTGGCGTACGGCATCGTCCCGCCGGTCGAACGCCCCGGCCGCGAGGCGATGTCCGCCTGCCCCACCCGGCAAATAGCCGCCGATAACAGGGGCCGTAGCCGGCCGCAACGCCCACTTCGGGGGAGGAAAAGATCCGGATGGGCGGCCGCGACACCAGCTGAAATGCCCCGAGCCGGGGCGTGGCCGGTCGAATCACCGACGGAATCACCGACGGAATGACCGAAGGAATGCCAGCCGAATGACCGACGCGCCCTTCTTGGTGGTTCGCCGATGCAGGGGAAAACGCAATGACGCAGCAGTTGGCAAAGGTACCGATCAGGGACGTCCGACGTTCCCCGGCACCGGACTTCACACTTCTCAAGGCCCGCGAGCGCGAGGTGCTGCTGCTCCTGGCGGGCGGCCCCTCGAACCGTTCGCCGGCCCAGCACCTCGGCGTCGCCGAGCGCACCGTACGGGCTCATCTGGCCATCATCACCGGCAAGTTGGGCGTCCGGTCCCGACTTGAGGCGGCACTGCTCGCCACCGTCCACCACGACGCACTCCGGCCCGAAGCGGCATAGCCCAAAGAGGCAATGGAGCGGCCACCGCAGTCGTGATGAGCTGCTGGTGGCCGACTTTCTCCAGGCCTGTCGGGCCGGGCGGGACCGGGCCGAGGAATTCCGAGCAACCTCGAGAAACGGAGAGCGTATGAACTCCCTGCTCAACAAGCTGAATTCCGACGACCAGCTGCGCGCGTCCCCCATCACCGCCGCGGAGTGGACCGCCGAGCCCATGGCGGCTCCGGTGCTCGCCACCCCCGCCGTGGTGACGGTCGCCACGGTTACCGTCGCCACCCGCGGCATCTGGGACGGCGTCGCGCCCGCCCCGAGCGCCAAGGCCTGACCCAGCACGTGGCCGTTGGCTGGAGACGAGGACGACAACGAAAGGTAGCGATGAAGGTTCCCGCTGTCCTGAGGAGAGTGTTCTCCTCTCCAGCCATCGGCCGGCGCCCGGCGCTGGCCGCCACCGAGCGGATCACCGCCGTCACCTCCCTCCTGAGCAGCCTGGAGGCGCTGCCCGCCGAACGCGACCGGCGCCCGGGCGGGTTGAACGACTGGGCGAGCATCCAGGACAACTTCGCCGACCTGCCGCCGCTCGCCCGTAAGGCACTGGACCTGCTGGCGAAGCCGACGAGCATGCGGATCGTCCACGGCGCCCGGATAGCCGCCGCCGTCACGCTCCTGCTGCCCGGGGCGCCACCACAGCGCGCCGCCGCCAGCGCGCCGCCGCCAACGGCTTCCTCGCCCTGAGCGCGCTGGCCACCCACCCGCACCACCAGTACGGAGGCGACGGCTCCGACCAGCTCTCCTTCCAGACCCAGCTGGTGTCCTCGGTGGCCCGCCTCGGGCGGCGCAACCCGGCGATCGTCGACGCCGGCCTGTGGTACGTCGCGCTCCAGTCGACGCTCTCGTACACGGTCTCCGGCGTGGTGAAACTGTGCGGCCCGCAGTGGCGGGACGGCACCGCCCTGCCGCACATCCTGCGCACCGAGACCTACGGCGACGCCACCGCCTACCGGCTGGTCAGCCGTCATCCGAGGGCCGGCAGGGCCGTCTCGCACGCGGTGCTGGCCTTCGAGTGCGCCTTCCCGCTGATCTTCCTGCGCGGCGGCCGCTACGCCCCGGGCATGCTGGCGACGATGGCGACCTTCCACGTGGTCAACGCCCGGGTGATGGGGCTGTCCCGGTTCGTCTGGGCGTTCCTGGGGACCTACCCGGCCGTGCTGTACGCGGTGCAGGGCTCCCGGCCGGCCGTGCCGCAGGCGCCCGCGTCCCCCCGGGCCTGCCCCCGGGCCGACGGCGGTCCGGAGGGCACGGGGAGCCGGCCGGTGAGCCCCCGCAGCGACACCGTGCCCCGTGCCGCCGGCGCCGTGCTCGCCACGGTCGCCGCCGCAGGCCTGGCCGCCCAGTACCGGCGGCACCGCAGAGTGCTCCGCGGCCACGGCGACGAGGCGATCTGGGAGACCGGCGGGCAATCTGCTCGCCCACCGCTTCACTGAGGCCGCGGGCGGCGCACCCCGGCCGGGCGCACCGAAGCCCCCCGTCCTCGCCTTCGAGCCGGGCATGGCCTCCACCGCCGCCCAGGTGACCGGCGTCGTCCTGCTGGACCCGAGCCACCCCGAAGAGCTGTGGCGCTCCGCCGCCCAGGCGCGCGGTGCCGAGTCGCTGCAGGCTCAGCTGGCCATGCTGCCGCTCTCCGTCCGCCCCGGCCTGGGCTGGATGCTGCGCACGCCGTCCTGGCTGAGCAGGCTGCCCGAGGACGAGCGCCCGATCGCCGGCTACCAGTACCGCGACCGGAAGATGTGGGCGGCGGCCGTCCGCGAATGGCGGGCGACCTACCGCGAGTTCCACGGCGGGGCCGTGCTCCGCCGCTGACCGTCCCCGTCGCCCTGGTCGCCGCGCGCACCACGCACCGGCGGGACCCGGCGCACGCCGGACTGCACGCCGAGATCGTGGCCGCCGCGCCCGAGGGCGAGCTGCTCCTGATCGACGGCGTCGAACACGACGAGCTGCTGCTCGGCGAGTCCGCCTGCGCCCAGACCGCCCAGTTCGTCCGCCGGTTCGTCACACGCTGCCGGCGCAGTGCAGAGGGGAGCCAGAGCCGTGCCGAAACCTTCGGTGACGCCGCAGCCCCTGCGCGGTGAGATCGCCCGGCGCGCGGTCGAGGCGGGCCTGGCCGGCTGGTTCGCCGCGACCGTCCTGAGCCAGCACCCGAACGCCACCCTGGACCGGCTGCGTCGGTACGACCGCTTCAGCATGCTCATCCCGAACTGGCGCTTCTTCGCCCCGAACCCCTCCCGGCACGACTACCACCTGCTGTACCGGACGCTGTCCACCTCGGGCGAGCAGTCGCAGTGGCGCCCGGCGTCGGAGATCACCGCGCGCACCTGGAGCCAGGCCGTGTGGTTCCCGCGCCGCCGCGAGAGCAAGGCCGTCTTCGACCTGTGCGGCCAACTCGCCCTGTACGTCAGCAGGATGGGCGAGCAGGTCCCGCGGTCCGCTCCCTTCCGGCTGCTGTGGGACTTCGTGCGCCGGCACATCCGGGAGTCGGACCCGGCGGCCTTGCCGACGGTCCGCGCAGGGGCGACAGAACACACCGGCACCGGCGCAACAGGAAGAGACGACAGCATGACGCGCATCGACGACATCGGCTACGGCCACCAGTTCGCCTCGTTCTACGACGAGCTCTTCTCCAAGGACGAGTCGGCCGAGCGCGTCGCCGAAACCCTCGCCGGACTGCTGCCCGGCCCCGGCCCCGGCCCCGGCCCCGGCCCCGGCGCCGCCCTCGAACTCGGCGTCGGCACCGGCCGCATCGCGCTGCTCCTCGCCGCCCGTATCGGCTCCGTCGTGGGCGTCGCCCCCTCGCCCGAGATGCTGGAGCGCCTGCGGGCCGCGGTCGCCGGGTCCGGCGCCGACGTCGACGCCGTGCACGGCGATCTGCGCGCCTACGAGGACGACCGCCGCTACGCGCTGGTCTACGCGGTCTGCGGCACCCTCTCGATGCTGCTCGACCCCGACGAGCAGCGGCAGGCCGTGCGGCGCATGGCCGAGCGCCTCGCCCCCCGTCGGCCATCTGGTGATCGAGACGCACAACCCTCAGGGCGTCCTGGCCACCGCCGACGGCAGGGTGGCGACCACCTTCTTCGTGCCCTACCCGAAGCCGGACACGGGCCTGCTGACCTCCTGGATGAGCGACGAGATGCAGGCCCTGTGACAGGCCTCGCACATCTGGCCGGCGAACGGCTCCTTCCGCATCGGCACCGAGGTGAGCCGTCTCACATCTCCCGGCGAGGTGGATTCCTACGCGGCCGAGGCGGGCCTGGAGCCCGTCCGCCGCAGCGCCGACTGGACCGGCACCCCGTACGCCGTCGGGTCGCCGATGTACGTCGCGATCTTCCGGAAACCGAATTAGGGGACGTCCGCAATGACGCCGGCCGGGCAAAGCCGCCCGGTCGGCGGGGCCCGGGCCGGTCACCGGGGGCCGGGCCCCGGCGGCACAAACCGCCCTCGGCGACAAAAAGGCCCCGGTCGCGATGACCGGGGCCTTTTCTTTCTGGAGCGGACGACGAGGCTCGAACTCGCGACCTCAACCTTGGCAAGGTTGCGCTCTACCAACTGAGCTACGTCCGCAGGCATCCACTCGGCTTTCACCGAGCGGCGCGACAGCTACTCTACCTGATCCAATGGAGAGGTAGAGACTGTCAGAGCGGGTGACAGGGATTGCACACTGCGCCTCCCCCTTGGAAAGGGGGCGCTCTACTACTGAGCTACACCCGCGTGACTCCGTGAGGTCCGGCCTTCCGGCCTCGCCCCTCGGCGTGCTCCAGACTCTAGCTGATCAGTAGGGGTGCTGTGCAAGTCGGCTGCGCTCGCTCCGCGGGACGCCGGCAAGTCGGTTAGTGGTTGGCGGCGTTGAAGGCCTCGTAGACCTTCTTCGGGATCCGGCCGCGCGGCGGGACGTCCATCTGGTTCGAACGGGCCCAGGCACGGACGGCCGCGGGGTCGGGGGTCACCGCGGTCCGGTGGTAGGCCTTGCCGGACTTGGCCCGCTTGCGGCCGGCCTCGACGAAGGGAGCGAGCGCGCCGCGCAGTTTCTTCGCATTGGCGGGATTGAGGTCGATCTCGTACGACTTCCCGTCCAATCCGAAGGCGACCGTCTCTGCGGCTTCTCCTCCGTCGATGTCATCGGAGAGCGTTACTACTACGCGCTGCGCCACGGATATCGGTCCTTTCGTGGAGCAACCCCTTGTTGACATGGAGTGATGCTCCGGATCCGGCTGATTGGGATCAATGCTTTTTCATTTGTACAGCGATGGGCATTGCATTGTGAAGCCCAGTTAATTTTGTCAGCGTGTCTTCCTGCAATCCCGACTCTGGATCTTTTCGAGAATTTTCCCTGGGGTGCACTCCCGCCGATACCGGACCGTGATCGGCCGTCCTGGATATCTATGCGCGTAGATTTTCGAACGCGGTACTGTGAGGACACCGCCTTACGCACCACACCACCGGGAGTGCCAGTGGCACGCGTCGTAGTCGACGTCATGCTCAAGCCGGAGATCCTCGACCCGCAGGGGCAGGCGGTGCAGCGCGCACTGCCACGCCTGGGTTTCGAGGGGATCGCCGACGTCCGTCAGGGCAAGCGTTTCGAACTTGAGGTGGAGGGTCCGGTCGACGACGCCGCCCTCGCTCGCATCCAAGAGATGGCCGAGACCTTCCTCGCCAACACCGTCATCGAAGACTTCACCGTTCGCGTCGACGAACCGGCCGAGGCCGGATCATGACCGCTCGCATCGGAGTCATCACCTTCCCCGGCACGCTCGACGACCGCGACACCCAGCGCGCGGTCCGGGTGGCCGGCGCCGAGGCGGTGCCGCTGTGGCACCGCGACAAGGACCTCAAGCAGGTCGACGCCGTGGTGCTGCCCGGCGGGTTCTCCTACGGCGACTACCTGCGGGCCGGGGCCATTTCCCGTTTCTCGCCGGTGATGGAGACCGTTATCGAGCAGGCCAGGGCCGGTATGCCGGTCCTCGGCATCTGCAACGGCTTCCAGGTGCTCACCGAGACCCACCTGCTGCCGGGCGCCATGCTGCGCAACAACCATCTGCACTTCATCTGCCGCGACCAGAAGCTGCGGGTGGAGAACGCGGACACCGCCTGGACCACCGATTACGCGGCCGGCCAGGAGATCTCCGTACCGCTGAAGAACATCGACGGCCGCTACGTCGCCGACGAGCGGGTCCTCGACGAGCTGGAGGCGGAGGGCCGGGTCGCCTTCCGCTACCTCGACGGCAACCCGAACGGCTCGCTCCGCGACATCGCCGGCATCACCAACGAGGCGGGCAACGTCGTCGGCCTCATGCCGCACCCCGAGCACGCCGTCGAGCCGCTGGTCGGTACGGGGCGTACCGACGGCCTGGGTTTCTTCACCTCGATCCTGAAGAAGTTGGTCAACGCATGACGCTGGACACGGTCAAGCACGCCGCCGAGACGCCGGACGTCGACCAGCCGTGGGCCGAACTGGGCCTGAAGCAGGACGAGTACGCGCGCATCCGGGAGATCCTCGGCCGCCGCCCCACCGGCGCCGAGCTCGCCATGTACTCCGTCATGTGGTCCGAGCACTGCTCCTACAAGAGCAGCAAGGTCCATCTGAAGCAGTTCGGCGAGAAGGCCCCCGAGAACGACGCGATGCTCGTCGGGATCGGTGAGAACGCGGGCGTCGTCGACGTCGGCCAGGGCTACGCGGTCACCTTCAAGGTCGAGTCGCACAACCACCCCTCGTACATCGAGCCCTACCAGGGCGCGGCCACCGGTGTCGGCGGCATCGTGCGCGACATCCTCGCGATGGGCGCCCGCCCGGTCGCCGTGATGGACCCCCTGCGCTTCGGCGCCGCGGACCACCCCGACACCAAGCGCGTCCTGCCGGGCGTCGTCGCCGGCATCGGCGGCTACGGCAACTGCCTGGGCCTGCCCAACATCGGCGGCGAGGTCGTCTTCGACCCCTGCTACCAGGGAAACCCGCTGGTCAACGCGCTCTGCGTGGGCGTGATGAAGCATGAGGACATCCACCTGGCCAAGGCGTCCGGCGCCGGCAACAAGGTCATCCTCTACGGCGCCCGTACCGGCGGCGACGGCATCGGCGGCGTCTCCGTACTCGCCTCCGAGACCTTCGACGACAGCAAGCCCGCCAAGCGGCCCGCCGTCCAGGTCGGTGACCCCTTCCAGGAGAAGCTGCTCATCGAGTGCACCCTGGAGATCTTCAAGGAGAACCTGGTCGACGGCATCCAGGACCTCGGCGGCGCCGGGCTGTCCTGCGCCACCAGCGAGCTGGCCTCGGCCGGCTCCGGCGGTATGCGCGTCGAACTGGACACCGTGCCGCTGCGCGACTCCTCCCTCTCGCCCGAGGAGATCCTCATGAGCGAGTCCCAGGAGCGGATGTGCGCGATCGTCGAGCCCGGCAAGGTCGACCGCTTCCTGGAGATCTGTGAGAAGTGGGACGTCATCGCGACCGTCATCGGTGAGGTGACGGACGGCTCGCAGCTGGAGATCTTCTGGCACGGCGAGCAGATCGTGGACGTGCCGCCGCGCTCCGTCGCCCACGAGGGGCCGACCTACCACCGGCCCTTCGAGCGCCCCGAGTGGCAGGACGCCCTCCAGGCGGACGACGCGGCCAAGCTGGCGCGGCCGGCGACCGCCGAGGAGCTGCGCGCGCAGGTCCTGAGGCTGGTGGGCTCGCCCAACCAGGCGTCCAAGGCGTGGATCACCGACCAGTACGACCGGTTCGTCCAGGGCAACACCGTGCTCGCGCAGCCGGAGGACTCCGGCATGGTGCGGATCGACGAGGAGTCGAACCTCGGCGTGGCGGTGGCCACCGACGGCAACGGCCGGTACGCCAAGCTCGACCCGTACACGGGTGCCCAGCTGGCGCTTGCCGAGGCGTACCGCAATGTCGCCGCGTCCGGGGCCAAACCGCTGGCGGTGTCCGACTGCCTGAACTTCGGCTCGCCCGAGGACCCGGCGGTGATGTGGCAGTTCGCCGAGGCCACGCGCGGTCTCGCCGACGCCTGCCAGACCCTGGGCACGCCGGTCACCGGCGGCAATGTCTCGCTGTACAACCAGACCGGTGACGTGGCGATCCACCCGACCCCGGTGGTCGCGGTGCTCGGCGTCATCGACGACGTCAACCGCCGCACGCCGATCGCGTTCGCGGACGAGGGCCACCTGATCTACCTGCTGGGTGACACCCGGGAGGAGCTGGGCGGCTCGGCCTGGTCGCAGGTCGTGCACGACCACCTCGGCGGGCTCCCGCCGAAGGTCGACCTGGCCCGTGAGCAGCTGCTGGCGGAGATCCTGATCTCGGCCTCGCGCGACGGCATGGTCGACGCGGCGCACGACCTCTCCGACGGCGGCCTGATCCAGGCGCTGGTGGAGTCGTGTCTGCGGGGCGGCCGGGGCGCCCGCCTCATCGTGCCCGACGGGCTGGACCCCTTCGTCCTGCTCTTCTCCGAGTCGGCGGGCCGGGCGATCGTCGCCGTCCCGCGCAGCGAGGAGCTCCGCTTCATCGACATGTGCGGTGCGCGGGGGCTGCCGGCCACCCGGATCGGTGTGGTCGACGGCGCGGAGATCGACGTCCAGGGGCAGTTCAGCATCCCGCTGAGCGAGCTCCGCACGGCACACGAGGGCACCATTCCGGGCCTGATCGCCTGAATCGGCTGAAGGGGAGTCGCGGTTCGCCCTGTCGGCGCGAGCCGCGGCTCCTTCCCTCGAATATCCCGGGCGGCTCGCCCCCGCCCCCAGTAGCCTCGGCCGCATGTCTCCCGCCCGAGGTACGTCCCGCACCCGCAGCTACGACCCCGCAAAGACCCGCGCCGCCGTCGGTGCGCAGTTCGCGCATGTGCGCACGGCCGTGGGGGAGTTGACGCCCGAGCAGTTCGCGCTGCCCACCCGGCTCGGTGAGTGGTCGGTGCGGGAGCTGGTGGGGCATCTGTCCATGGTGGTCGGCAGCGTGGCGGGCAATCTGCGCCGGCCGGCCCCGGCGCAGGCGGAGACCGCCCTGCTGGAGTGGCCGTTCGCCACCGCGCCGCTGGCCTCCGGGATCGACGACGACACCCGGGCCGTCGCCGCCGACGAGCCCGTGGAGCTGCTCGCCCGCACCGCCGAGCAGTTCGCCGAGGCCGTGCCGCCCTCGGTCGAGGACCGGCCGCTGCCCACCCGGGTCGGCGCGATGCGGCTGGCCGACTATCTGGTCACCCGCTGTGTCGAGCTGGTCGTCCACACCGACGACCTGGCAGCGGCGACCGGCGCGAAGATCCCCTACGACCGCCAGGCCCTGGCCACCACCACCCGGCTGCTGGCCGACGCGCTGGCCGCCAAGGCTCCCGGTGGGTCGGTGGAGCTCCGGGTCCCGCCGTTCGCCGTCGTCCAGTGCGTCGAGGGCCCCCGGCACACCCGCGGCACTCCGCCGAACGTCGTCGAGACCGACCCGCTGACCTGGATCCGCCTGGCCACCGGCCGTACGACGTGGACCGAGGAGCTGGCCGCGGCGACCGTCACCGCCAGTGGGGAGCGGGCCGACATCGGCCGGTTGCTGCCCGTGATGAGCTGAACCGGGGAGACGGGCGCCCGACTCCTGGCGTCACCCGCCCGGGATGGGCCCCTCCCCTGCGGGGCGTCGCGTATCTCACACGGCCGTGCAGGGGTGTGTATACGGTATAAGCCGCATACACGGAAAACCCGTCATACGGGGTGAGTGCCTAAAAGCGCGAGAAGGCGCAGCTCAGAGCGGGCGCCGCAGACATCTGGGCGGCGTGGTCATCAACGCGCCGTTCATGCACTCCTCCAGGAGCGCACCCATCCCCGGTTCGGATGAATCCGCGACCTGCCCTAGACTCGGAGGCGTGCCACGTGGTGACGGACGACTCAACCACGACCTGCTCCCCGGCGAGAAGGGCCCCCAGGACGCTTGCGGCGTCTTCGGTGTCTGGGCTCCGGGTGAAGAGGTCGCCAAACTCACCTATTTCGGGCTGTACGCGCTGCAGCACCGTGGACAGGAGTCCGCGGGCATCGCAGTGAGCAACGGCTCCCAGATCCTCGTCTTCAAGGACATGGGCCTGGTGTCCCAGGTCTTCGACGAGACTTCCCTCGGTTCCCTCCAGGGCCACATCGCCGTGGGCCATGCCCGCTACTCCACCACCGGTGCCTCGGTGTGGGAGAACGCCCAGCCGACGTTCCGTGCCACCGCGCACGGCTCGATCGCGCTCGGCCACAACGGCAACCTGGTCAACACCGCCGAGCTGGCCGAGATGGTCGCCGCGCTGCCCCGTGAGGGCGGCCGCGCGACGCAGGTCGCGGCCACCAACGACACCGACCTGGTGACGGCCCTGCTGGCCGGCCACGTCGACGAGGACGGCAAGCCGCTGACCGTCGAGGAGGCCGCCCCGCGCGTCCTGCCCAAGGTCAAGGGCGCCTTCTCGCTCTGCTTCATGGACGAGCACACGCTCTACGCCGCCCGGGACCCGCAGGGCATCCGCCCGCTGGTCCTCGGCCGCCTGGAGCGCGGCTGGGTGGTCGCCTCCGAGACCGCCGCCCTGGACATCTGCGGGGCCAGCTTCATCCGCGAGATCGAGCCCGGCGAGATGGTCGCCATCGACGAGGACGGCCTGCGCAGCAGCCGCTTCGCCGAGGCCCGCCCCAAGGGCTGCGTCTTCGAGTACGTCTACCTCGCCCGCCCGGACACCGACATCGCCGGCCGCAACGTGTACCTCTCCCGGGTGGAGATGGGCCGCAAGCTGGCCGCCGAGGCCCCGGCCGACGCCGACCTGGTGATAGCGACGCCGGAGTCCGGCACCCCCGCCGCCGTCGGGTACGCCGAGGCCAGCGGCATCCCCTACGGATCCGGCCTGGTCAAGAACTCCTACGTCGGCCGGACCTTCATCCAGCCCTCGCAGACCATCCGCCAGCTCGGCATCCGCCTCAAGCTCAACCCGCTCAAGGAAGTCATCCGCGGCAAGCGCCTGGTGGTCGTCGACGACTCGATCGTCCGCGGCAACACCCAGCGCGCGCTCGTGCGGATGCTCCGCGAGGCCGGCGCGGCCGAGGTCCACATCCGGATCTCCTCCCCGCCGATCAAGTGGCCGTGCTTCTTCGGCATCGACTTCGCCACCCGCGCGGAGCTGATCGCCAACGGTCTGAGCGTGGCGGAGATCGGGAAGTCGCTGGGCGCCGATTCGCTCGCGTACATCTCGATCGACGGCATGATCGAGGCGACCACGATCGACAAGCCGAACCTGTGCCGCGCCTGCTTCGACGGCGAGTACCCGATGGAGCTGCCCGACCCGGAGCTGCTGGGCAAGCACCTCCTGGAGTCGGAGACCGCGGCGCCGACCAAGTCCGACGTCGACGGCGTCCAGACGCTCACGGCCGGGGTCGGCGGCGCCGACGCGCTGCGTCGCCCGTAGAGCTCGTACACACACGACACGAAAGTTCTCCGCATGTCCGCTGAATCATCTGAGCGTGCTCCGCACACGGGCACTGGTGCCAGCTACGCGAGCGCGGGCGTCGACATCGAGGCCGGCGACCGCGCCGTGGACCTGATGAAGCAGTGGGTGAAGAAGGCCACCCGCCCCGAGGTCGTCGGCGGGCTCGGCGGCTTCGCCGGCCTCTTCGACGCGTCCGCCCTCAAGCGCTATGAGCGTCCCCTGCTGGCCTCGGCCACCGACGGCGTCGGAACCAAGGTCGACATCGCCCGGAAGATGGGCGTCTACGACAGCATCGGCCACGACCTCGTCGGCATGGTCGTCGACGACCTGGTCGTCTGCGGCGCCGAGCCGCTGTTCATGACCGACTACATCTGCGTCGGCAAGGTCTACCCCGAGCGGGTCGCCGCGATCGTCAAGGGCATCGCCGAGGGCTGTGTGCTGGCCGGCTGCGCGCTGGTCGGCGGCGAGACCGCGGAGCACCCCGGGCTGCTGGGCGCGGACGAGTTCGACGTCGCCGGCGCCGGTACGGGCGTCGTCGAGGCGGACCGGGTGCTGGGCGCGGATCGCATCCGTACGGGCGACGCGGTGATCGCGATGGCCTCGTCCGGACTTCACTCGAACGGGTACTCGCTGGTCCGCCATGTGCTGTTCGACCGGGCCGGCATGACCCTGGACCGGGAGGTCCCGGAGTTCGGCCGCACGCTCGGCGAGGAGCTCCTGGAGCCCACCAAGATCTACTCGCTGGACTGCCTGGCGCTGACCCGGACGACCGAGGTGCACGCCTTCTCGCACATCACCGGCGGCGGGCTGGCCAACAACCTCGCCCGGGTGATCCCGGACGGCCTGCACGCCACGGTCGACCGCACCACCTGGACGCCGGGCCCGGTCTTCGACCTGGTCGGCACGGCCGGATCGGTCGAGCGCCTGGAGCTGGAGAAGACGCTGAACATGGGCGTCGGCATGATCGCCGTCGTTCCGCAGGAGTCGGTGGACGTGGCCCTGACCACCCTCGCCGACCGCGGGGTGGACGCCTGGGTCAGCGGTGAGATCGTCGAGCGCGGTGACCACGCGGAGGCCGTGACCCTGACCGGTGACTACGCCGGCTGATCACCTGGGCCGCACCGGCAGTCGTCGGTGCGGCCGCCGCGTCAGCGGGTCACGCCGCGCCAGTCACTGCTGTGGCAGCGGACTTCTGGGCAGCACAGAACCCGGTCCGGGCGATGCCCAGGACCGGGTCCGTGATGCTGTTATGGGTGCCGCTGGCGCACGGCGCGTCAAGCGCGACGACGCTGCTGGGACGAGTCGCCCTCGTCCTCATCGTCGTCGTCCTTGTTGTACAGCTCTGCGTACCGTGCGTACGGGTCGTCGTCCTCTTCATCCTCGAACGGCTCTCCGTTCGGAGGCTGCTGGTTCGACGGTGATGCACCCAGCTCGTCGGCCAGTCGTGAGAGATCCGTCCCACCGCTGCTGTACTTCAGCTGGCGGGCGACCTTCGTCTGCTTGGCCTTGGCCCGGCCGCGCCCCATGGGTCGACCCCCTCAATGACGGGGCTCGATGGCCCCAGAGTCTTGACACGCGTTCATGGATCAGAGCGGGCTCTCGACAGAGAGACCGGCCCGTAGGGCTTTAACGGTACCTGCTTCCGCGGCCATACGGTACGTCGCCCGCATCACCCGCCGCTCGGCACGACCGGCAAGGCGCCCCGTCCCCGCTGGTCAACTGCGATTTTAACCTGTCCTGTACGGCGACCCGCCGACGGGTGGTGAGGGATGTCTCCCCGACCGCCCGTGGCGGGTCGCGCAAGGCCGTGTTTCCGGCCGACGAGGCCGAATGGCTCCGCCGGCCCGGGAGCCGGGTCAGGCGTGCCGCGCCTCCGCCATGCGCTGCTCGGCGATCCGGTCGGCGGCCGCGGCGGGCGGAATGCCGTCGGTCTTCGCACGAGCGAATATCGCCAGTGTGGTGTCGAAGATCTTGGCGGCCTTGGCCTTGCAGCGGTCGAAGTCGAAGCCGTGCAGCTCGTCGGCCACCTGGATGACACCGCCGGCGTTCACGACGTAGTCGGGCGCGTAGAGGATGCCGCGGTCGGACAGGTCCTTCTCGACGCCCGGGTGCGCGAGCTGGTTGTTGGCCGCGCCGCACACCACCTTCGCGGTCAGCACCGGCACCGAGTCGTCACTGAGCGCACCGCCCAGCGCGCACGGCGCGTACACGTCCAGGCCCTCCGTGCGGATCAGCGCCTCGGTGTCCGCCACCGCGGTGACCTGCGGGTGATCGGCCAGGACCCGGTCCACCGACGCGCTGCGCACGTCGGTGATCACGACCTCGGCACCGTCCTTGAGGAGGTGCTCGACGAGGAGGTGCCCCACCTTGCCGACGCCCGCGATACCGACCTTGCGGCCGCGCAGCGTCGGGTCGCCCCAGGCGTGCTGGGCCGAGGCGCGCATGCCCTGGAAGACGCCGTAGGCGGTCAGGACGGAGGAGTCGCCGGCGCCGCCGTTCTCCGGGGAGCGGCCGGTGGTCCACTTGTTCGTACGGGAGACGACGTCCATATCGGCGACGTACGTACCGACGTCGCACGCGGTGACATAGCGGCCCCCGAGGGAGGCCACGAACCGGCCGTAGGCAAGCAGAAGTTCATCGGTCTTGATCAGATCGGGGTCACCGATGATCACGGCCTTACCGCCGCCGTGGTCCAGCCCGGCGAGGGCGTTCTTGTAGGACATACCGCGCGACAGATTCAGGGCATCCAGCACGGCCTCCTCTTCGGAGGCGTAGGCGTGGAAGCGGGTGCCGCCGAGGGCGGGCCCCAGGGCGGTGCTGTGGATGGCGATCACTGCCTTCAGGCCGCTGGCGCGGTCCTGGCAGAGAACGACCTGCTCATGGCCCCCCTGCTCCGTTCGGAACAGGGTGTGCAGAACGCCGCCGTCGGTGCCGGCGGGGGCCGGACGTACGTCAGTCACTGTGGTGACTCCCATAAGTCGCGAAGGACGCCCTCCTGTGGGTGGGGAGGGCCGGTTGAAAAGAGCGTAAGACCTGCGGGGCGGGTTGATCCGTCAGGTGCGGAGGATCACCCTCTCCCGGGGGACGGACGTGGGACGATCTGGTCGTATCGCAGGCCGGCCGGGGGCCCTTGGGGCACGTCTCCCGGCAGTGGACTTCCCTTTGGAGGAGCGGGCGTGGCCGTGGCGTCGTCGGTGAAGGTCCCGTACATGGCATATCTACGGGTCTACGAACCGCTGGCAGCGTTCCCCGAGCCGGAGCGCTCCCACTGGGCGCGCTATGCCAAGCGGGCGGACACCCCCACCGCCCAGGACGAGCAGCGCCGGGCGCTGGCCGATCTGCTGCCGACCCCGCCGGTGCCGGTGCCGGTCCACGAGAGCGCGGACGCGTTCGTCACCGTCGTCGACGAGGTGACCTGCGTCTGCCCGTGGCGCACCCGGCTGCGCGGCTGGCAGGCCCTGGAGGGCCTGGAGGAGCTGCTGCCGGCGGCGGTGCTGGACGCGGCGCTTCCCCCGGTGGTGCGCCGGCAGGCGGCCACCGACTACGAGCGGTGGCGGGAGCGCAATCCGGACGCCCGGCCCTGGATCCGGGGGGCGGCCTGGCACGTGCCGGTCCGCTGGTTCGTCCTCTTCGACGACGGCGAGCGGGAGTACACGAAGGGTGAGCGGGCGCCTGTGCTGCGTTACCGGACGCCGATGGTGCAGGCCAGGCGCCGGGTCGCGCGCGGGCTGCGTACGCTGCGGGACGCCCTGGAAGAGGGGCCGCTGATCGACGGCCTGGTAGATGTGGGGCGCTGGCTCGAGGAATTCCATCCGCGTTCGCTCGTGGAGCTGGACTACGGAGGGCTGGTGCACGCGGTGCCCGAGGGGCAGCTCGCCGAGGACCGTTCCGCCGCCGAAGTGGCGGAGGGGTTGGCGGCGCTGCGCGAGGGGGACGGCGAGCGGGCCGGGGTCGCGTACGAGAAGCTTTCTCAGCGGTGGCGGGCGGTGCGCGAGCGCCAGTTCTCCAGCTGAGGGCCGAGTATGCCGGAGGTTCGGGGCGCGGAAGTGCTGTGTTCGCTTTTCGGTGGTTGGGCGGTAAGGGACGTAGGTCCTTAACCGGGCGATTGCCTCAAGCGTGACCTAAAGCACTGACTTCGGGTCTTGCTACCAAGGCGCACCCTCGTGTCAAAATAGGACAAGGAGCCCGACGTGGGCTCCTTCCGTCCAACTAAGGGCGGGTAGATCGGTATTGCGGTCCTTGAGGGGTCTGTGGCGACTGATCACGCTGTGACTGATCGTCACGGCCGTGTGACTGTCCGCTATGGCACGGTCCATCGGCATCCGCCGAGGTTGAACACCTGAGAGGGCAATTCCATCGGTTTGGCCGACGTGGCTGGACAGATGGTGTAGTTGTAGTGCCGAGGACAAGCCGTTCGTCCTATAACCGACTCGGCCCGCGTCCGCCATTTCGGGCAACGTGGGTCAAGGTGCAGAATTTAGAGGAAAGAACCGTGATGGTTCGGTTCTCCCGAGGAGGCCGCTCATGACCGCTCGCACCCCTGACGCCGAGCCGCTGCTGACCCCTGCCGAGGTTGCCACGATGTTCCGCGTGGACCCCAAGACGGTCACCCGTTGGGCCAAGGCAGGCAAGCTCACGTCCATCCGCACGCTCGGAGGACACCGGCGTTACCGCGAGGCTGAGGTCCGCGCACTGCTCGCGGGTATCCCGCAGCAGCGCAGCGAGGCCTGAACAACCGCATAACCAGGCCGTTTTCGGGGCCCCCAACCCGAAAGCGCCTACTTCGCACCACATGGCTCGACCTGCTCCACCCACGCTCCACATAGCTCCATACGACGCGGTGTCTGCCCCAACAGGCCCCTCACCCGTTCCATCTGGGTACGTCACGATCGCGCTGGACTCCGCCGGGTCCAGCGCGATCTTTTTGTGTGCGGCCGTTCCCGGGCCCGTCAGGGCGGCTGAGCCGGCGTGGCGCCGGAGTCGCCCATGGCGGCGCTCAGGGGCCCTTCAAGGGGCCTTGGAGGGCCTTTCCGCGCGGACCCTGCAGCCTGCTTTTGAACCCGTTCGATGGCGGTGCAATTGCACATATTAAATTGACGGGTTGTAGGGAGGGTGTAAGTTCCCTACTCCGTCAAACTTGTTCGGTGACACCCGTCACACGACGAGTCGCTTGAAGCCGATACGTCCGCTGGGGTAGTGAACTTTCCCCGCCCTCGTTCAACAGCCTGCCACCGCATGGGCGGTGGCGCAGGCGTCCTTGGTCACCGGGTCGCGGGACTTTTGTCCTCGGTCGCCGACGGCTCGGAGGCGGCCGGAGACGGGGCGGGGGCGGACGCGGGCGCCGGGCGCCCGGAGCGGGGCGTGTGCGGCTCCATGGCGAGCCGCAGCAACTGGTGGCAGATGGGGCAGTGCCGCGTCAGATGGCGGTAGCCCGTGGCCGCGGACAGATGTGCCCTCAGCAGCGCCCTGGTCTCGTGCCGTACCGCAGTCGTCATCGCGCATCCCTCCCCGGCCCCACACCTTCCCATGTGAGTACCGGCGAAGGCGCCCGCCGTCAATACAGCGGGCAGCAAAGCAGTCACGCTGCGCTGTGCCCGCTGTGCGCGTTCCCGGCCGTTTCGCGGTGGGGGCTTCCCGCCCGTCGCTTCCTCGCTGCCGCACGGGCGTGGGGGGCAGCCCCGCGCGGCGGCGACGGGCCGCCCCGGTGGGACGGCCGAAAACAGCGGAGGGTGTGAACGAAGGAGGGCCGTGAACGTCGCAGAGTCGTGAACGGAGAAAGGCCGCGACCACCCGAAGCCCGTGAACGTCCGGAGGCCGCAAAAAAGAAGCGGCCCGCATCGCTGACGATGCGGGCCGATTGCGGTCCTGACGGGATTTGAACCCGCGGCCTCCACCTTGACAGGGTGGCGAGCACTCCAAACTGCTCCACAGGACCTTGCGTTTGCTTTCCGCTTGCGGCGGGCTGCGAAGCAAGACTGTACAGCAGGTCAGGGGGTGCGGTCGAACTCGATACCGGCGACCACCCGCCGGTCAGGGCGCCGCGGCGTCCACGGCCTTCACGATGCGCTTGTCGGAGACCGGATACGCGGTCCCCAGGGCGTGCGCGAAGTAGCTCACCCGGAGTTCCTCGATCATCCAGCGGATCTCCAGGGCCGCGGCCGGCACCGGGCGGCCCGGCGGGAACTGCTCCAGCAGCCAGGCGTATTCGTCCTGCATCTCCTTCACCTTCGCCATCCGGGTGCGGTCCCGTTCGGCGTTGGTGGGCAGCTGCTGCAGCCGGCGGTCGGCGGCCACCAGATAGCGCATCAGGTCCGGCAGCCGCTTGGCGCCGTGCGCCGTCACGAATCCCGGCTTGATCAGCGCCGACAGCTGCTCCTTGACGTCGGCGAGCGAGGGCAGCAGCGAGGGGAAGGTGGTGTCCTTCAGCCGGCGCTCGCACGCCTGCCAGGCGGCGAGCACCTCCTGGACCTGCTGGATCGTCTTCAGCGTGACGTCCACCAGGTCGGCCCGGACCGCGTCGAACAGCTTGCGGAAGGACTCCTCGTCCCACGCGGGGCCGCCCCGGGCCGCGATCAGGCGGTCGGCCGCGGCGGTCACACAGTCCTCGAAGAGCGCCCCGATCGAGCCGTGGGGATTACGGGACAGCGCGAGCTTCTGCTGGTTGCTCAGCTTGTCCTGGGCGAACTTGGCGGGGTTGCTGGGGATGTTGAGCAGGATGAGGCGGCGGGTGCCCGCCCACATCGCCGTCAGCTGCTCGGCCTCGGTGTCGAAGAGGCGCACGGCGACGCTGCTGCCCTCGTCCACCAGTGCCGGGTAGGCCTTCAGCGGCTGGCCGGCGCGCCGGGTCTCGAAGGTGCGCGGCAGCGCGCCGATCGTCCAGGACGTCAGCCCCGTGCGCTGCTCCGGGCCGGCCGTGGCCGCCCCCTCGCCGGCGCGCCCCTTGCCGCCCTTGGCGGGCCGTTCGGCGGCCTGCTCGAAGGCCTTGGAGATCGCCGCGCGGGTCTTCGGCTTGAGCTTGAGCCGCAGCGCCTCCAGGTCCTTGGCCTCGGCGAGCTTGCGGCGCCGCTCGTCGACCACCCGGAAGGTGATCTTGAGGTGGTCGGGGATCCTGCTCGTGTCGAAGTCCGCGGCCTCGACGGGGACGCCCACCATCCGCTGCAGCCCGGCCGCCAGAGAGGCCGTCAGGGCGCCCTGCAGCGGCACCGTGGAGTCCAGGAAGCGGGCCGCGAAGTTCGGCGCCGGGACGTAGTTGCGCCGGATCGGCTTGGGCAGCGACCGGATCAGCTCGGTCACCAACTGCTCGCGCAGGCCCGGGATCTGCCAGTCGAAGCCTTCGGAGGAGACCTGGTTGAGCACCTGGAGCGGGATGTGGACGGTCACGCCGTCGGCGTCCGCGCCCGGCTCGAACTGGTAGGTGACCTTGAACTTCAGCTTTCCCTGCCGCCAGGAGTCCGGGTAGTCGTCCTTGGTGACGGCCTCGGCGGACTCGTTGATGAGCATCGACTGCTCGAAGTTGAGCAGCTCCGGCTCGTCCTGGCGCTTCTGCTTCCACCAGGAGTCGAAGTGCGCCCCGGAGACGACGTCCGCCGGGATGCGCTGGTCGTAGAAGTCGAAGAGGGTCTCGTCGTCCACGAGGATGTCGCGGCGCCGGGCGCGGTGCTCCAACTCCTCGACCTCGCCGAGCAGTTTGCGGTTGTCATGGAAGAACTGGTGATGGGTGCGCCAGTCGCCCTCGACCAGGGCGTTGCGGATGAACAGATCGCGCGAGGTCTCCGCGTCGATCCGGCCGTAGTTCACCTTGCGCTGGGCGACGATCGGGACGCCGTAGAGGGTCACCCGCTCGTACGCCATCACCGCGGCCATCTTCTGTTCCCAGTGCGGCTCGCTGTACGTGCGCTTGACCAGGTGCTGGGCGAGCGGCTCGACCCACTCGGGCTCGATCTTGGCGTTCACCCGCGCCCACAGGCGGGAGGTCTCGACCAGCTCCGCGGACATCACCCAGTGCGGTGGCTTCTTGAAGAGCGCGGAGCCGGGGAAGACCGCGAACTTGGCGCTTCGGGCGCCCAGATACTCGTTCTTGCCGGCCCCGTCCTTCCCGCCCTCGGTCCCGCCGTTCTTGAGTCCGATGTGCGAAAGCAAACCCGCCAGCAGGGAGGTGTGGATGCGGTCCGGCGCCGCGTCCTCCTCGTTGAGGTGGATCCCCATGGTCTTGGCGACCGTACGCAGCTGGGAGTAGATGTCCTGCCACTCGCGTATCCGGAGGTAGTTCAGGAACTCGCTGCGGCACATCCGGCGGAACGCCGAGGAGGACAGCTCCTTCTGCTGCTCGCGGACGTAGCGCCAGAGGTTGAGGAAGGCGAGGAAGTCGGAGCTCTCGTCCTTGAAGCGGGCGTGCTGCTGATCGGCCTGCTGCTGCTTGTCGGAGGGCCGCTCGCGCGGGTCCTGGATGGACAGCGCTGCCGCGATGACCATGACCTCGCGGACACAGCCGTTGCGGTCCGCCTCCAGCACCATCCGCGCCAGCCGCGGGTCCACCGGCAGCTGGGAGAGGCTCCGGCCCAGCTGGGTCAGCCGCTTCCTGGGGTCCTTCTGCCTGGTGTCGAGCGCGCCCAGCTCGCTCAGCAGATCGACGCCGTCCTTGATGTTGCGGCGGTCGGGGGCGTCGATGAACGGGAACTTCTCGATGTCGCCCAGGCCGGCCGCGGTCATCTGCAGGATGACGGAGGCGAGGTTCGTACGGAGGATCTCCGCGTCGGTGAACTCGGGCCGTGCGAGGAAGTCGTCCTCGGAGTACAGACGGATGCAGATGCCGTCGCTCGTACGGCCGCAGCGGCCCTTGCGCTGATTGGCGCTGGCCTGCGAGATCGGCTCGATGGGCAGCCGCTGGACCTTGGTGCGGTAGCTGTAGCGGGAGATCCGGGCCATACCCGGGTCGATGACGTAGCGGATGCCCGGGACGGTCAGCGAGGTCTCGGCGACGTTCGTGGCCAGCACGATCCGCCGGCCCGTATGCCGCTGGAAGACGCGGTGCTGCTCGGCGTGCGACAGCCGCGCGTACAGGGGGAGGACCTCGGTGCGGGGCAGCGCCTTCTTGTTGAGCGCGTCCGCGGTGTCGCGGATCTCCCGTTCGCCGGAGAGGAAGACCAGGATGTCGCCGGGACCGGCGGCCTGCAGCTCGTCCACGGCGTCGCAGATCGCCGTGATCTGGTCGCGGTCGGCGTCCTGGCCGCCCTCTTCCAGCAGCGGGCGGTAGCGCACCTCGACCGGGTACGTACGGCCGGAGACCTCGACGATCGGCGCGCCGGGCTTCTCGCCCTCGCCGCCGCCCGCCGCGGCGGGGTCCGCGGCGGTGGGGTCCGCGGCGCCGGCCACCGAGGCGAAGGAGCCGAAGTGCCGCGCGAACCGCTCCGGGTCGATGGTCGCGGAGGTGATCACGACCTTCAGGTCCGGGCGCCGGGGCAGCAGCTGCGACAGATAGCCGAGGATGAAGTCGATGTTGAGGCTGCGCTCGTGCGCCTCGTCGATGATGATCGTGTCGTACTGGCGCAGCTCGCGGTCCGTCTGGATCTCGGCGAGCAGGATGCCGTCCGTCATCAGCTTGACGAGGGTGTCGCCGCCGACCTGGTCGGTGAAGCGGACCTTCCAGCCGACCGCCTCGCCCAGTGGGGTCTTCAGCTCCTCGGCCACCCGCTCGGCGACCGTACGGGCCGCGATCCGCCGCGGCTGGGTGTGCCCGATCAGGCCGCGTACGCCCCGCCCCAGCTCCAGGCAGATCTTCGGGATCTGCGTCGTCTTGCCCGAGCCGGTCTCACCGGCGACGATCACGACCTGGTGGTCGCGGATCGCGGCGAGGATCTCGTCCCTCTTCTGGCTGACCGGCAGCTCTTCCGGATACGTGATCTCCGGCACCGCGGCGCGCCGCCGGGCGACCCGCAGCTCCGCCTCGTCGATGCCGTCGGCGATCTCGGCGAGCACGGCGGCCCGGGCTTCGGGCTTACGGATTCGGCGTGCGCCGTCGAGCCGGCGCCCCAGCCGCTGCTGATCGCGCAGCATCAGCTCGGGCAGACGCTCGAGCAGGGAGGGCAGGGCGGGGGCAGCGCCGTCGGGCAGGGCGGAGGCAGGCTGACTGGACATACGACCCCCAGGATCTCACCTCACCGAATCGACTGGCGAACCATTTGCCGCGCGGCCGGATCGCGGGCGCCGGGGCCGGGTCCGGGCGGTACGTCCGGGCACACGGTGATCATGGGCGTGCCCGGCCGCCGCACCGGCGGCAATCGGGTGGAAGCCGTCCCCGCGTACCAGCGACGATGTCCGCATGGACAAAGGAATACGACGGATCGCCGGCGGTCTTTTGATGGTCGCCGGCATCGCCCTGGGCGGCTGGCTGGTCTTCGGTGCGCCGCACGACTGGGAAGGCACCGGGGGAAGGCTGATGAAGTTCGCGATGGGCCTGGGATCCACGGGCGCCATCACCGGCGGCGCCCGGTTGATCTTCTGGCAGCCGGAGAGCGAGCTCGCCCGGTCCACGGGGGAAGCCGCCGCCGAGTAGGCACGAAGAAGGCCCCGATTCGAGGAATCGGGGCCTTCTCCCAATGGGTGTGGCTGGGGCCGGGGTCGAACCGGCGACCTATCGCTTTTCAGGCGATCGCTCGTACCAACTGAGCTACCCAGCCGCAGCGGTCCTGACGGGATTTGAACCCGCGGCCTCCACCTTGACAGGGTGGCGAGCACTCCAAACTGCTCCACAGGACCTTGCATTGCGCGAAAGCGGCCTGAGCCAGTCTCGCACACGGTGATGCGTGCCCCCAACGGGATTCGAACCCGTGCTACCGCCTTGAAAGGGCGGCGTCCTGGGCCACTAGACGATGAGGGCTGGTGGCCACCTTGGCGTCGTTACCGGCGCCGTCGGGGACGTGAGAAGCATATGGGATGGGAGGACCGTTCGCCAAAACGGTTTACCCGGGGCCGGCGGAGGGGCTCCCGGCCGGGCGCGAAAGGGCGCCCGATCAGGGCCGGGAGGAAGGTGGGGCGACGGACGGGGAGGCGGGCCCGGAGGCAGGGCCGGACGGGTGAGGCGGGCGGCCCGTCGGCGGTGCGGCGCCGGGCTTGTTCTCGCGGGGGAGGTGGCGGCTGACCTCGGCCCGGGACAGGCCCAGCCCGCCGAGCGTGATCTCGTCCCACGCCTGCAGCAGCTTCGTCCTGCGGTCCAGATAGAGCACCGACGCCTGGACCGGCGCGGGCTTGTCGTTCTGCACCGCGCGCAGCCCGCCGCCGCCCGTCGACCCCTCCACCATCAGCCGGGTGCCCTGGGGCAGCGAGACGTTCTCGCGGTGGTGGACATGGCCGGCCAGCGCCAGCGGGACCAGGCCGTCCGCCTCGGTCGCGGCGGCGGGGTTGTGGGCCAGCGCGATGTCGACCGGCGTACCGGCCAGCCGCTCGGTGCGCAGCGCGTCGGCGAGCCGGCCGCCGGCGGTGCGCTCCGCGGGGTCGCCGGCCGCCACCACGGAGCGGTCCGGGGTGAACTGCGGGTCGCCGACGCCCGCGATGCGCACCCCGGCGACCCGGGCGACCCTGCCGTCGTCGAGGACGGTGACGTGCTTCCGGCCGGCCAGGTACTTCTGCGTGGTGCGCGAGTCGTGGTTTCCGCGCACCCAGACGTACGGCGCGCCGAGGGTGGAGACGGAGTCCAGGAAGTGGTTCTCGGCGGCCGAGCCGTGGTCCATGGTGTCGCCGGTGTCGATGATCACGTTGATCCGGTACTGCTTCACCAGGGAGGCGATGATCCGCCAGCTGGCGGGGTTCAGGTGGATGTCGGAGACGTGCAGGACCCGCAGGGTGGTGGGGTCGGGCTGGTAGGCGGGCAGCGTCGAGGTGGCGTCGTACAGCTTGGTGACGTTGGTGACCAGACGGGCCAACTCCTTTTGGTAGACGTCGAATTCGCTGACGATGTTGCGGGCGTTGCCGACCACGGACGGGGCGGAGGAGAGCAGTCCGGAGAACTTCGGCTCCAGTACGGACTGGGGGTTCCAGGTCGCGTACGCGGTGCCCGCGCTGGCGGCGAGCATGGTGAGCGCCAGACCGCCGGCGGCCAGGGCGCGGCGCGGGCGGCGGTAGACGGCCAGGCCCAGCGCGGTGGCGCCGGACACCACGGCGACGCAGGAGTGCAGCGCCAGCCCCAGGGCGCCGTGGGTCACGTCACGGGTGACCTCGGCCTGCAGGCCGGCGAACCGCTCGGGGTGGTCGACCAGCGCCTGGGAGCGGACCGGATCCAGCCGGTCGACGTCGACATCGAGCCGTACCGGTGCGTGGTGGCTGCGCAGCTCCAGGTCGCCGAGCGGCGAGACGTTGATCCTGGTGCCGCCGGTCAGTGAGGGGCGCAGCGCCATGGTGGTGTCCATCGGGCCGACGGGGACGCGGAGGGCGCCGAGGACCAGCAGCCCCAGCCAGGCGCCGAGGACGGTGACGGCGGCCAGGCCGAGTGCGGAGTACAGGGGGCGGTGCGGGGCGCCGTCGAGCCGGGTGTGCGGCGGCGGGAGCGGCGGTGCTTTCGGGGTGCCGGGGTTCGGTGTCCGGGAGCGCGCAGCGCGGGCCATTGGTCCCGTATGCCCCGGGCCGGTGGTCGTTATGCCGGGGGCGGCGGCTCCGATTCGCCGCGGCGGGCGGACGGGCCGCGGCCCTCGGTTGCCGGGCGGCGGTAGCGGAGAATGGTGGTGTGCTGGAAATGACGCGCGAGGAGTTCGAGGAACTGGTCGCCGAGGCCCTGGACCGGATTCCGCCGGAGCTGACCCGGCTGATGGACAACGTGGCGGTCTTCGTCGAGGACGAGCCGCCGGCCGCCGACCCCGAGCTGCTCGGGCTGTACGAGGGGACTCCGCTGACCGACCGCGGGGAGTGGTACGCGGGCGTGCTGCCGGACCGGATCACGATCTACCGGGGGCCGACGATACGGATGTGCGCGACGCGCGAGGACGTGGTCGCGGAGACCGAGGTGACGGTCGTTCATGAGATCGCGCACCACTTCGGGATCGACGATGCGCGGCTGCACGCGCTGGGCTACGGCTGACGGGCGGCCGCGACGTGCCGGCCGCGGCCGACGGGCGGTCGCCCGTGCCGGGCCGTAGCCGCCGAGCCGCGGCGCGCGCCGGGCCGCGGACGGGGCCGGATGCCCGGCGCGGGCGATCGGCCCGGCGGTACGCGTGTCCTCGGGCGGGGGGCGGGAGTTGGGCAAGGCGTCCTGCCGCCGTCCCCGCGCTCCGGATCCGGAGGTCCCGCCGTGCGCCCGAGCCCCTACCGCCACCCGTCTTCGATGCCGCCCCCCGCCGCAGTCCCCGACCCCGTCCCCCTCCCCGACCCCGTTCCCGCCGCCCGCCCGGCACCGCCGCCGACAGGCCGGGTGCGGGCCCGCGCCGCAGCCGCCGCCGTGGCCGTCTCCGCGCTGGCCGCGTCGCTGGCCGGTTGCATAAGCGTCAGCGACGCACCGCAGCCCAAGCCGTCCGGCGCCACCGCGCGGCCCGACGGGAAGGGCGCCAAGCCCGGCTCCGGCGGAGTGGCCGCGGACAACTCCGGCGACGGACCGCGGCGGATGGGGCGCAACGGCGAGGCGCAGCCGGCCGGCGGTGACGAGGAGGAGGCCGAGCCCTCGGCCGATGCCGAGCCCACGCCGTCCGAGCCCCCCACGCCGTCCCGCCCGGTGAAGCCGTCGGGCCCGGAGCCCGGTCCGGGACACGACCACGGCGGCCGCCCCACCGCCGACCCCTCGCCGTCCCGCTCCCAGCAGCCGTCCTCGCCGCCCGTCTCGACCCCGCCCAGTACGCCCACCGCGCCGGCGACCCCGCCGCCCAGCAGCCCCGCGCCCCCGCCGCCGAGCGCCCACGCCTCCGGACCGTCGCCCGTCGCGCCGATGACGTCCCAGGGCGAGCCGGGTGCGGAGGAGGCGGCACAGGGGGCGTAAGGGGCGTAGGGGCCCGTCAGGGAGGGGGTGGCGGGCGGTGGCCGGAAGGCCATTTGCCATCCGGGGGGCGGAGTGCGTATGGTGGTAGATCGTTTGATCCCATTTGCCCGGCGCCAGAAAAGAAGCGCGCCGCGTGGCGCGTTCTCTCCCTTGCCGTGGCTGACCGCATTGAGGCGGTCGTTGTGAAACACACGGAGTTTGGGCGCGTGCCGAGACTCCGGAAGGTTTCGCATTTCGCATGTCCATTTCCACTGAGCAGTCCGTCATGCCCGCGTTCGATGAGCACGACGAGCAGACGGCCCCCGAGGTGACCGAGTCCGACGCGTCGGCCGAGTCCGCCGACACCGCCGACACCATCACCTTCGCCGACCTCGGACTGCCCGAGGGCGTCGTCCGCAAGCTGGCGCAGAACGGCGTCACCACCCCCTTCCCGATCCAGGCCGCGACCATCCCGGACGCCCTGGCCGGCAAGGACATCCTCGGCCGCGGCCGCACCGGCTCCGGCAAGACCCTCTCCTTCGGTCTGCCGACCCTGGCCCAGCTGGCCGACGGCCACACCGAGAAGAAGAAGCCGCGCGCCGTCATCCTCACGCCGACCCGTGAGCTGGCGATGCAGGTCGCGGACGCCCTCCAGCCCTACGGCGACGTCCTCGGCCTGAAGATGAAGGTCGTCTGCGGCGGTACGTCCATGGGCAACCAGATCTACGCCCTGGAGCGCGGCGTCGACGTCCTCGTCGCCACCCCGGGCCGGCTGCGGGACATCATCAACCGCGGCGCCTGCTCCCTGGAGGCCGTCCAGGTCGCCGTCCTCGACGAGGCCGACCAGATGTCCGACCTGGGCTTCCTGCCCGAGGTCACCGAGCTGCTCGACCAGGTGCCGGCCGGCGGCCAGCGGATGCTCTTCTCCGCCACGATGGAGAACGAGATCGGCACGCTGGTCAAGCGCTACCTGACCAACCCGGTCAGCCACGAGGTCGACAGCGCCCAGGGCAACGTCACGACCATGACCCACCACGTCCTGGTCGTGAAGCCGAAGGACAAGGCGCCGGTCACCGCCGCGATCGCCGCCCGCAAGGGCCGCACCATCATCTTCGTCCGCACCCAGCTGGGCGCCGACCGCATCGCCGAGCAGCTCGTCGACGCCGGTGTGAAGGCGGACGCGCTGCACGGCGGCATGACGCAGGGCGCCCGCACCCGGGTCCTCGCGGACTTCAAGGACGGCTACGTCAACGCGCTGGTCGCCACCGACGTCGCCGCCCGCGGTATCCACGTCGACGGCATCGACCTGGTGCTGAACGTCGACCCGGCCGGCGACCACAAGGACTACCTGCACCGCTCCGGCCGTACGGCCCGCGCGGGCCAGTCCGGCACCGTGGTCTCCCTCTCCCTGCCGCACCAGCGCCGCCAGATCTTCCGCCTGATGGAGGACGCCGGTGTGGACGCCTCGCGGCACATCGTCGGCGGCTCCGGCGCCTTCGACGAGGACGTCGCCCGGATCACCGGCGCGCGTTCGCTCACCGAGGTCCAGGCCGACGGTGCCAACAACTCCGCCAAGCAGGCCGAGCGTGAGGTGGCCGAGCTCACCCGCGAGCTGGAGCGTCTGCAGCGGCGCGCCACCGAGCTGCGCGAGGAGGCCGACCGGCTGACCGCGCGGGCCGCCCGCGAGCGGGGCGAGGACCCGGCCGAGGCGCTGGCCGCCGCCGCCGAGACCGCCGAGGCCGAGGCCGCCGCGGCGGCCTCGGTGCCGGCCCAGGCCGCCGCGCCGGACGAGCGCCGTCCGGCCGCCGACCGTCGTGACGAGCGGGGCAACTTCGAGCGCCGGGACCGTCGTGACGACCGTGGTGGTCGTTCCTTCGACCGTGACCGTCGTGACGACCGCTCCGGTGGCCGTTCCTTCGACCGTGACCGTCGTGACGACCGCGGCGGCTTCAACCGCGACCGTCGTGACGACCGCTCCGGTGGCCGTTCCTTCGACCGTGACCGTCGTGACGACCGCGGTGGCTTCAACCGTGACCGCCGTGACGACCGCTCCGGTGGCCGTTCCTTCGACCGTGACCGTCGTGACGACCGCGGTGGCTTCAACCGCGACCGTCGTGACGACCGCTCCGGTGGCCGTTCCTTCGACCGCGACCGTCGCGACGACCGCGGCGGCTTCAACCGCGACCGCGGCGAGCGCCCCAGCCGTCCGTTCAACCGCGACGACCGCTCCGCCGGCCGCCCGGCCTCCGGTGGCTACCGCTCCGGTGGCGGCGACCGTCCGTTCAACCGTGACGACCGCTCCGGCGGCCGTCCGGCCTCCGGTGGCTACCGCTCCGGTGGCGGCGACCGTCCGTACGGCCGTCGCGACGACCACCGCGGCGCCACGACCGGTTCCGTCGGCCGCCGCGAGGACAAGCCGCGCTGGAAGCGCAACGGCTGATCTCCCGCGCTGAGCGGTGGGGCGGCGTCCCGCGCCGACCCACCGCGCCGCACCAGGGCCCGTACGCACGCAAGTGCCGTACGGGCCCTGCGTGTTGTGCGGGTCGGACGCCCGGACATCCCGCCTGGTGACGGGCCCGCGGCAGCTTCATGACCGGTCCGATCCCCCATGCCTTCGGGCTGTGGCCGATCCTCGGGCTATGCTGCTCGGTGCGGGCCATTAGCTCAATTGGCAGAGCAGTGGACTTTTAATCCATTGGTTCAGGGTTCGAGCCCCTGATGGCCCACCGCATCCGTTCCTCAGCAGGCTCTCTGACCTGCGGCTCAGCGCCTCGACCGGTGATCACCGGCCGAGGCGTGTCGCTTTTCCGGCCGCATGCGGGTGGGGCGAAGACTTGGTCAGAGGCGGCGTACCCGCCCGGCGATCAGATGTCCGGCGAGCAGACAGATCGCGGCGGGCAGCGCGTAGTTGAGGACGACGCGCAGCCCTTCGGTGTCCATGGTGAAGACGTCCCGCGCCCACCAGGCGCTCATGGGAGTCGCAATCCGGCGCACGCTGCGCCTCGACGGCAGGGAAGTGCGACCACGGCCAGGGTGGCCACCCCCCACAGGAGTCACCCTGGCCGTGATCGCGTTCGGGGCGACAGGCGCACCGTATGCAGTTCTGCGCCGCGGGCGGCTGCCGCGTTACCCGGCCGATCGGTACGTCCCGTGTGTGCGGACAAATGCCGCCCACGCCCGCCGCCGGCCCTCGCGTCCGCCCCACGCGCGTCCGCCCACGCCGTTTCCGCGGTGCCCCTCCGCACGGCGTCCCACAAGACGCCCCCGCGAAACGCCCCCACGAACCGCCCCTGGCTCTACGGGAGAGCCAGGGGCGGTTCCTCGGGTGGTCTTCAGCACTGCTTGCCTTGCGGGCACACCGGCGTCGTCATCGCCTGGAAGACGTCGGCGTCGGGCGGGCCGGGCCAGGCGACGTCGGGCTTGTTGCCGCCGTCCTGGTGGTAGGGCGTCACCCACAGGCCGAGTTCGAGCACGTTGTCGCCCACCACCGCGAGGTACTCGTGCAGCGTCGTGGGCCGGGGCGTGTCCTTGTCGAGGACGATGGTCGCGGCCACATGCCGGGAGTCCTGCGTGGTGTACGTCACCGAGGTGTGCGCGGACGCGCACGCCCGGAGTTCGCCGACCAGGCCCTTGAACATGGTGGACGCCTTGCGTTCCCCGTCCTTCATGTGCGCGGCGATGGTCTCCTGGGCCAGCCAGTTCTGGTCCCCGTCGTTCTTGCCCGGACGGGCCTTCTCGATCCATGCGGCGCGCGCCAGGGAATCCGTCTCGGGGGTGCGCCGCGACCCGCAGTGCTCCTCGAAAAGGAGCTTCTCGCCGTCGGCGAGGCGGGCCGAGGTGTCCAGCATCGGCCAGTGGTACGACGCGTTCATCGGGATGGAGCCGGACTCCATCCACTGGTGGAGGCGGTCGTCCGGGTCGTCCGGGTCACGGCCGGCGGCCGGCGAGGAGGACGCACCCGGAGGGGCGGTGGGCCCGGTCCCGGCCGTCTTTCCGGCGGCTGGGACCGACGGCGCACCTGAAGCCGAGGGACCTGAGGCGGACGGGTTCGTGACGGACGGGCTCGTGGCGGACGACGGCTGGGTGCCGTCGGCGCGTGGGCCGTCGTCGGTGGGACCACAGGCCGTCAGCGAACCGACGGAGAGGACCAGGACCAGGGGGACCAGGGGCGCGGCGAGCAGCCCGCCGGTGCGGGACGAGGCGGTGGTGGTTTTGGGCATGCTTCTCCCCGCTCACCAGGCCGGCTTGCGATCGTGGCCGTAGCGGAACGGCCCTGCGGGGTGGTCCTCGAAGTGCAGGTGCGGGCCGGTGACGTTGCCGGTGGACCCGACCCTGCCGAGCCGCTGGCCCGCCTTGACCCTCTGGCCGGGGTGCACGTCTCGCCAGGACAGGTGGCAGTAGACGTAGACGCGGCCGTTGTCCGCCTGCAGGCCGATCCAGTTGCCGTAGGCGCCGCCCCGGCCGTCCGACCACTTGACGGTGCCGTCCCGGACGGCGACGACCGGTGTTCTCTCCGGTGCCGCGTAGTCGTCCCCGGTGTGATACCCCGCCTGGTACCGGGAGTTCGGCACGCCGTACGCGTAGTTGATGCCGTGCCCCGGCACCGGTGTGCCGACCCGGCCGCCCGACGAACCTCCGCCGCCCTCCCGTACCTTGAAGCCGTACTCGGCTCCGAGCTTCTTCAGGGACGTCTTCCCGGGAACGCCGTCAGCCGCGCTGCCGGTGAATCCGAGGTGGCGCTGCCACTCGGCGTAGGCCTCCTTGGTGCGCGGGCCGAAGGTTCCCGGGGCGGACGAGTAGTCGAGGCCCACGGCCTTCGCCAGTGCCTCCTGCACCGTCAGGACGCTGCCGTTCCTCGCGCCGGGGTGGACGTCGGACAGGGACACCACTTCTGCTCGCCGCACGCTCGGCTCTCCCGTGAACAACTCGGCCACACTGCCGGCCACACTGTCGAATATCTCTCCGATGCCGGACATGCTCAGTAGCCCTTCGGCGGCCGGCTCGGGTCGAACTGCTGGACCCGTCCGGCGAGGTTGGAGCCGTCGCGGTACACGCCGTACCTGACCATCACGTAGTTCATGGCCGCACAGATGTTGGCCACCCCGTCGTAGACGTTGTGCGAGGTTCCGGGCTGGTGGTTCTCGGCGAAGGTCTCCGGCATGACCTGCAGCAGCCCGCGCGTGCAGCTCTGGGGATGCCCGTCGCTCTGCTCGGGCCCGTGGGCGTTCGCGTCGTAGGTGTTCACCGCGTTGAACCGGTAGGTCGATTCCCGCTTGGCCGCGGTCATGATGCCCTCCACCCAGTGGGTCTCCGGGACCTTGAGGATGTGGCAGGCCTCCTTCGCCGCCCTCGACGCGCTCCCGTCCGGCACGTGCTTGTACTCCACCGAGTCCAGCGGGATGGCGATGCGCCCGGTGCCCGGCTTGCCGTCGTCGTCCCGCTTGCGGTCGAAGAAGTCCAGCCCGTACACCCGGAACTTGTGCCGCTTGCCGAGCTCGACGAGCGAGTGGCGGCCGAAGACGCCGTCCGCGTCCGCGCCGGTGAAGCCGAGCTCGCGCTGGAACGCGGCCACCGCGGCCTTGGTCCGGGGGCCGAACGTCCCCGGCGCCGAGCTGTAGTCGAGCCCGACCTCCGCCTTCAGCGCGGCCTGCACGATCCGTATGGAGACGTTCCGCGCCCCGTAGACGACCTCGGAAGCCTTCACCTTGTGGTCCTCGTGGGGGAGCCGGTGCCCCTTCCAGCGCCACTCCTTGCGCGCCGCACCGCCCCGGTGGTCGTGCGGATCAGCGGTCGGCGGGCACTCGTCGCCGGGGAACTTGGGCGCGAAGTAGCCGACGATGCTCGCGCTCTTGCGCTCGGTCTTGTGCGCGTACACGCCCTTGCCCTGGTCGGCGTCCGTGGCGCCCGCCTCCACGGTGTTGCCGCCCTTGGTGTACACGTACGTCTCGTCGAATCCGATCACCAGCTCCGTGTGGCCGCCGTTGTGGAGGTTGACCCACGCCCCGACCGACGGGTACTCGGACCACTGGTCACGCTGCTTGGCCCACTCGGTGAACCCGTTGACGTTGGCGATGTGCGGCACGAACTCTTCCAGGCCCACATCGGCGTACATGTCCCAGTCGAACATGACGCACCACGGCTCACCGTCCATGCCGTACTGCTTCCCGAACCGCGTCCGGTTGTTGTACTCGCCGTCCACGTTCGTCTCGTAGACGCCCTCCTTGATGCTCTGGACGTGATCGACCAGCTTTCGCCACTTCGGCGTCGTCATTACCGTTCCACCATCTGAAATAGTCGGCTTTCGCGGGTGTGTGTTTCCGCCCCTTTTGGAGTGGAAGGCCGCGACTTGACATATGGGGGAAAGGGGCGCAGCGGCGACCCCGGCGAGCGAATTCCCTTGACGTCATCGGCAAGTTCGCCGCCGGCCGCGGACGGGGTCGCCTTCGTCTCCTCCGTTGACGAAGACGGCCGGCTTTCCGCGGGCCCGGCGCCGTCCGGGACTCCAAGTCCCGGTGCACCGCCGGACATTGTCGACGTGCGCACTCAAATCCCCCTGTAGCGCCGGTTCGACGCAGCTTTTCGTCGAACCGGTGCGAGTCAAGCGTCCGGGAATCCGGCGGGATTGTCGTTAGCGCCTGGTGCACACGTTCCTTAACCAGGAGTCGACTTACCGGCGATCAGTGCATGGCGCCGGTAGTCCTTCGGCGGAGTGCCGTACGCATTGCGGAAGGCGCGGCTGAAGTCGGCCGCACAGGAGAAGCCCCGGCGGGTGGCGATGGCGTGGACGGGGGTGGCGTGCAGCGCCGGGTCGGTGAGGTCGCGGCAGGCGGCCTCCAGTCGTCTGCGGCGGATCCAGGCGGCGACGGTGGCCTCTTCGTGCTGGAAGAGGCGGTGCAGGTAGCTGAGGGAGATGTGGTGGGCGGCGGCGATCACGGCCGGGGAGAGGCCGGGGTCGTGCAGGTGCTCCTGGATGAAGCGCTTGATGCGCAGCATGAGGGTCCGCCGGCGGGTGTCCGGTGGGAGGGCGCTGTCGGTTTCGAGGGTGTGGGCGAGGAGCGCGGTGACCAGGTCGGTCAGGACCGTGCCCAGCCGGGGGCCGTCGGAGGGCTGGTAGGGGGTGGTGTCCGCGCTCAGCCGGAGGAGGAACTGCGCCAGCAGCGCGCCGATCCCCGACCGGGTCGTGATGCGCCGTGGGACCGGGCGACGGGCCCCGCCGCGCGGCAGGGGCAGCAGCGCCTTGGGGATCTCCGCCCCCACCGTGGTGACCGGGGTCTTGCCGCCGCGGATCTCCCACGGCAGCGAGGAATCGTTGACGATCAGGTCGGACGGCCGGTACGCGACCTCGTGGTCGTCCCACCTGCCCGTCCCCGTCCCGGCCACGACGAAGGAGAGGTGGTAGAGCTCCGGGTCGGACTGCCGGATCAGTCGCGGGGTGCGCCGCATCACCACCTGCGGGATCGTGGCCGGCCACACGGACACGGCGCCGAGGTCCAGCACGCGCTGGGTGGCCCGGAAATCGTGGGCGTGGTCGCTGCTCAGATGGATCGGAGCATGGGTTTGCTCCAGACGCTCCGCCCAGTAGGACAACCGGTCCGCCGCCGGCACGTCCGCACTGCGGAAAACTGTCTCGTTCAGCATGTTTCCCCCTCTAAGCTGCACGCCCAAGGGGATGATCACGGACCCGGATAAGCGTCTGATGAACGTATCCACCGGGGCCCGGCTGAACGTCTCCACCGGGGCCCGGCCCGTGACCCGTCCGGCCCCCGACGACTCGCCGCGTGCCCCCGTACCGGCAACCCTGGGGGAGTCGAGGCGGCCGACACGACGCTGCTCGTACGGAAGACGGGCGGGAGCGGAAGAGGCCGGTGCGGATGCGGCAGGTCGACGGGCCCCCTACGGGCGACGGGGAGCGGCGGGCGCGCCGTGAGCGGATGCCCCCGCCGGTGCGGCGCCTGGCGCGCTGGCTCCCCGCCCTGCTGATCGCCGCCGGCCTCGCCTTCGACCTGGGGACACCGCCCAGCTACACCGCGTCCCCCTTCTTCTCCGCCGCGCCGCTGGTCGCGGCGCCGCTTCTGTCGCTGGCCCACACCGCCGTCACGGCCGTGGCCGCCATGGCCGGCGAGGTCTGGGGGGTGACGTACCGCAGCGCCGCCCCGACCTACCACGAGTCGGTGACGGAGATCGCCACGGTCTTCGTCGTCGCCCTGCTGGCGCTGGTCATCAACCGGGTCGTACGGACCAGCGATGCCCATCTGGCGTCCGTACGGGACGTCTCGGAGGCCGCCCAGCGCGCCGTACTGCCGCTGCCGCCCGAGCGGCTGGCCGGGCTCGCGATCGCCGCCCGCTATGTGGGCGCGCGGGCGGACTCCGGGATCGGCGGCGACCTCTACGCGGTGCAGGACACCCCGCACGGCGTGCGGCTGATCGTCGGCGATGTGCGCGGCAAGGGCCTGGAGGCGGTGGAGGCCGCGGTGGTCGTCATCGGCGCCTTCCGGGAGGCGGCGGAGCAGGAGGCCACCTTGGAGGCGGTGGCCGGCCGGCTGGAGCGGGCGCTGCAGCGGGAGGGCAGGCGGCGCGGAGGGCTGGACCGGTTCGAGGGGTTCACCACTGCCGTGCTGGCCGAGATCCCCGCCAACGGGCGGCACGTACTGCGGGTCCTCAACCGCGGCCACCCGGCTCCCCTGATGCTCACCCTGGACGGCGGGCTGCGCGAGCTGGCCCCCGCGGCGCCGGCGCTGCCCCTGGGGATGAGCGAGGTGGCGAGCTGGCCCGACCGGTCGGACGAGACGTTTCTGCCGGCCGGCTCGCTGCTGCTGTTCTTCACCGACGGCATGACCGAGGCCCGCGACTTCCGCGGCCGTTTCTACAACCCCTCGAACCGGCTGCGCGGCCGCCGCTTCCCCGGTCCGGACGCCCTCCTGGACACCCTCGTCGAGGATGTGGCACTGCATACGCGCGGGGCGTCGGCGGACGACATGGCCCTGCTGGCGGTGCAGCGGCCCATGGGGGAGTAGGGCGGGACGAGGAGTGCCGGGCCGCCGATCAGGGCGGGGCAGGAGGAGGAGCGGGCTCGGTGAGCCCCTACGCGCCGCTTCTGCTCACGTCTTACGTCCCCGTTGCGGGTTCCGCGCCCGGCAGTCGGTGCAGGCTCTCGCCGTGCGGGCCGGTGAGCGCGACCGGGCGTCCGTCCAGGGCGAGGGTCAGCCGGCCGTCCTCCGGGCGCCCGGAGTGGTGCTCCGGCGCGGTGATCCACGGCAGGACCAAGTGGTGCTCGTTGGAGATCCAGTGCCCACCACCGGGCCGCCCGTCGAGCAGCGACCGTACGAGGCGCGCGAACTCCTCGCGGCGGGCGGGCGGAAGGTAGCTCAGCACCGCGCTGTGGAAGACGACCAGCGTCGCCTCGGGCGGCGCCGCGGCGGCCAGCGCGGGCAGCTCGTCGATCAGGTCGCCGCGTACGATCCGCGGTCGCGGCGCCGCCCGTACGGCCTCGACGGCGGCGGAGAGCCGCGCCGCACGCTCCCCCTCGCCCGGCCAGACGAGCGACTGGAGCCAGCGCAGATCGTCCGGTGCGCCGACGGGGTCGAGCGGGTTCAGATCGATTCCGGCCCGCCAGACGATCTCCGGCAGCCGGCCGGGCAGTTCCCCGGGCGCCCAGTCCGTACGGCAGTCGAACACCACCGGGCCGTCCGGCGGCCCCACCTCGACGGTTCGCGGGCCGCCCGCCGGCCGCCCTTCGTACCCGGTGGCGGACTCGTCCTGGTACCGGTACCGGTAGCTGTCGGGATGCAGACACAGCCCTGCCGACGCGCCGACCTCCAGCAGCGCCAGCGGCTGCGGCAGACGGGCGAGCAGCGGCAGCAGCGTGGCGCAGCGGGCCGGCTCGTTGGTCTGGGTGGCGCGCTGCATGATCACCGCGCGGACCTCGTCCCAGTGCCGGACCGTCCACTCGCGCCAGCGACCGTACGCGGCCTCGCCGCGCGGGCCCTGCTCCGCGTGCGGGCCGTCGAGGTGCCGGACGGCGGCGAGCAGGAGGTTCGGCTGCTGCTTGTTGCCGGCCGGCAGCGATCCCGACAGCAGATCGCAGAACTCCGGGTCCTGGCTGATCCGCGCGGTCAGTTCCGCGTGGGCGTCGGACCGTCCCCGCGCCTCCTGCCACGAGAACTCCCGGTAGCGCTCCGCCACATCCACCGCCGCGCTCCGGCCGATACCGCCCTTGACGTTTCCGGAGCTCACGGTGCTCCCCGCGCTCTCGACGTTGACGACCATGATCCGACGTTACGCCCTCACGTTCCGTAACTGGGGGGCGCCCCTCCGCATAACGACTGACGCACAATCAGCGCGAGATCGTTTAGCGGCGCATGGTCAACTCGCCCGCTTTGTGGGCATGGTGACCGAAAAAGTCCAGGCCAAACCTCATGCGGAACGGATAAGGATTCCCAGGAAGGCTTGGAAAACAGTCACGACCTCTATTACTGTCCGATAACGCAGCGCGGTCGTCCCAGCCGTCGCAAGAGGCGGCACCGCGCGCCGACGCCGAATCCCGCACGCGCTTTTCACGCATCTCCAGCACTTCGAACTGCACCAAGGGAACCGGGGAACCACCACCTTGGGGTGAATCGGGCGCCTCCGCCAGAGTGGCCCGTAGGAGACCTTCCTGCTCCGAACCCGTCAGCTAACCCGGTAGGCGAGAAGGAAGGAAAGGAGTGCGCCCCCGTGGCGTCCAACAGGCCTGCCCCCGAGGCTTCGCCCGCATACCGACTCGACGACCGAGGTGCCTTCGAAGGATCGGGTGATCCGGAGGGCACGGCGGGCATCGACGGCGACGGCCCGTGGGAGGAATGGAATCCCACCGAGGAGTCGCTCCGACCGGTCCGCGGCAAGCACCGGGTGGCCAAGCAGCGCGGCGGCGGACTCGCCCGTAGTGGCACGGTCCTGGGTGTCGGCGTCATCGCGGCGGTCGGCGCGGGTGGCATGGCCACCGCCGAGAACCGTCCGCCGGTCCCGATCTCCATGCCCGACATCGGCGGCATGGCCCACGACATCTCCGACAGCCTTCCGGATGCTGAGTCCCTCCCGGGGCTCGGCGGCCTCATATCCGACTCCGGCGCCGATTCCGCCGCAACGGCCTCCGGAAGCGACTCCGCCGACCCGGTCGCCGCCGGCCCGCTCTCCCAGGCCACCCAGACCGGCACGTCCGGTACGGGCACCAACGCCGGCGAGGCGCTGCGCAGCCGCATCCTCCAGCAGGCCGACGCGCAGCAGGGCGCCGCCGAGGAGGAGGCCCGCGAAGCGGCCGAGGGCGCCGCCATCAAGCAGGCGGCGACGGAAGCGTCCGCGGCCCAGAAGACGGCCCAAAACGCGGCGGACAAGGCCGCGGCGGCCAAGAAGGCGGCAGAGTTGGAGGCCAAGCGCAAGGCCGAGGAGGCGGCGCGCCGGAAGGCGGAGGCCGAGCGCCTGGCCCAACTGGCGAAGAGCTTCATCGCCCCCGTCTCCTCCTACACCCTCACCGCCAGCTTCGGCCAGGCCGGCGACCGCTGGGCCGCCGACCACACGGGCCAGGACTTCGCCGCACCGACCGGTACGCCCATCAAGGCGGTGCACTCCGGCACCATCACCCAGGCCGGCTGGGCCGGTTCGTACGGCTACCGCATCGTCCTCACCCTCGACGACGGCACCGAGCTGTGGTTCTGCCATCTGTCCTCGATGGTGAAGACCTCGGGCAAGATCAGCACCGGCGAGGTGATCGGCCGCGTCGGCGCCACCGGCAACGTCACCGGCCCCCACCTCCACCTGGAGGTACGCCCCGGCGCCGGCGACCCGATAGACCCGATGCCGTGGCTGCGCGACCACGGTGTGAACGTCTGAGGCCCCGGCCCGCCCGGAGACGCGCCTGAGGGCCTGCCGGGAGGCGGCCTGAGTGTGTCACGGGAGGCTATTTCCGAGTGCTGGCCCCGGGGGCATCCCACATCCCTGGGGCCTTCCTCGTCGGGCGCCCCTCATTGGCGCCCCCAAAGTCCTTCCCCCCAAGCCCTTCCCCCCAAAGTCCTTCCCCTCAAAAAAGTCCTTCTCCCCAAAGGGCTTTGCCCGCATTGATTGACCTCCCCTTGACTTCTCCCGGGGAATAACTCCCCTCCCCGCCACGCTGCAACCACGCATGACCTCGACACACTCCACCCCCCAAAACCGCCGGAACCTCGGCTCGCTCGCCGTTTCCCCGCTCGCCCTCGGGGGCAACGTCTTCGGCTGGACGGCCGACGAAGCCGAGTCGTTCGCCGTGCTCGACGCGTATGCGGCAGGCGGTGGCAACTTCATCGACACCGCCGATGCCTATTCGGCCTGGGTGCCCGGCAACAAGGGCGGCGAATCCGAGACCGTCATCGGCAACTGGCTGGTCTCCCGCGGCAATCGCTCCGAGATCGTCGTCGCCACCAAGGTCGGCGCCCACCCCGACTACAAGGGCCTGAGCCCGGCCACCATCAAGTCCGCGGTCGATCAGTCCCTCACCCGTCTGCGCACCGACTACATCGACCTCTACTACACCCACTACGACGACGAATCGGTCGAGGTCTCGGAGATCATCGGCACCCTCGACGAGCTCGTCCAGGCCGGCAAGGTCCGTGAGATCGCCGCCTCCAACATCTCCGCGCCGCGTCTGGCGGAGTCCCTGGCCTTCTCCGCCCGCGAGGGTGTGGCCCGTTACGTCGCCCTCCAGCCGCACTACAACCTGGTCTCCCGCGACACCTACGAGGGCGAACTCGCCGACGTGGCGGCCCGCGAGGGCGTGGCCGCCATCCCGTACTGGGCCCTCGCCTCCGGCTTCCTCACCGGCAAGTACCGCCCGGGCACCGATGTCGACAGCGCCCGCTCCGCAAAGGCCGGCCAGCACCTTGCCACCGACCGCGGGCTGCGCGTCCTGGAGGCCCTCGACACGGTCGCCGCCGCGCACGAGGCCGAGGTCGCCACCGTCGCCCTCGCCTGGCTGGCCGCCCAGCCCACCGTCGCGGCGCCCCTCGCCAGCGCCCGCACGGTCAGTCAGCTGGCGCCCCTCCTGGCCGTCGCCGACCTGACCCTCACGGAGCCCGAACTCACCCTCCTGACCGAGGCTTCGGCCTGATCCACCCACGGCGTGGACGGGGGGGGGGGGGGGGGGGGGGGGGGGGCCCACCCCCCCCCCCCCCCCCCCCCCCCCCCGTACCCGGCCTCGCCGGTCGCCGGCCTCACTTCCCCCGACGGTCAACCACCGCCCACGACGCCAGCGCGACCCCGCCCGCGACCGCGAACACCGAAGGCCAGGCCCCGATCTTCTTCGCCAGCGGATGGGACCCCACAAAGGCCGCCACATACGCCCCACTCAACGCCGCCGCGGTCTTGGCCCCGGCCTTCTCCTGCCACCCCTTGGCCGCCACGGCCCCCGCCGCCGCGAGCGCCACCCCACCCAGGGGCCGCTTCTTGGTCCAACGGGCCACGCCGTAGCCGCCCAGCAGCCCACTCGCCGCAACCACACTCGTCGGTACGCCGGCCATCACAATCCTCCCGATCAGAGTCAACTTCCCCGAGCCTACGCGCGGGCGTTCATGTGGGGCTGCGGCGATCGGGGTGACGTGGCGATCAAGAGGTTGGCAGTATTCCTCCATGACGAAGGCGAAATCGCGAAACCCCGTCAAGTTTGGCGCCCCAGCGGGGGTCTATGAAGGTCAGCACTTCGAGGGGCATGCGGAGTTGCACGCTCAGGGAGTGCATCGCCAGCTCGGAAGAGGAATCTCCGGTACCGCGACAGAAGGCGTCGACTCCATCGTTCTCTCTGGTGGCTACGTCGACGATGAATATGGCGAAACCGAGATCGTCTACACGGGCGAGGGCGGGCGCGATAGGTCTACCCAGTGCATGGTCGCCGATCAGACCATGGACGCGAAGGGCAACGCCGGCCTGTTGCTCAACCAAGCCCTCGGCAATCCGGTACGTGTGATCCGGGGCTTGAACATCAAGCGACAGAAGGCCACCGGTGGCTATGTGTACTGCGGTCTCTTCCGGGTGGCTGAGAGCTGGACCACCATAGGCAAGGACGGCTTCCGGATCTGCCAGTTTCGACTCCTCAAGATCGAAGAGGGCGAAACGGTGGATCCGCAACCCGTGTCGCCAGACGGCGACCGGAAAACCGACCTGGAAGAACAATTCCGCCGGACCGTCGCCTATGAGCGCCTTATACGCGACTCGAAGGTGGTGCGAAAAGTCAAGGACATGTACGACGACACCTGCCAGGTGTGCGGTCTTCGGCTGGTGGTCTCGCCCGATGGCAAAGCGATCAGCCAGGCGGCTCATATCCAGGCTGTGGGAAAGCCGCACTACGGACCGGACACGGTGGGAAATGTGCTGTGTCTTTGCCCGAACTGCCATGCACTCTTCGACCGCGGTGCCCTGCAGCTCACCGACGGATTGGAGGTGATCAACGGGCTGACGCAGAAGTTCATTCGTGCGCTGACCCGGGTCAAAGAGCACCAGATACAGGTGGAGTACATCCGCCAGCACCGAAGCCGATGGGCCGACCGGGCAGCCGTGCCCGCGCCTGAGGGTGGCGGCGCGTCGTAACGGGGCTCGGCCGGGTGACGGTCATCGCTCGGCGTCCCGCAGTGCGCCCGCCCCGCCGTCCCCGTCCCTCTGTCCCAATGCGCACGTCAAGGCCGGACGCCCCCACGGCTGGTAGTGCCGCAGGTGTTCCAGGAGATGTCGCTCGCGGGTGGTGAAGTCGGGGGTGGGGCCGGTGAGGTGGGCGCGGCGGCGGTGGAAGGAGAGGGCGGTGGCGAGAGCGGTGTACTCGGTGACGGCGCGGGCGGCGGCGGGGCCCTGGGCGTGGTGGGCCAGGTCGCGAGCGAGGGCGCGGGTCGTGAGGGAGGAGAGGGCGGTGGGTTCGGTGGGGGCGAGCCAGCCGGCGGTGATGTACGGGGCGAGGTAGCCGCGCAGGGAGAGCAGCTCCTGGCCGCGGGTCCAGACGGCCAGCCAGGTCAGGGCGAGGAGGACGGGGACCATGAAGAGCCCGTAGACGACCAGGAATCCGAGGTCGCCCAGCGTGGACGCGGCGTTCCAGATGGCGTGCAGGAGGACGGCGGTCAGCAGCCCCAGCACGGCGAGGGCGATACGGGCGGGGCGGCGGCGGGGGTAGCGGGTGGCGGCTATGCCGAGGGCCAGGCCCGTGAGGATGGTGAAGAGCGGGTGCGCGAAGGGGGAGACGACGATGCGGACGAAGAACGTGCCGGCGGTGAGCGAGTCCAGGCCGGAGTGGCCCATGGACTGGTCCTGGCCGAAGGCGTTGCCCAGATAGAGGACGTTCTCGGTGAAGGCGAAGCCGGTGGCGGTGATGCCGGCGATGACGATGCCGTCGGTGATGCCGTCGAAGTCGTGCCGGCGGAAGCGGTAGAGCAGCAGGACGGCGGCGGCCTTGACCAGCTCCTCGACGACCGGGGCGATCACCGTCGCGCCCCAGGCCTCGGCCTCGGTGGGGGACGTGGAGGCGATATTGGCGGCCAGCCAGTCGGTGGCGAAGCCGTTGGCCAGCAGCGCGACCAACGTGGCGGCGCAGGCGCCCCAGGTGAAGGCGAACGCGAGGTTGCGCCAGGGCTCGGGCTCGATGCGGTCGAGCCAGCAGAACGCCGCGATCAGGAGCGGTACGGGGAAGACGGCCAGGCCGAGGCCGACGAGGAAGCCCTCGGTGCCGGTCTCCTGGCGGACCATGCCGATGATGATCACGCCGGAGAGCGCCAGCAGGGAGATCAGCGCGACGGCGCGGATGGTCCTGCTGTGCCAGGGCGGTGTACGGCGGCGCGGGCGGAGGGACCCGTGCGCGGCGGCCGGGCCGGAGGTGTCGGACCCGTGGGCGTGGGGCCCCGGGGTGTGCGGTGCGTACGGCGTATGGGGTGTGTACGGGGGAGGGGCCGGCGGGCGGTGCGGGTGCGGGGACGGCTGGGACGAGTACACCCGTCGACCCTAACCAGGGACGTGCGCCTTACTCGCCGAGCCGGCGGAAGAGCAGGTCATGGACGACGTGCCCCTTGTCCAGCCCCTGGCCCTCGAACTTGGTCAGGGGCCGGAAGTCCGGCCGCGGCGCATAGCCGGAGTAGAGGTTCTCCAGCGTCGGCTCCGCGGAGAGGACCTCCAGCATCTGCTCGGCGTACGGCTCCCAGTCGGTCGCGCAGTGGACCAGGGCGCCGGGCCTGAGCCGGGTGGTCGCCAGCGCGATGAACTCCGGCTGGATGAGGCGGCGCTTGTGGTGGCGCTTCTTGGGCCACGGGTCGGGGAAGAAGACGCGCAGACCGGCGAGGGAGCCGGGAGCGAGCATCTCGCGCAGCAGGATGATCGCGTCGCCGTTGGCCACCCGGACGTTGGACAGGCCGTTCCGCTCCGCGAGACCGAGCAGATTGCCCTGCCCCGGGGTGTGCACATCGCAGCCGAGGATGCCGGTGGCCGGGTCGGCGGCGGCCATCTGCGCCGTGGCCTCGCCCATTCCGAAGCCGATCTCCAGGACGACCGGCAGTCCGCCGAAGAACTCGTCGAGATCGATACGGGAGAGCCCGTCGATGTCCCTTCCCCACTGGGGCCACAGGCGGCGCAGCGCATCGGCCTGGCTGGGCGAGACACGGCTGCGGCGGGGCTGGAAGGAACGGATCCGCCGCTCGTGATGCGACCCCGCGGGGTCGGCCGCGGGACCGGTCCCGTCGGGGAACATCGGCGCACCGCGCCGGGGGCTGGCGGCGGAGACGGCCGTGGCGCCGAGGCTGCGGGCTTCGTGAGCGGCGGATGCCTGCGCGGGGGCCTGGGGAGCGCCTGCTTCGGCGGCACCGGCTTCCAGCGGGGTGGCTTCAGGGGTGACGGGGTTCTCGGACACAGTGTGTCGATTCTACGGATGGTGGCGCGGCGGACGGGAATCGCCGACGGGAGGGGCGCCGGTCACCCGCTCACCCGCCCAGCACCCCCAGTGCCCGGCGCGCCACCTCCCTGCCGATGGGCAGGGAGGCCGTGGCCGCGGGGGAGGGGGCGTTGAGGACGTGGATCATGCCCGGGGACTCGCTGAAGAGGAAGTCGTCGACGAGGGTGCCGTCGGGCAGGACGGCCTGGGCGCGGACGCCGGCCGGCGCGGGGAGCAGGTCCTCCTCGCGGGCGGCCGGCAGCAGGCGGCGGACCGCGTCGGCGAAGGCGCGCCGGGACAGCGAGCGGTGCAGCTCGCCGGCCCCGTAGCGCCAGTGGCGGCGGGCTATCCGCCAGGAGCCGGGGTAGGTCAGGGTGCCGGCCAGCTCGCCGGGGCGGACCGTGCGCCAGTCGTAGCCCTCGCGAGCCAGCGCGGGGACGGCGTTCGGGCCGATGTGGACGCCGCCGTCGATACCGCGGGTCAGATGGACGCCCAGGAAGGGGAAGGCGGGGTCGGGGACCGGGTAGACCAGGCCGCGGACGAGGGCGGCGCGCTCCGGGGCGAGGGTGAAGTACTCGCCGCGGAACGGGACGATCCGCATGCCCGGGGCGTCGCCCGCCAGCCGGGCGATCCGGTCGCAGTGCAGCCCGGCGCAGTTCACCAGGGCGCGGGCCCGGTGGACCGTGCCGTCGGCGGTACGGACCGCCACCCGCCCCGGGCGGCGGCCGATCGTGGTCACGTCCGCGCCGTAGACGATCCGGGCGCCGGCGTCCGTGGCGAGCGCGGCGAAGCGGCGGGCGACGGCGCCGAAGTCGCAGACGCCGGTCGTGCCGACATGGATGGCGGCCAGGCCGCGCACCTCGGGCTCGTACTCCGCTATCTGGGCGGGGCCCAGCTCGCGCACCGGCAGGCCGTGCTCGCGGCCGCGCTGGATCAGGCCGTGCAGCCGAGGCAGCTCACTGCGGTCCGTGGCGACGATCAGCTTGCCGGTGACCTCGTGCGGAATGTCGTGTTCGGTGCAGAACTTCACCATCTCCGCCGAGCCCTGCAGGGCGAAGCGGGCCTTGAGCGAGCCGGGCGGGTAGTAGATGCCGCTGTGGATCACGCCGCTGTTGCGCCCGGTCTGATGGCGGGCCGGCCCGGGCTCCTTCTCCAGGACCACGACCCGTGTGCCCGGCGCGGCACGCGTGATCGCATGGGCCGTAGAGAGCCCGATGATGCCCGCACCGATCACCAGCACGTCGCAGTCGTACGCCGCCACTGCACCTCCCCAACCGCATGACCGCAGGCCCGACCGTCGCCGCGGACCCGCGCATCATTCGCCGCCGACGTATCCCATCATGACGGTCGGCACTGACAGCGCGGTTCGGGCCGTGGCCGCCGGGCCCGCCTGCGGCCCGCCCGCGGCGGCCCGGGCCGGAGCACCAGCCCGGCCGACCCTGCCCGACCCCGATCCATCGGCGCACCGATCCGCCGGCCCATGCCTATGCCGGCGCCGCCAGCAGCGGCCGCGCCCGCTCCCGCAGCTCCACCACCCGGGGCTCGTCGCCGTACGGCTCCAGGCGGTGCAGCAGATCGCGCACGTACTCCGTCGTGCGGGCCGAGGAGATCCGTCCGGCCACCTCGACCGCCCGGGTGCCCGCGGCGCACGCCGCGTCCAAGTTGCCGGACTCCAGTTCGGCCACCGCGGACACCACCAGACGCAGCCCATGGGAGCGTACGAACTCCTCCGTGGGACGCGAGAGCGCCTGCTCGGTGAAGCGGCGGACCTGGCGGGGCAGCCGCAGATCCCGATAGCACTCGGCGGCGTCGGCGGCGAAGCGCTCGTAGGAGTAGAAGTCCAGCCACGACGGGTCCGGGTCGCCGCTGCGGGAGCGCTCCAGCCAGCCCTCGGACGCCTTCAGCGCCACCTCGCAGGCGCGTGCCTCCCCGGCCTTGGCCTGCGCCCGGGCCTCCACCAGGCGGAAGAAGCTCATGGTGCGGGCCGTGGCCAGGCCGCGGTTGCGCTCCAGGGCGGCCTGGGCGAGGTCGACGCCCTCGTCGGCGAAGCCGCGGTAGGTCGCCTGGAGGGACATCGAGGCCAGCACGTACCCGCCCAGGGGGACGTCGGCCGCCGCGCGGGCGAGCCGCAGCGCCTGGATGTAGTAGCGCTGCGCGGCCTCCTGCTGGCCGGTGTCGAAGGCCATCCACCCCGCGAGCCGGGTGAGTTCGGAGGTCGCCCCGAAGAGCGCCCGGCCCACCTCGTCGCTGTACGAGGCGAGGAGCAGCGGCGCCGCGTCCACGCGCAGGCACTCCGGCACCATCGACGAACGCCAGTCCCCGCCGCCGTACTTGGAGTCCCAGCGGCGCGCGTCCTCCGCCGCCTCGCGCAGCTTGCTGACGTCGCTGTGTCCGACGTGCTGCGGGATCCCGCCGTCGCCGGCCGCCGCGGCGTCCTTGTCGCGGGCCTCGGCCGCCTCCCGCGCCACCGAGCTGTCGGCCGGGGATATCAGCCAGCGCGAGGCGGGAGTGGCGTACGCGCTGACGGCGAAGGATCCGGCCAGGCTCTGCCAGATGCCGCCACCGCCGGCCCGCCGTCCGGCCAGATCGAGACGGTAGAGCTCGGTCGCGGAGCGTACCGCTGCGCCCACATCGCGGGGAAACGCCAGGCCGACCTCGGGCGCCGGATCGGCGTCCGCCAGCCCGATCTCGTGCAGCGGCACCGGCCGGCCCAGTTTGCTGCCGATGGCGGACGCGATCAGATGAGGCGCGGCGCCCTGGGGCACCATGCCCTTGGAGACCCACCGCGCCACCGACGTCTTGTCATAACGAAGCGTCAGCCCCCGCTGCGCACCGAGGTCGTTGACCCGGCGCGCCAGTCCGGCATTGCTGATACCCGCGAGGGCGAGTACGGTGCCGAGCTTTTCGTTCGGCCCGCGTATATCCCTGGACATGCGCACCCCTCGACACACCGACAGCCGCCCCGCTACCGCGGGGCATGCATCCACCCAGAGTAGTTCGCCGAATCCCGACCGTTAAGAGCCGGTATCCCGGATGGCGAGATTCATGTTCAAACAGGGGTACGGGAATTGGCATGTGCTCCGGGTACGTGTGCCCGTGCGCCCGTCCGTGCGCGCTGGCCGCCCGTTGCCGGGAGCGCTTCCATGGCTTCTGCGTGGGTCGGCCCGCTGCACTGGATCCAGTGGGCTGGGGGACACCGTCACCTCATTCCCCGCGGGTGACGGTCCGGTCCGGGGGGCGAAGCCCGCCTCCCGGACCGTCGCGCGAGCCGGTCGCCGACCGGCCGCCCACCGGTTGACACGACGCCCGAACGTGTCAACTCGACTACAGGGAACGGACTTTGGCCGAAAATCGACGGATGGTGATTTCGCGCCGCCGTCCACTCGGAGCCGCCCCGGGGGCCACACGGGGGGCCTCCCGGGGTTGATGCGACGACGTGCCCGCCCGAAGCCGGGGGGCGCGTCAGTCCGAGGCCGCCCGTCCGCCCCGCGGCCCCCATCGGTCCGCCCGTTGGCCCGCCGCCGGTCCACCGAGAGCGCGTCCGTACCGCGCCCCTAGCGCGAACTGCTCGTATACGGGCCGGCCTCGGCACCTCCTCCGCGCCCCCGTCATGGCAGCATGGTCGCCGCAACAGCTTGGCGACAGCTTGGCAATCCGCTGTACGGGGCGGCCCTCGGCCTCGGCGGACGGGGAATCGGGTGGAGGCGGCGATGCGCTGGTTGGTGGGGTGGAGCAGTGCCCCCACGGGATCGTCCGCCACAGGGCCGGCAGCGGGTGCGGAGAGCCGCACGGTCCTGCCCGTAGGCGCCCAACTCCTGTGGGGCGACCCGGACCCGCTGTGGGCGGTCGGCGACTGGCGGCCGGACGAGGTCCGCGTCGCACAGGCCGACCCGGAGACCCGGCTCGCCGTGTTCGGCGTCTGCGGGGCCACCGACGACCAGCTGCGGGTCGGCCTGTTCGCGGCGCGCGGGGGCGCACTGCGCCACCTCACCGCCTGGCCCGGCAGCTACACCGCCGTCGTCCAGGTGGGTCGGCGGATCACCGTCACCGGCGACCTGGCCGGCGCCCGCCCGGTCTTCCACGCCCCCTGGGCCGGCGGCACCGCGTACGCCACCGCCGCCCTCCCGCTCGCCGACCTGATAGAGGCCAGCCTCGACGTCGGGCATCTGGCCGCGCTGCTGGCCTGCCCGGACGCCCCCGAGGCGCTGGGCGCCGGCACGCCCTACGAAGGGGTGCGCAGGATCCCGCCCGGCCACGCCCTGGTGCTGCGCGGCGGCGCCCGCGATGTCACCTCCTACGAGCCGACCGCCTCACTCGCCGTCGCCGCGCCCCAACTCGCCCCGGAGCAGGCGGTGGACGGCGTCCGCGACGCGCTGGTCGAAGCGGTCCGCGCCCGGCTGGCCGGGCCCCGCCACGCGCCCGATCCGGACGGTCTCGACGGGCTCGACCCCGGCCCGGTGCCCGGTATGGGGCCCGCCGAACGGCGTGCCGCACGGGGCGGGCCGGCCCCCGGCATCGGCGCCGACCTCTCCGGAGGAAGCGCCTCGGGAACCCTGGCCCTCCTGGCCGCCGGCCTCCCCGGCCAGCCGGGACGGCTCAACGGCCACGGCGAGCGGCTGCTGGCCGTCACCTTCAACGACCGTGCCACCAAAGGCGTGCAGGCCCACCGGGACGCCGAACTGGAGCGCGCCCGCAGCATCGCCGACAACCCCAGGCTGCACCATGTCGTCGTCGCGGCCGGCGAAGAGGCCCTCCCGTACGCGGACCTCGAAAGCGGCCCGCTCACGGACGAGCCGGGCCCCTCGCTCACCACCGCGAGCCGCCACCGCCGCCGACTGCTGGCCGGCAGCGCGGACCACTTCGTCGGACACGGCGCCCGCCAGGTCCTCGACGCCCACCCCGCCCGGCTCGCCGACCTCCTCATGGACCGCCGCCGGCGCCACCTCCTGCGCCCGGTCACCGCGCTGGCCAAGGCGGACGGCCCGTCCGCGCACTCCGTGCTCGTGCCCTTCACCGTCTACCGCGCCGCCCGCAGGCTCGCCCGTATGCCGTACCCGGCCGGAATCGCCGACACCGCGCGGCGCCTGCTGGAGCGACAGTTCGCCGACGAGCCGGTGGCCGGCGGGGCGGTGGACGCCTCGCTGGCCGCGCTCGCCTGGTGCCGGCCGGGGCCCGCGGCGCGCTGGCTCACCGGAGAGGCGCTGGCCGAGGTGTCGGTGCGCCTCAGCGACGCGGCGACCCGCTCGTCGGCCGTGGGCCGCCCCGGCGAGCGGCGGGCCCGCGCGGCGCTGGCCCGCCAGGCCGCCGACCACCGGGTCTTCGAGCAGGCCGCCGAGGTCCGCAACCAGCGGCTGCACGCCCCCTTCTTCGACAACCAGGTGGTGCTGGCCTGCCGCGCCCTGCCGGACACCCTGCGGGTGCAGCCGGGGGCACGGGCGGCCGTGCTGCGCTCCGTACTGGCCGGCGCCGGCGTCCGGGACCTGCCGCCCGGATGGGGCGCCACCTCGCACCTCACCCAGGCGGCGGCGGTGCGCGCCGGGCTGCGCGGCGCGGTAGGTGAACTGGTGCGGCTCTTCGACGCGCCGCTGCTTGCCGACGCGGGGCTGATCGAGGCGCGGGTGGTCCGCAAGGCGCTGCGGGCCGCGGCGGAGGGCGCGGCGCTGCCGCTGGACGGGCTGGCCGAACTGGTCTCCACGGAGTTGTGGCTGCGACGGCTGGTGGCGCGGCGGGGGACGTGCTGGACCGGGGCGGAGGGCGCGCGCCAACGGGCGCTCGCGCAGGGCGTGGTTCCCCGGGCGCGGTTGTCGTGAGGCGGGGACCGGCCCGGCGACCCGGCGCCCCGGCGGCCCCGCCCCCGCAACGTCCCCTCAACGGCGGCTGATCGGCGACGACGTCTCAGCGGTCGCTGATCTGCCCATACGCCTCAACGGCAGCTGATCTGCGACTGCGCCCAGTCCCCCACCACCGCCACATCGAGCGGCGACACCGGCTCGGCCACCAGCCGCAGCGTCTTGCGGCCCGCCAACGGGACATGCACCGGCACCGCGACCTGCCCACCGCGCACCACCGCCGACCGCCACAGCCGCTCGCCGTCCGCGTAGACGGAGAAGCGCAGCGCACCCCGCCCCAGGTTCAGATCGTCGACACCCACGACGGCGTCATACGCGGTGCACTGGCGGTTCAGGTCGATGACCACCGAGGACGGCGCATGCACGCTCACACCGTGCCCGTACGTGGCTCCGGCGACCTGCGGGGACTGCCGCTGCCACAGCCAACTGCTCCCGAGGGTGCGCACCTCCGGTTGGGTGCCGTCGCCCATGAAGTCGTGGTCGAGCGTGTTGAGCCGGTACGCGCTCGGCTCGGGCAGCGGCGGCTTGGGGGAGGGCTTGGGCGGCGTGGGCGTGGGCGTCGGAGCGGGCGTCGCGGGCGGAGTCGGCGTGGGCCTGGGCGACGGCTTCTGCGGCGTCGGCTCCGGCGTCCGCGCGGGGCTCGGCCGGTGCGTCGGGTCCGGCTTCGGGGCCGGCGCGGCACCGGCTGCCGGCGGCAGCGGCTTCGCCGGCGCCGGCGAGGGCTTCTGCGGTGCGGCCGGAGCCGGCCGCGGAGGTCTGGCCTGCGGCTGCGGCGCGGGCTGCGGGCTGCCGGTCAGCGTCAGCGCCAGCGCCGCGCCCGCCACCACCACCGCCCCGACCCCGATACCGACCTTCACCGGCGCGCCGAGGCCCTCACTCAGGGCGGCACCACCGGCACCACCGGCACCTCCCGCACCGGAACCACCACCCGCGGCCGCGGCCGCGCCGGCACCGGCCGCCGCACCCGCCCCGGCGGCCCCCGCCACCGCGGCGGCCGCCTTGACGGCGTACCCGGCGGCGAACCATCCGATGACCGCGATCGGCAGCAGCGCACCGATCCGCTGATTGACGTCCGCGACCTCCAGCGCGGCCATCCGGCACCGGCCGCACTCGTCCAGATGCTTGCGCAGCCCCCGCTCGGCCCGCATCCGCAGCCCACCACGGGCGTACGCGCCGAGCCGGTCGGCGTACCGGGCGCAGTCCCCGCCGGCCGTCAGCGACCGGCTGACGTGCGCCTGGAGGTACGCCTGCCGCAGCCCCTCCCGGGCGCGGTGCGCCAACACGGCGGTGGCGTTCGCGGTCAGCCCGAGCAGCGGGGCGACCTGGCTGGGCGACTCGTCCTCGACCGTGGTGTGCCACAGCACCGTCTGATAGCGCTCCGGCAGACTGCGGAACGCCTGTATGGCCATGGACTGCTCGGCCTCGTGCATGGCGCGCACATCCGCGCCCAGATCCAGTGTGTCGTCGTCCCTCGCCGAACCGGTAGCGGTCACGGCGAACACCGCGAAGTCCTCGACCAACTGCTCGCGCCGCGAGGTCTTCGCCCAGGAGGCGGCGACCCGTCGCACGGTCGTCAGCAGATACGCGCGTACCGCGGAATCCGGGCCCGCGCCGCCGCGCACCGCCTGGAGCGTACGGGCGAAGACCTCGCCGGTCAGATCCTCCGCGGTGTGCACGTCCCGGCAGCATCGGCGGGCGTAGCGCCGGACCGCGTCGGCGTGCCGGCGGTACATCTCCTCGTACGCGCTGTCGTCCCCGGCCCGCATGTCGGCGATCAACTGGGCGTCGGACGGCGGGAGTTCACCGCCCTCGGGGTCGGCGGAGGGGGCCCTGCGACCGCTCGGGCCGCGCTGCGGCGGCACGCTGTGGCCCTCGCCCGCCGGACCGCCGGCGCGGTCGTGCCGCTCGGCCGGCCCGGCCCCCGGGGGAGTGGCCCCCAACGGCCCGGTCTGGCCAGGCACCTGCCGCGACGGCGTCGTCTCGCTGTCGTGCCGTTCGTCCCGCCCGTCAACACCCATCGCCGAGGCCCCCGAAGCCGCTGTCACACCCGAATACCGCGCAAGAGTGCCACATCACGCCCTGGCGCCTGAGGGGACCGCCGGCCAACCACTCGTCCGGGGCGGGTACGCGGACGATTCGCACGGGTGTTCACCTGTATGAGCCGTACCGGCCCGCCCGGCCCGCCCGGCCGCCCGGTCCGGCGGACCCGGCTGTCGGGCCCGTCCGGACACGGCCGGCCGGCGGACGTCACCGGGCGGGGCGCGAGCGCAGCCCCTCCAGCAGGATCTCCAGCAGCCGTGCGGAGGCGGCCTGCTGATGAGCGGGGTCGGGCAGCGCGGGCGCGCCCGTGGCGATCACCAACAGGACGTCGGAGACCGTCACATCGGCCCGCAGCTCACCGGCCGCCCGGGCCCGCTCCACCAGCCGCCCGACGACCTCCAGCAGCGCCTCGGCGCCGGCCGTCTCCCCGGCGAGGTCCGGCGCGCCCTCGGCGGCCGCCGGCTCCTCCCGCCGCTCGACCAGCCGGAGGTCGGCGGGCGCACCGTCCGTGCCGGGCGCCATCCGCTGCTGCGGCACCCGGGCCTCGCCCAGGCCGTCCGGCAGCCGCGCGCTGTCCGGGCCGTCCGGCGCGGACCGGTCGGTGTCCGCGCTCACCCGCAGAATGCCCGGCGGCAGCAGCCGTCCGGCACCCGAGGCGACCGACGTCCGCAGAAAGCGGGACAGCGCCGACCACGGGTCCTCCTCCTGGCCCAGCGCCGCACGCGCCTGGTCCGTCAACCGGGAGGTCTCCTCCTCGGCTATTCGGCGGACCAGGATGTCCTTGCTCGGGAACCGGCGGTAGACCGTGCCGACACCGACCCGGGCCCGGCGCGCCACGTCTTCCATCGGGGCGCCGTACCCCAGCTCGCCGAAGACCTCGCGCGCGGCGCGCAGCACATGCTCCAGATTGCGCTGCGCGTCGACCCGCAGCGGCGTGCTCCGGCCGCCCGCGCCCGTACCGGCGCCGTTGCCGCCGCCCCCGTTGGTGTTGCCGTTTCCATTACCGGCGTGGCCGCCGATGCTGCCGCCACCGCCGTCCGAGGCATGTGCCATCGCGACGGCTGCCGGCCATTGAGAGCCCTGAATATGCATATTGATCCCCCGGTTATGACGTCTCCCCCCGGAGACTCCCCGCCCTGACGGTCGGGGCGTACCGACGAGAGGGTGCACCCCAACGAGATACGAACATAGTTGAGCCCGCGTCAAGATTGAAGGGGGCGTTCCGCGCAGTGCGCCCCCCGATCGGCCTAACGGGCCGGATCCGCCCGGATTTCGCCCCTGCCCGCCCACGCCGCCCCCGCCTGACCAGCGCGCCTTCTCCCGGGTGCACGGAATCAGCCGTTCCATCCCCAGAGCCGCGCCCGGTCACACATTTCGACGAGCCTGTGGACAAAGGCGCCCCGCCGGTGCGTCATGGAACAGTGCTGTGCTTTCCCGGGGGCGCAGCGCCCGACAAGGGGCCGCGCGACCGGCCGGCCTACGGATCGGTGGCGCCCCGGGCCTGGTCGACCCGCGAGGAGAACCCCTGTGAAGGCAGTGTCTTCGAACGACGTGGCGCGCATTCTCGTTGTCGGCGGCGGTTACGTGGGGATGTACACCGCCCTGCGGCTGCAGCGGAAACTCAAGCAGGAGCTGCGCCAGGGCACCGCCGAGATCATCGTGGTCGACCCCGAGCCGTACATGACCTACCAGCCGTTCCTGCCCGAGGCCGCGGCCGGCTCCATCTCCCCGCGCCATGTCGTCGTGCCGCTGCGCCGCGTGCTGCCGCAGTGCAAGGTCGTCGTCGGCGAGGTCACCGCCCTCGACCACGCCGAACGCAAGGCGACGATCACCACCCTGGCCGCGGAGGAGACCGGCACCGGCGCCATCGAGGTGGCCTACGACGAACTGGTCCTCGCACCGGGCTCGGTCTCGCGCACCCTGCCCGTCCCGGGCCTGGCCGACGTCGGCATCGGCTTCAAGACCGTCGAAGAGGCCATCGGACTGCGCAACCACGTCCTCGAACAGCTCGACATCGCCTCCTCCACCCGCGACCCCGCCGTCCGCGACGCCGCGCTGACCTTCGTCTTCGTCGGCGGCGGCTACGCGGGCGTGGAGGCGCTGGCCGAACTGGAGGACATGGCCCGCTACGCCGTCCGCTACTACCACAACGTCCAGCCCGAGGACATGAAGTGGATCCTGGTCGAGGCCACCGACCGGATCCTGCCCGAAGTGGGCCCGGACATGGGCCGCTACGCCGTACGGGAGCTGCGCGGCCGCAACATCGACGTACGGCTGGAGACCAGGCTGGAGTCCTGCGAGAAGCGCGTCGCCGTACTGAGCGACGGCTCCCGCTTCCCCACCAGAACCCTGGTGTGGACCGCCGGCGTCAAACCGCACCCCATTCTCGCCGCGACCGGGCTGCCACTGAACGGCCGCGGGCGCCTGAAGTGCACCGCCGCGCTCCAGGTGGAAGGCGTCGAACACGCCTGGTCCGCCGGAGACGCGGCCGCGGTCCCCGACCTGACGGCCGCGCCGCCGGCCAAGCCCGACGAGCCCCGCACCGTCTGCGCGCCCAACGCCCAGCACGCCCTGCGCCAGGCCAAGGTCCTCGCCGAGAACGTCGCGGCGGCCGTGCGCGGCGGCCCGATCGTGGACTACGAGCACAAATACGCCGGCTCGGTGGCCTCCCTCGGCCTGCACAAGGGTGTCGCCCATGTCTACGGGCGCAAGCTGCGCGGCTACCCGGCGTGGTTCATGCACCGCGCCTACCACCTCGGCCGGGTGCCGACCTTCAACCGCAAGGCCCGGGTGCTGGCCGAATGGGCCCTCGCGGGCCTGTTCAAACGCGAGATCGTCTCGCTCGGGTCGCTGGAGAACCCGCGCGCCGAGTTCGAACTCGCCGCGGGCACCGGCCGGCACAACGAAGCCAGCTGACGCGCCACACCACCGGCGGAGCAGACGCACCGTCACCCGTATGGCGGCCGGAGACGGCGGAGCGCGGAACTCCACACCGGCTGCCGGGCGTCTGACGGATGACCGTCCGGTCGGCCACACTGGACGTGTGACCATGGGTGGGCTCGTATCTGCAAAGAGTGACAATCACGAGGATTCTGGACGTTTGCTGCATTCTGCAAAAGGGCGCCGAGAGTGTCCCCAGCCCCTCCCCCGGCCGACGGCCGGGAGGTCCCGCCATGCCGACGGCCCGATCCCGCGCGACGACGCGAAGTAAGAGGTACCCCTCCGTGATCTTCACGCGCTGGAGCGCCAAGTTCCCCGGCACGCAGCGGCGCGCCGCCGCACGGTCCGACCGCGCCGCACCCCGCCCCGCCCCCGGCACGCCGGCCACCCCGCCCGCCGACGGCCCCGAGCCCGCCGCCCCGACCGCCGACGGCTCGCCGGCCCCCGCCACCGGCTCCGTCCCCGCCGCCCGCGACGAGCGCGCCGACCCGGACACCTCCCAGGAAGCCACCCCCGTGGCCCTGCCGCCCACCGTCGACGCCCTGTCCGTCCACGAGATCCTCGGCACCATCCCCGCCCTCGTGGCCGTCGTCTACGGCCCCGAGCACCGCCTCGCCTACGTCAACGGCGCCTACGCCACCGTCTTCGGCCCCCGCCCGGCAGGCCGGACCGCCCGCGAAGCCCTCCCCGAACTCGACGCACTGGGCCTGCTCCCCCTCATGGACCAGGTCCTGCGCGGCGGCAAGCCCCGTACGGTCAAGTCCCGCAAGGTCCCCGGCGGCGCCTGCGGCGACCGCACCCGCGACGGCTACTACACCTTCACCTGCACCCCGATCGAGGTCGCCGCCAGCGGCCCGGCGCCCGACCCCGAAGTCGCCTGCGTCGCGCCCCACAAGGGCGTGCTGGTCTTCGGCGCCGAGGTCACCGACCAGATCGAGTCCGCCGAACGGCTGCGCGCCAGCGAGGCCCGCCAGCGCGAGGCCGCGGTCACCCTCCAACGCTCCCTGCTGCCCCAGGAACTGGAGCAGCCCGACGACCTCCGCGTCGCCGCCACGTACCAGCCCGGCGGCATGGACGCCGCGGTCGGCGGCGACTGGTACGACGTCATCACCCTCGGCGCCGGCCGCACGGCCCTGGTCATCGGCGACGTCATGGGCCGCGGAGTGCGCGCCGCCGCCGTCATGGGCCAGCTGCGCACCGCCGTACGCGCCTACGCCCGTCTGGACCTCCCGCCGCACGAGGTCCTGCAACTACTGGACGGCCTGGCCGCCGAGATCGACGCAAGCCAGATCGCCACCTGCGTCTACGCCGTCCACGACCCCAACGAGGGCCGCCTGGTCTATGCGTCCGCCGGCCATCTGCCCATCCTCGTACGCGACCCCGACGGCACGGTCCGCCGCGCCGCCGAACCCACCGGACCGCCCCTGGGCACCGGCGGCTGGCTGCACACCTCAGGATCCGTCCCGCTCGGCCCCGGCAGCAGCGCCGTCCTCTACACCGACGGCCTGGTCGAGCGCCGGGACAAGGACATCGACGACGGCGTCGAGGCCCTGGAGCGCGCCTTCGCCGGTGCCGCCGGCGACCCCGACATCGTCTGCGACCGCCTGCTCCGCGCCCTCGGCATCACCGCCACACACGACGACGACGTCGCCATCCTCGTCCTCCAGCACCCCGAGCGGACCGGTCATGACGCCGAGCTGTTCCACAACGCCGCCCTCGAACTCCACGGCGGCATCGAAGCGGCCCCGCGCGCCCGCGCCTTCGCCTCCGGCGTCCTGGCCTCCTGGCGCTTCTCGCCCGAGCTGCACGACCTCGGCGTCCTCGCGGCCAGCGAGCTGGTCGCCAACTCCCTGCAGCACGGCACGCCTCCCATGCGGCTGCGCCTGCGCCGCACCGACCGCCGCCTGATCGTCGAGGTCACCGACGGCGACGACCACCTGCCCCGGCGGCGCCGCGCCGAACCGGTCGACGAGGCCGGCCGAGGCATCTCGATCATCGCCACCATCGCCTCCTCCTGGGGCTCGCGCCGTACCCCGGGCGGCGGCAAGGCGGTGTGGTGCGAATTCGCCCTGCCCAGGGGGTAGCGGCCGCCCGCCCACGCAGACGCCGCCCCGCCCCCACCTACAGGGGACGGAGCGGCGTTTCCGCAGGGGGCCCAGGGCCCTCCAGGCACTCGCGGCCACTCAGGCCCGGCAGGCCACGGCCTCCGGCTCCGCCGGAACCCGCGCCGCGGGCACCGGCGCGACCGCGCGATGCGGATTATCCTGTCCGGGCCGCAGCATCCGCCCCAGCCGCAGCGACAGCACGCTGATCCCCACGGCACACACCACCAGCATCCCGATGTACGCCGCGTACATCCCGTGCCCCACCATCAAGGCACCCACCGCCGGCCCCACCGCCAACGCCAGCTGCTTGACCAGCGCGAACGCCGAGTTGTACTGACCTATCAGGGAGGCCGGCGCCAGATCGGCCACCAACGGAGCCACCGTCGGCGACAACATCGACTCGCCGATCCCGAACAACGCATACGTCGAGATCAGCAGCGTCGTCGCCAGCGCCTGCGCGCCATGCACCAGCCCGGACAGCCCGGCGGCCAGCCACGCCACGGTCCATATCAACCCGACCAGCGCCATCACCCGGCTGCGCCGCCGCCGCTCCACCAGCTTGAGCACCACGAACTGCGCCGCCACGATCGCCGCCGTATTGGCCGCCAGCGCGATACCCAGGCTCGACGGCGGGATCCGCGTCACCTCGGTCGCATACGCCGCCAGCCCCGACTCGAACTGCCCGTAGCAGGCGAAGAACAGCACGAACCCCAGCACGCACAGCCACACCATCCGCCGGTCCGCGAACAGCGCCCGCCAGGCACCCTTGGCCCGCTCCTCACTGGGCACCGCGTCCTCGACCTTCGGCGCATGCGGCAACCGCACGGTCGCCACCGCCGCACCGAGCACCAGGAACATCACGGCCTCGATGGCGAACAGCCGCACAAAGCTCGACGCATGCGACTCGTCGACCAGCAGCCCGCCGACGAGCCCGCCGACGCCCAGCCCCAGGTTGTTCAGGAAGAACTGGGTGGCGAACGCCCGCGACCTGGTCACCGTCGTGGAGCACCACACGATCATCGTCGCCAGGGCCGGCTGAATGACCGCTATACCCGCGCCGAGCGCGACCGCGGACGCGATGACCAGCGGCTCGGTGGCGGACAGCCCGATGCCCAGCGCACCGATGGCGGCGGAGACCGTACCGACGATGGCCACCGGCAGGGGACCGCGCCGGTCGATGGCCCGACCGGTCAGCGGCAGGACGACCAGCGCGGCCACCGCCAGCATCGCCAGCACGACGCCGGCCGTGTTCGCGCCGAGATCCCGCACCTTCGCCACATAGACGTACAGATACGGAACCGTGAAGCCGTTCCCGAACGCGCTCAGCGCGTTCCCGAGCTGGATCCGGCGCAACGCGGCGCCCATCGCGGTGGTCACACTCACCTACCTAGGTCAGGTCATCAGACGAACAAGGGGGACGAACCGACGAGTCGCACACGCACCAGGGCGAGACCGCGCGACCGGACAGTCCCAAGCCGGACAGTCTCACCCTGAAGACTTCAACTCTAAAGTTCGAAGCTAAAGAGTACACGGAGAAGAACTTCAACGCCAATGACTTCCATGTCATACTGCGCCGCATGCCTGAGCCCTCCGATGCGGCGGCCAACGCCGCCGAGCCGAGCCTCGAGGAACAGATCGCGGCCTACCAGCGCGAATTCCAGGACCTCGACCCCCAGGTGGAGCAGGTCGTCTCCGCACTTCAGCGCCTCAACCGGCGGATGAACGTCGCCTACGGACGCCAGACCTCCACCCTCGGCATGAGCAACGCCGAATGGGAGGTCCTCAAGGCCCTCGTCGTCTCCGGCGCGCCCTACCAAATGGGCCCCGGCGAACTCGCCAAGCGCCTCGGCCTCACCCCGGCCGCCATGACCCATCGCATCGACCGCATGGCGAGCGAGGGACTGGTCACCCGCGAGCGCGACGAGACCAACCGCGTCCGCGTCATCGTCGAGCTGACCCACGAGGGCCGCGAGAAGTGGCTGGAGGCGATGCGCCTGGCGTCGGTCTTCGAAGAGGACCTCCTCCAGGACCTCTCCGGCGAGGAACGCCAACTCCTCGGCCAGGTGTTGACCCGTCTGCTGCGCCGTGTGGAGGAAGCTCAACCGGACGCCGGCGGACGTCTGAGTGACCTTGACTGACGCGAGTTGACACTGCTGCACCCGCTCTGTAGTGTCCTCCGAGTTGCCACAGCGCCGGAACGGTTCTGCGGCAGCCATCCCGCCGCTTCGCGGCACACCACTACTGCACGGCCCCTCACCGGGAACAATTTCGGCATGCCGAAATTCGGACCGCGGCGCGATTATGTGCCGACGAGGAATTCCGCTAAAGTAGTGATCACGCCGAAAGGCGCGAACAAACCCCCTCCGACGGGGAATCGGAAACAAATTCGGACCGGCAACGGAACGAAACGGATCTGATAGAGTCGGAAAGGTCGGAAAGCGAAAGCCGAACGGCCGACCCCGCTCCAACAGGGGGCCAGAGACGGAAACGGATCTGGTAAGGTTGGAAACGCGAAGAAGCCGAAAGGCCGAAACGCACCGGCGAAAATCGGAGCCGCAAGGATCTGATAGAGTCGGAAACGCAAGACCGAAGGGAAGCGCCCGGAGATCCTGGTGAAACAGGAACAAAGGAAGCGTCCGTTCCTTGAGAACTCAACAGCGTGCCAAAAGTCAACGCCAGATATGTTGATACCCCGTCGACCGGAAACATCCGGGAGATGAGGTTCCTTTGAAAGTCCTACCAGCACAGTGTTGCGGGTAGGCAATACACAGCGAGGACGCTGTGAACGAGCGACTTATTCCGTCTGCTCGTTCCGCTCAACGCGAGTGTCACCCGCCGTTTTTTATTAAACGCAGTCGGGTAAAGCATTCACGGAGAGTTTGATCCTGGCTCAGGACGAACGCTGGCGGCGTGCTTAACACATGCAAGTCGAACGATGAACCGGCTTCGGCCGGGGATTA
>NZ_JBVIRA010000006.1:0-88094 GCF_055576575.1 Streptomyces sp. NPDC033270
CCCCCCCCCCCCCCCCCCCCCCCCCCCCCCCCCCCCCCCCCCCCCCCCCCCCCCCCCCCCCCCCCCCCCCCCCCCCCCCCCCCCCCCCCCCCCCTTTCGCGGCTCACCCGGGCGGGTGCGGGTAGCGCGCGGGACGGCGGGGCGGGTGATTGGCTGGAGTGCGTGAAGCCCGCGCACGCAGCCGCCGCCGCCCTGATCGGCGCGGTCACCCTGGGGATCGCCGCGCCCGTCGCGTCGGCGCAGGTCGAGCCCGATCCGATGGTGGCCGGACAACGGGTGAGCATCAGTGACGGCAGGCACTGCGCGACGGCTTCGGCAGCGCGGGTGGCCTCGGCGCTCTTCGGCTCGGTGGTGCTGCGGCCGGGCGAGCGCGGGATGGCCGCCGACGCCACGGTCGCCGAACAGGCCAGGCCGGGGCGCTACCAGGTCACCATCGAATGTGCGCCGGGCGGAGCGAGGTTCACCGAAACCGTGACGGTGCAGGACAGTCGGGTGGAGGGAGTGAACGTGACACAGGCGGCCGGTGGCCTGGTGCTGTTCGTGCTGGCCGGCAGCGCGGCGTATCTGCTGCGCCGCAGGGCCGGCGGGCGCGCCTGAGCCGTACCGTGGACGGATGACCGTGCAGCGCGTGGTGTCCCTGGTGCCGTCCCTCACCGAGGCGGTGGCCGCCTGCGCGCCCGAGTTGCTGGTCGGGGTCACCGACTGGTGCAGCCACCCGGCCGGGCTGACGGCCGCCCGGGTCGGCGGCACCAAGAATCCCGACGCCCGGCGGATCGCCGCCCTGGCGCCCGACCTCGTGCTCGCCAACGAGGAGGAGAACCGCCCGCAGGACCTGGCCGCGCTGCGGGCCGCGGGCCTCGACGTCCTGGTCACCGAGGTACGGACCCTGGACCAGGGGCTGCGCGAGCTGGACCGCGTACTGGTCGCGGGCTGCGGGCTGGCCCGCCCCGACTGGCTCGACGCCGCAGAGGCCGTATGGCGCGACCTGCCGGCCCGTACGGCGCCGCGGACCGCGGTGGTGCCGATCTGGCGCCGGCCGTGGATGGTGCTCGGCCGGGACACCTTCGCCGGGGACCTGCTGGCCCGTCTCGGCGTGCGCAACCGCTACGCCGGCCACGCCGAGCGCTATCCGCGGATCGCGCTCGACGCGCTCCACGCCGGTCCGGCCGACCTCGTGGTCCTCCCCGACGAGCCGTACCGCTTCACCGCCGAGGACGGCCCCGAGGCGTTTCCCGGCCTGCCCGCCGCGCTGGTCAGCGGCCGCCATCTGACGTGGTACGGACCGTCGTTGACCGAGGCCCCGGCCGTACTGGCGACGGCCCTGGCCGCGGCGCGCTGAGCGACCGCGCCCAGGAACACACGGCGCGTGCCGCCCGCCCGGCGGGCAGGGGGGAGACACCTCTGCCCCACCGAGGGGTGTGCCGGCGGGGGTGACGCTGTGGCAGCGGGATCCCCCCCCCCCCCCCCCCGCACCCCCCCCCCCCCCCCCCCCCCCCCTACCCCCCCCCCCCCCCCCCCCCCCCCCCCCCCCCCCCCCCCCCCCCCCCCCCCGCCGCACCCCGGAGCGGCGTGCCGCGGGGTGCGACGCGGTGTCAGCGGCGGCCTCGCCCGCCGGAGCGCACCAGGGTGCCGTCGATGTCGCCCCCGGCGGTCTGCTTGAGCGTGGCGACCGTCTTGTGGTTGTCGATGAGGATGTTCGTGAGGCAGCCGTCCGAGGGGAACAGGAGGCTGAACGTCGGCGCGCAGTGCACGTCCTCGTTGAAGAACTCGTCGGCCCAGCCCTTGGCACTGGCCGTGCCCGACGCCGACATCAGCAGCGCACCGGCCCCGAGGGCGCCCGCGATCAAACGCATTGCCTTACCCATGACGGAACTTCCTTCCTGTCTGGACCCGGTCCGGTGCCGGGATCACCGCGCTAACGAACCGGCAACGAGTGGATTACGCTGCGTTACTCCGTCGTGGTGACGGCGCTGCCGGGCGCGTCTCGGGGAGCGGTGGAGCGGCACCCCCGACCGCCCGAATCCGTTTGTCCGCCGTTCGGGTACCGCACTACCTTGCCGGGGTGGATCTCTTCTCGCGCTCCTGGGCGGCGCTGCGCACCGCGGTCGCCGAACTCCCGGACAAGGACTTCGAGCGGCCGTCCGGCTGCACCGGCTGGCTCGTACGGGACCTGGTGTGCCACCTGGTCATCGACGCGCAGGATGTCCTGATCACCCTCGTCACCCCGACCGAGGCGGCACCGACCGTCGACGCCGTGACCTACTGGAAGGTCGGGGAGCAGCCGCCGACCGGCCAGGACCCGCTCGACGCGCTGATCGTCCGGCTGGCCGCCGCCTACGAGGAACCGCACCTGCTCAAGTTCCACCTCGACGACGTCGGCTCCGCCGCCGGCCGCGCCGCCGAACTCGCCGACGCCGGCGCCCGGGTGAGCACCCAGGACGAGGTCCTCACCGTGGGCGACTACCTCACCGCGTACGTCCTGGAGTGGACGCTGCACCACCTCGACCTGATCGCGCACCTCCCGGATGCGGCCCGGCCGCCCGCCCAGGCCCTGGCCCGGTCCCGCGCGCTGCTGGAAGAGATCGCCGGCGCCGCGTTCCCCGCGTCGTTCAGCGACCAGGACGCACTTGTGGTCGGCACCGGCCGCCGGGCGCCGACCGGCGAGGAGCGGGCCGCACTCGGCCAACTGGCCGCGAGGCTGCCGCTCTTCCTCGGCTGAACCGACGCGCCGCCCGGCGGCCGGGCGCGGAGCCGCTCAGCGCCCGGCCGCCGGCGGCGGCGCCAGCAGCCGGCCGTGTGCCAGGCCCGAGGCGGTGCGGGTGGCGGTCACCGCCACCGCCGTCACCAAGGCGGCGAACAGCGCCCCGGCCAGCCAGTCGAACACGCCCAGCCCGGTGTGCCGGGCCAGGCCCGCCGCGCCCGTGACGCAGGTCCCCAGGGGGAAGGTGAAGCCCCACCAGGTCATGGCGAAGCCCATGCCGTTGCGGAAGGCGCGGACCACCATCGCCGTCGCGATCGCCAGCCAGAGCAGCGCGAAGCCCATCACGGGCACGCCGTAGAGGACCGCGAAGGCGCTCATGGCGTGCGCGGAGGAGGCGTCCACGACTCCCGGGGCGACGTCGGCGAGGTTGTTCACGGCGGTGGTGGACTGGCCGAGCGGGCCGAGGACGAGGAACAGGGTCGGGGTGAGGGCGAGCGGCAGGGCGCCGTGGTGGAGCAGCCGGGACACCACCAGCGGCAGCACGAGCAGCGTGGCCAGCAGGGACATGCCGAAGAGCGCGTAGCAGCCGAGCAGCATCGCCACTCGCCACTGGCCGGGCGGCAGGTGGGGGACCAGCGCGGGCCCCAGCGCCGCCGAGACCATGGGGGCGACCAGCGGCAGGATCCACACCGGGGTGGCGCCGGCCGGCTCGATGCGGTGCCGGGTCACCATCAGGTACGGGATCACCGCGGCGCCCGTGAGGCCGACCAGCGTGCCCACGGTCCACAGGACGGCGTCGGCGGCCACCGCGGCCGGCTCGCCGACGACGTCCCGGCCGACCGCGAGCGTGCCGCCGCCGACCGCCAGCAGCGCCATGGCCAGGCAGCCGTAGAACGGGGCGACGGCCGGGTCGAGGAGGTGGCGCCTGGCCTGGTCCGGGTGCCGGCGCCAGTGCACGGCCCGGGCGGCCAGCAGGGTCAGCAGCACCGCCGCCGACAGTGCCCAGACGGCCTCGTAGGCACCGCGCAGGCCGGGCGCCGTGAACGGCAGGGCCGCGCCGGCGTTGGCGACGATGGCCGTGCCCATGACGGAGGCGTACCAGTTCGGGCCGAGGTGGCGGACCGACCCGGGGGTGCGGGGGGCGGCGGAGGTGGTACGGGAAGGTGCTTGCGCGAGTGTTGCCATGAGAAGAGCTTGACTGCTCCAAACAGCCCCCACCAGGGACATTGTCTCTATGAGGGCATAAGCTGGGGTTATGTGTTGGGGGATTGATGGGTGAGGTCCAGCCCGCCTCGTTGTCGCACCGGGTCCCGGACCTCGGTGCGCTGGAACTGCTGCTCGCCATCGCCCGGCTCGGCAGTCTGGGGCGGGCCGCCCGCGCGCGCGGGATCAGCCAGCCGGCCGCCAGCAGCCGCCTGCGCGCCATGGAGCGCCAGCTGGGGGTGGCGCTGGTCGAGCGGTCGCCGCGGGGCTCCCGGCTGACGGACGCCGGGGTGCTGGTGACGGACTGGGCGCGACGGGTGGTCGAGGCCGCCGAGGCGCTGGACGCGGGCGCCCAGGCGCTGCGCGGGCGGCGCGACTCCCGGCTGCGGGTCGCGGCGAGCATGACCATCGCCGAGTACCTGCTTCCGGGGTGGCTGATCTCGCTGCGTACGGAGCTGCCCGGGACGGCCGTCTCGCTGCTGGCGGGGAACTCCAGCGCGGTGGCCGAGCGGCTGGCGCGGGGCGAGGCGGATCTGGGCTTCGTGGAGGGGCTGGACGTGCCGGCGGGGCTGGACGGCGCGGTCATCGGGCACGACCGGCTGGTCGTCGTCGCCGCGCCGTCGCACCGCTGGGCGCGGCGCCGTACGGAGCTGACCGCCGCCGAGCTGGCCGCGACCCCGCTGATCCTGCGGGAGCGCGGCTCCGGCACCCGGCAGGTGCTGGACGCGGCGCTCGCCGAGCACGGCGGGCTGGCCGAACCGCTGCTGGAGCTCGCCTCGACCACCGCCGTGAAGGCGGCCGTGGTGAGCGAGGCGGCGCCGTCGGTGCTCAGCGAGCTGGCGGTCGGTGAGGAGCTGAGCGCCCGGCGACTGGTGGAGGTCCCGGTGCGGGGGCTGCGGCTCGGCCGTGACCTGCGTGCCGTGTGGCCGGCCGGGCAGCGACCGGTGGGGCCGGCCCGTCACCTGCTGGGGCTGACCCGCGCGACCTCCTGAGGCGGGCGGAACCAGCCGCCTCGGGCCCGCCCCTGCGTTAGTGTGTTCGAATCCTTGATCGCGTGCGCGCGACAGGGTCTGACCATGCGCCAACTACCACTAGGGGGACCACACATGAGGATGAGGACGACGGCCGGGATCATCGCCTCCACGGCTCTGCTCGGCACCGCGCTGGCCGGCGGGGTCGCCACGGCCGCCACGCCGGGCACCGCGCACCCGGCCGCCGCGGCCACCACCGCGACGGCCGCCTGCGTCAACGCCGAGGCGCAGGAGAACGTGAAGATCCGCAAGGAGCGCAAGCTGAACAGCACCGCGGTCGGGCTGTTCACCAAGGGCGCGAAGACCTGCATCCGCGGCAAGGCCACGGGGCAGTCGTACCGCCTCTGCGGACGTTCGGGCACCGACTGGATGAAGATCACCTTCCGGGGCAACACCGGCTGGATCCCCGGCGCCTGCGGGTCCCGGGAGGTCTGAGGCGCTCACGCCTCAGGGGACGCCCCGCGTGCCGCCGCCACCAGGGCCTCCATCACGCGGGTGTCGTCCCCGGCCTCCGGGTGCCACTGCACCGCCAGCGCGAAGCCGCGCGCGTCCGGCAGCTCCAGCGCCTCGATCGTGCCGTCCTCCGCGTACGCCGAGGCCAGCAGCCCGCGCCCGAGCCGGTCCACCGCCTGGTGGTGGTAGGTCGGTACCGCCACCGGCTCGGGCAGCGTGCGGCCCAGCAGCGTCCCGGGGACCGGCTTGATGTCGTGCCGCCCGAAGACCCCGGGCGGCCCGGCGTGCCCATCGAGGTGCTGGACGAGGGTGCCGCCCAGCGCCACGTTCAGCAGCTGCAGCCCGCGGCAGATGCCCAGCAGCGGTACGCCGCCCGCCAACGCGGCCTCGATCAGGGCGAGTTCCCAGGCGTCCCGGTCCAGGGCGGGCGGACCGGTCCTCGGGTGCGGCTCCGCTCCGTACCGCGCCGGCGCCACGTCCGCGCCGCCGGCGATCACCAGCCCGTCCAGCCGTGCCACCGCGGCGGCGGCGGTCGCCGGATCGCCCGGCGGCAGCAGGGCGGCCAGCCCGCCCGAGCGCTGCACCAGCTTCGGATAGCCGGCCGGCACCAGCGCGGCCGGCTGGGTCCACACGCCCCAGCGGGCCTCTTCCTGGTAGGTGCTGATGCCGATGAGGGGCTGGGACATGGGGTGGGGTCCTCCGTGCGTGCGGGTGGGGATCGGATCGCCGGCGCCGGACCGGATGCCCGGCCGGCACCGGGTGTCTCAGTCGCGTGCGAGCTCGGCCTCGGCCGCCGCCAGCGCCGCGAACTCCTCCTCGGGCGCCGCGGCGACCAGCCGGTGCCGGGAGTAGAACGCGAAGTACGCCAGCGCCACGACGTAGACGCCGAGCGCGATGAAGGCGGCGTCCTTGTCGACCAGGAACGTCGCCACCAGCGCCGAGCAGGCCAGGACGAAGGCGACGGAGGAGGTCAGCATGCCGCCCGGGGTCCGGTAGGGGCGGGGCAGACCGGGCTCGCGGCGGCGCAGCACGATGTGCGAGAGCGCCATCAGGGCGTAGGAGATGGTGGCGCCGAAGACCGCGACGTTCAGCATCCGGGCGCCGTCGCCGGTGGCCGCGGCCAGCGCGAACCCCAGCGCGCCGGGCACCAGCAGGCCCAGGTACGGGGCCTTGCGGCGGCTGGTGAGGGAGAGGAAGCGGGGCAGGTAGCCGGCCCGGGAGAGCGCGAACAGCTGCCGGGACCCGGCGAAGATCAGGGAGAAGAAGGACGCCACCAGGCCCGCCAGGCCGGCGTAGTTGACGATCCGGCCCACGGTCGTGGGCTTGCCGTCCGGCTGCAGCGCCTGGACCAGCGGATCGCCCACCGACTGGATCGCGGCCGAGCCGCGCGCGCCGGTCGCGGCGACGAAGGTGATCAGCGCGAGCAGCAGCAGGATGCCCATCGCGGCGGCCATCGCCCTGGGCAGCGACCGGGCCGGGTCCTTGGTCTCCTCCGCCGCCAGCGGTACGCCCTCGATGCCGAGGAAGAACCACATGCCGAACGGGAAGGCCGCCCAGATCCCGAGAATGCCGAACGGGAGCCAGGAGTTGGCGCCGAAGGCACCGGCCTCGACGGGGATGTCGTTGAGCGCGTCCACATGGAAGTCGGTGAGGGCGGCGAGCGCGAAGACGACGATCGCGGCGACCGCGACCGCGGTGACGATCAGGCTGAAGCGCAGCGCCTCACCGACGCCCCACAGGTGGATGCCGATGAACAGCACGAAGCAGGCGAGGTAGACCGGCCAACTCGAGTGCAGTCCGAACAGGCCGAGCGATTCGACGTAGTCACCGATGAAGATGGAGATCGCGGCGGGCGCCAGGACGTATTCGATCAGGATGGCGGTGCCGGTGAGGAAGCCGCCCCAGGTGCCCAGTGCCCGCCGGGCGAAGCCGTAGCCGCCGCCCGCGGTGGGCAGGATCGAGGCCAGCTCCGCCAGCGCGAAGACCAGACAGGTGTACATCAGGCCCATCAGGACGGCGGCGATCGCCAGACCGCCGAAGCCGCCGTGCGCCAGTCCGTTGTTCCAGCCCGAGAAGTCGCCGGAGACGACGTAGGCGACGCCCAGGCCGGTCAGCAGCAGTGGTCCCGCGCTGCCGCGGCGCAGCGTGCGCCGCTCCAGATAGGTCTCGTCGGGCGATGCGCCGCCGCCCGGTGTGCTGCCGTCCGCTGAAGCGGTGGGCGGTGCGGTCTGCGATTCCGTGCTGTCGGCCATGAGCCGCTCCTGCCTCGCCGAAGGGGAAAATCGAGCAAAGGTTCAGCGGCATACCTTTGCCCTGGGTGCCGCTCCGGCGCAAGACCCGTGCGTAAAAGAATGGTTAACAGGGGAGCTCGCGGGGGTCCGGCGCGGCCGGGCTCAGGCCGCCGGGCCGCTCAGGAAGCCGCGCAGCAGCGCCGCGGTCCCGCAGCAGTGCTCCCGCATCACCTCGCGCGCGCCGTCCGCGTCGCCCTCCAGCACCGCCTCCACCAGCGCGCCGTGCTGGGTCTGGGAGTGCTCCAGATTGCGCACCAGCAGCGGAATGCAGTCCAGCAGGTCGTTCACGCTCGCCCGCACCGCGGCGTACTGGGCCGCCAGCGACGGCGAGCCGGACAGCTCCGCGAGCGTCAGATGCAGCAGGGTGTCGCGCCGGCGGTAGTCCGCCAGCGGCGCGTCCTGGGTCGCGGCCAGGGCCTGGCGCAGCCGGTCGGCCTGCTCACCGGTGAGCCCGTGGGTCGCGCACAGACCCGCCGCGCCCACCTCCAGCACCTCGCGGAACCGCAGGGTGTCCTCGACGTCGATCTTCTCGATCCGGCGCCGCAGCTCGGCCTCGCCCTGGTGCTCCTTGCGGGCACGCACGAACGTGCCGCCGTAGCGCCCGCGCCGGCTCTCCACCAGGTCCTCGTCCTGCAGCACCTTGAGCACCTCGCGCAGGGTGACCCGGCTGATCTGCAGCCGCTCCGCCAACTCCCGCTCCGCGGGCAGCCGTTCGCCCTGGGGCACCAGGCCGAGCCGGACGATCTGGAGTATCTGCTCCAGCGCCTCCTCGAAACCGTTGCCCGCCCGCACCGGCCGCAGCACAGGTGCCAGCCGATCAGCCGCATCGTCCATCGAAACCCCTTCCCAAGCAAAGGTTCGTGTGCATACCTTATGACCTCCGGATGCAGTGACAGGAGGCAACACCGTGGCAGACCGCACGCCCCCACTCTCCGTCGAGGAGCTCAGAGTCCTCGTCGACGCCGGGGAGATCGACACTGTCGTCCTCGCCTTCACCGACATGCAGGGCCGGCTCCAGGGCAAGCGGTTCGCGGCCCGATACTTCCTCGACACCGTCCTGGAGCACGGCACGGAGGGCTGCAACTACCTCCTCGCCGTCGACGTCGACCTCAACACCGTCGACGGCTACCAGATGTCCTCCTGGGAACGCGGCTACGGCGACTTCGCCATGCACGGCGACACCGCCACCCTGCGCCGCACCCCCTGGAACCCCGGCACCGCCCTGATCACCGCCGACCTGGCCTGGCACGACGGCTCGCCGGTCGTCGCCTCGCCCCGGCAGATCCTGCGCCGCCAGCTCGACCGCCTGGCCGAGCGCGGCTGGCGCGCCTTCGCCGGCACCGAGCTGGAGTTCATGCTCTTCAAGGACACCTACGAGGACGCCTGGTCCCGCGGCTACCGCCAGATGACCCCGGCCAACCAGTACAACGCCGACTACTCCGTCCTCGGCACCGGCCGCGTCGAGCCCGTGCTGCGCCGCATCCGCAACGAGATGGGCGCGGCCGGGATGACCGTGGAGTCCGCCAAGGGCGAGTGCAACCTCGGCCAGCACGAGATCGTGTTCGTCTACGACGAGGCGCTGACCACCTGCGACCAGCACTCCATCTACAAGACCGGTGCCAAGGAGATCGCCGCCCAGGAAGGCATGGCGCTCACCTTCATGGCGAAGTACGACGAGCGCGAGGGCAACTCCTGTCATATCCACCTCTCGCTCCAGGACGAGCAGGGGCGGCCCGTACTCGCCGACGACTCCGGCCCCTACGGCATGTCCCGCACCATGCAGCACTTCCTCGCCGGCCAGATCGCCGCGATGCGTGACTTCACGCTCTTCTACGCGCCCAACATCAACTCCTACAAGCGCTTCCGCCCCGGCTCCTTCGCCCCCACCGCCGTCGCCTGGGGCCCCGACAACCGCACCTGCGCGCTGCGGGTCGTCGGCCACGGCCGGGCGCACCGCCTGGAGAACCGCCTGCCCGGCGGCGATGTGAACCCCTATCTCGCGGTCGCCGCCATGGTCGCGGCCGGCCTGTACGGCATAGAACACCAGCTGGAGCTCCCCGAGGCGACCACCGGCAACGCCTACGCCGGTGATGCCGCCCATGTCCCCACCACGCTGCGCGAGGCCGCCGAGCGGTGGGAGAACAGCCCGATCGCCCGGGAGGCCTTCGGCGACGAGGTCGTCGACCACTACCGCCACATGGCCCGCGTCGAACAGGACGCCTACGACGCCGCCGTCACGGACTGGGAGCGCTTCCGCTCCTTCGAGCGCATGTAAGGAACCACGCTGTGTCCAATGGTCCGCACGAGCTGAAGATCCTCAACCCGGCCACCGAGGAGGTGGTGGCCACCGTCCCCACCACCTCCCCCGAAGAGGTCGACGCCGCCGTCCGCCGGGCGGCCGCGGCCCAGGAGGCCTGGGCCGCCGTCGCACCCGGCGACCGGGCCCGCCTGCTGCGCCGCTTCGCCGACGTCGTCGACGCCCATATCGACCCGCTCGCCGCACTCGAACTCCGCGAGGCCGGCCACCCGCTGGGCAACGCCCGGTGGGAGGCGGGCAACGTCCGCGATCTGCTGCACTACGCCGCCGGGGGAGTGGAGCGCCTGACCGGCACCCAGATCCCGGTCGCCGGCGGGGTGAACATCACCGTCCAGGAGCCGCTCGGCGTGGTCGCGGTCATCGCGCCCTGGAACTTCCCGATGCCGATCGCGGCCTGGGGCGCCGCCCCGGCCCTCGCGGCCGGCAACGCCGTCCTGCTCAAGCCCGCCGAGACCACCCCGCTGACCGCGCTCCGGCTCGCCGAGCTGGCCCTGGAGGCCGGGCTGCCCGAGGGCCTCTTCCAGGTCCTGCCCGGCGAGGGGCCCGTCACCGGCACCGCGCTGGTCGACCACCCCGGCGTCGCCAAGGTCGTCTTCACCGGCTCCACCGCCACCGGCCGGCAGATCGCCGCCCGCTGCGCGGCGCAGACCAAGCGGCTCACCCTCGAACTCGGCGGCAAGAGCCCCAACATCGTCTTCGCCGACGCCGACATCGAGGCCGCCGCGGCCGCCGCCCCCGGCTCCTTCCTCGACAACACCGGCCAGGACTGCTGCGCCCGCAGCCGCATCCTGGTCCAGCGCGGCGTCTACGACCGCTTCATGGAGCTGCTGGAGCCCGCCGTCAAGGCCTTCGTGGTCGGCGACCCGGCCGACCCCGCCACCCAGATGGGCCCGCTGATCTCCGCCGCCCAGCGCGAGCGGGTCCGGTCCTACGTCCCCGAGGACGCCCCGGCCGCGATCCGCGGCGAGGCGCCCGCCGGCAAGGGCTTCTGGTACCCGGCCACCGTCCTGGAGGGCCGCCCCGAGGACCGCAGCGCCGTCGAGGAGATCTTCGGGCCGGTCGCCGTGGTCCTGCCCTTCGACGACGAGGCCGAGGCGGTGCGGCTCGCCAACGCCACCGACTACGGCCTGTCCGGTTCGCTGTGGACCCGCGACGTCGGCCGTGCGCTGCGCGTCTCGCGCGCCGTCGCGGCCGGCAACCTCTCCGTCAACTCCCACAGCAGCGTGCGCTACTGGACCCCCTTCGGCGGGTTCAAGCAGTCCGGCCTCGGCCGTGAGCTGGGCCCGGACGCGCTCGCCGCCTTCACCGAGACCAAGAACATCTTCATCAGCACAGAGGAGCGCTAAGTGACCGACCAGACCGCAGTGTGCCGCCGCCTCGTCGGCCGTACCGCCGTGATCACCGGGGCCGGCAGCGGCATCGGCCTGGCCACCGCCCGCCGGCTCGCCTCCGAAGGCGCCAACGTCGTCTGCGCCGACATCGACGAGACGGCCGGCAAGGCCGCCGCCGAAGAGGTCGGCGGCACCTTCGTCCAGGTCGACGTGACCGACTCCGAGCAGGTCGAGGCGCTCTACAAGACCGCCTTCGACACCTACGGCTCGGTCGACATCACCTTCAACAACGCCGGCATCTCGCCGCCCGACGACGACTCGATCCTCACCACCGGCCTCGACGCCTGGAAGCGCGTCCAGGAGGTCAACCTGACCTCGGTCTACCTGTGCTGCAAGCACGCGCTGCCCTACATGCAGAGCCAGTTCGAGCGGACCGGGCGCGGCGGCTCCATCATCAACACCGCCTCCTTCGTCGCCGTCATGGGCGCCGCCACCTCCCAGATCAGCTACACCGCCTCCAAGGGCGGCGTGCTGGCGATGTCCCGTGAACTGGGCGTGCAGTTCGCCCGCGAGGGCATCCGGGTCAACGCCCTGTGCCCGGGGCCGGTCAACACCCCGCTGCTCAAGGAGCTGTTCGCCAAGGACCCCGAGCGCGCCGCGCGCCGCCTGGTGCACGTCCCCGTCGGGCGGTTCGCCGAGCCCGAGGAGATCGCCGCCGCGGTCGCCTTCCTCGCCAGTGACGACTCCTCGTTCGTCAACGCCGCCGAATTCCTGGTCGACGGGGGCATCGCGGGCGCGTACGTCACCCCGCTGTAAGCCGCCTGTTGTTCACTTCCGGGTAAGCGCCATGGTGGCCGGACGTCGCTCGACGCCCGGCCGCCATGCGCTAGCGTCCGCCTTCGGTTCTTCGTTCGACAGGAGTGCGTTCCATGCTCAACAAGCGTCGCTGGCTGGCAGCCGGTGCTGCCCTCGCCGTCGCCGGAGGCGGCGTCGCGGTCGCCCAGACAGCCACCGCCGGGCCGGCCCCGCGCCACTGCCCCACCCTCCATGTGTCCAAGGGCTGGTACGGCGACAACCACGCCAAGCTGCAGAAGATGATCGACGAGCGCGGCAGCTGCTCCGGAAGCGGGGGCGCGCGACCGGTCGCGACCTTCGACTGGGACAACACCGTCGTCAAGAACGACATCTCCGACGCCACGCTGGCCTGGATGCTCCGGCACGACAAGGTGCTGCGCCCGGCGAGCTGGAAGGCCACCAACAAGTGGCTGACCGACGACGCCGCCCGCGCGCTCACCAAGGCCTGCGGCACCTCCGTGCCCGCCGGCCGCCCGCTGCCGACGTCGACCGACACCGGCTGCACCGACGAGATCCTCGACGTCTACCAGGACGCCGAGACCTCCACCGGCAAGAAGGCCTTCGAGGGGGAGTGGAACCACCGGCGCACCGTCCCCGAGTACGTCTGGATCACCCAGCTCTTCGCCGGCCACAGCCCCGAGCGGCTGACCGGCTTCGCCCGTGCCGCGCGCGCCGAGAACCTCGCCGCGCCGATCGGCACGGAGCAGAAGGTCGGCACGCACACGATGGAGGGCTACGTCCGCTACTACACGCAGCAGCGCGACCTCATCGGCACCCTCAAGAAGGCCGGCTTCGACGTCTACATCGTCTCCGCCTCGGCGGAGCCGCTGGTACGCGCCTGGGCGCCCGGCGTGGGCATCGACCGCGACCACGTCATCGGCATCCGCAACCTCGTCCGCGACGGCAGGCTCACCACCGGCGTCCAGGGCTGCGGCGACGTCAAGGACACCAACGGCGAGGTCCTGACGTACATGGACGGCAAGCGCTGCTGGATCAACCAGGAGATCTTCCACGTCAAGGGAGCCAAGGCCTGGCGGCAGCAGGACCGGGCGCACCGCCCCGCCTTCGCCGCGGGCGACGCCGAGACCGATGTGACCTTCGTCGGCGACGCCACCGCGGGACACCTGGCCATCAACCGCAACAAACCCGAGCTGATGTGCCGGGCCTACGACAACAGCGACCACCGCTGGCTGGTCAACCCGATGTTCATCGAGCCCAAGAAGCGCCAGGCCGACCCGTACCCGTGCGCCACCGCCGGCTACACCCGGCCGGACGGCACGCTCGGTCCGGTCCACCGCGCCGACGGCTCGGTGATCCCCGACCAGCAGGACACCGTGTACTGACCGCACCGCTCCGTACCGGGGAGGGCCGCGCCGGTCACAGAAAGGCGTGGCCCTCCCCGCGGTACGTCGGCACCGTGTCCACCACCTTGTCCCCGTCGACCAGTTGCAGCCGGCTGAACCGCTCGCACAGCTCACCGGCCTTGGCATGCCGGAACCACACCTTGTCGCCGATCGCCAGCCGGTCCGCGGCCGCCCCCAGCAGCGGCGTCTGCACCTCGCCGGGCCCCTCCTGCGGGTCGTAGCGCAGCCCGGCGGGCAGATGCGGCACCGGCAGCCGGTCCGTGCCCGCCACCCCCGACGCCGGATAGCCCCCGCCCAGCACCGTCACCACGCCGGGACCGGGCCGGCGCACCACCGGCTGGGCGAACAGCGCCGCCGGACGCCCGCTGAACGAACGGAAGTTGTCGAACAGCCGCGGCACATACAGCCCCGATCCGGCCGCGATCTCGGTGACGGCCGCCTCCGCCGCCGTGTGCTGCACACTGCCGGTCCCACCGCCGTTGACGAACTCCAGCCGCGGGGCCACCGCCCGCACCGCCCGTACGGCCTCCCAGCGGCGCCGCGCCAGCTCCTTGCGCGCCGCCGCCTGCATCACCCGGACCGTCCGCGAGAACACCGGCTTGCCGGCGACCTCGTCGCCCACACCCGCCACATGCCCCTCGTACGCCATCAGCCCCACCAGCCGGAACCCGGGACGCCGCGCCACCGTCCGGGCCAGCGCGGCCAGTTGGGCCGGTGCCCGCAGCGGCGAGCGCCGCGCGCCGACCCGCACCCCGCCGCCCAGCAGCCGGAAGGAGGTGTCCAGCTCCAGGCACACCCGCACCTCCTCGCCGCCGCGGGCGCCGTCCGCACGTGCCGCGTCGATCAGATCGAGCTGCGCCGGATCGTCGACCATCACCGTCACCGCGCCGGTGAGCGCGGCATCGGCGGTCAGTTCGGCGAAGCCGGCCCGGTCCACCGACGGGTACGCCAGCAGTACGTCCGTGAAGCCCGAGCGCGCCAGCCACAGCGATTCGGCCAGCGTGAAGCTCATGATCCCGGCGAACCCCTCCCGCGCCAGCACCCGTTCCAGCAGGGCCCGGCAGCGCACCGACTTGCTCGCCACGCGGATCGGCTTCCCCTTCGAGCGGCGCACCAGATCCGCGGCGTTGGCGTCGAAGGCCTGCAGATCGACGACGGCCAGCGGTGCGTCGAGGTGTGCGGTGGCCCGGTCGTAACGGGCTTTGTCGCCATAGGTGTCGGCGGTGTGCTGGGACATGGCCCGCAGCCTGCCAGACGGGTCTACCACTGGGTAGGGGAGAGATCGCGACAGAGCGGACATGGCGGCGACTTGGGGTGCCCCCTGCTCATGCAGAGCGTGGGGGAGGGGTTGGAGCGCCGACGGCGCCAGCCCTTAGAGTGGCCCGACACCGCAACCAGCAGGTCAGCGGCGTGTTGTCCGGATACCAGCCACCCTGCCCCGATTGCGGATCGGGTCCGGGGACACGGCGCAAGGGGGAGCGCGGGTGAGCACCGACGCCGATTTCGCCGATGCGCGGCACATCCCGCCCATACCCCAGCGGCTGCCCCAGCAGCCCCCGGCGACCGCGGCGCCCCCGCCGCACACCGACCCCCGTACGACCGTGCTGCGCCGGGTCCCGAGCCCGCCGCCCGCCCCGCCCACCAGGGCGCAGGCCGCGCAGCCCCCCGCCGACCCCACACCGCCCCAGCGGCCCACGCCCCCCGCCGTCCCGCCGCGCCCCACCGCGCCACCACCGGCGCCGCCCACCGCGCAGCCCCCGCGCCCGCACCCCGCGCCCGGCTCCCCGGCACCCGCCGCACCGCCGCCGCCCCGGCGGCCGGACACCTTCCGGGACACCGCCGCCTTCCACCTGGCCAACAGCCAGGAGCTGTGGAACGGCAACGGCGAGCCCGGCGCCGGCGCCCCGCCGCGGGCCCGCAAGCCCGCCTCCGCCACCCCGTCCGCGGCGCCCGGCAGCGAGCCGCCGACGCCCGCGGCCGAGCGTCCGCCGCAGCCGCCCTGGCCCTCGAGGCCCCTGCCGCACCAGACGGCCGGGGCCGTGCCCGGCATGCCCGCCCGGCCCCGGCCGCGGCCCTCGGCCGGCCGCCGCCCCGGCGCCCGGCTGGCCGCCGCCGCGGCCTGCCTCGTCCTCGGCATCGGCCTCATCGGCGGTGCGGCGGCCGGCAGTTGGCTCACCGACGACTCCGCCGACGCCCCGCCCACCCCCGAGGCCGCCTTCGCCGCGGGCCGCGACGTCTGGCGCAACACCCCCGTCGACACCCTCTTCCCGCGCACCGTCGAGGGCCTGGGCGTCGGCCCCGGCGGCGCCGACCGGACCTGGACCCGGATCGCCGTCGCCCCCGACAGCGGCTGCACCGGCGCCTACGACCGCCCGCTCGCCCAGGCGCTCGCCGGGGCGGGCTGCGTCCGCCTGCTGCGCGCCACGTACCTCGACGCCACCCGCTCCAGCGTCATCACGGTCGGCGCGCAGACCGCCAAGGCCGACGCGGCCGGCATGATCGCCCTCAACACCCGCTTCAGCACCAGGAGCCTGGGCAGCCGCACGGACCTGATGCCGCTGCCGTACGCCGCCAAGGGCACCCCGGCCGAGGGCTTCGGGCGCGCCCAGCGGGCCAGTTGGACCGTCCGGGTGCTCACCGACATCCCGGTGGTCGTCTTCGCCGTCTCCGGCTTCGCCGACGGCCGGACGGTATCCGCACCGCAGTCCGCCGAGGCCGCGGTCCGGCCGGGCGCCACCACCGCACCGGCCGAGTCGGGCCTCGGCCACGACGCCAAGGACCTCGCGGACCGCATCGCGGCCGACTTCCGCACCGCGTCCGGCATCTCCCCGCACACCACGGAGTCCTCGCCATGACGAAGACCACGCTGCGCGGCGCCGCCGTCGCGCTGGCCTCCGCCGCGCTCGCCGTGCTGCCCTCCGTGCCCGCCCGGGCCGATGTGATCCGCGCCCAGGAGTGGGGCCTGCAGGCCGTCCACGCCCAGCAGGCCTGGCGTACGACCAAGGGCGCGGGCGTCACCGTCGCCGTCCTGGACACCGGCGTCGACGCCAACCACCCCGACCTGGAGGGCCAGGTCCTGCCCGAGAAGGACCTGATCGGCTTCGGCGCCGGCCCGGGGGACGCGGCATGGGCCCGGCACGGCACCGGAATGGCCAGCGTCATCGCGGGCCGGGGCCATGGCCAGGGCCGCCAGGACGGTGTGCTCGGGGTCGCCCCCGAAGCCAGGATCCTCCCGGTCCGGGTGATCCTGGAGGACAACGATCCGCAGCGCGGGCGGGCCCGCACGGAGAAGGCCGGCGCGCTCGCCGACGGCATCCGCTGGGCCGCCGACCACGGCGCCGACGTGATCAGCATGTCGCTCGGCGACGACAGCGAGTCCGCACACCCCGAACCGCGCGAGGACGCCGCCATCCAGTACGCCCTCGGCAAGGGCATCCCCGTCGTCGCCTCCGCGGGCAACGGCGGAGAGAAGGGCAACCGCGTCTCCTACCCCGCCGCCTACCCGGGCGTCATCGCCGCCACCGCCGTCAACTACCGGCGCGAACGTGCCGACTTCTCCACCCGCCACTGGTACGCGACGGTCAGCGCGCCCGGCGACGAGATCGCCATGGCCGGCAACGGCAGCGCCTACGTCTCGGGCTGGGGCACCAGCCCCGCCGCGGCCTTCGTCTCCGGCGCGATCGCGCTGATCCGCTCCGCCCACCCCGACCTGAGCCCCGCCCAGATCCGCTGCCTGCTCACCGCCACCGCCCAGGACTCCCCCGAGGGGGGCCGCGACGACGACTACGGCGCCGGCCTGATCGACCCCGCCGCCGCCCTCAAGGCCGCCCCCGCCCTCAAGCCCGCCCCTCAGAAGCCGTCCCCCGCCGCCTACGCCCCTCGCTACTTCGGCCCCGGCCCCACCAAGGACGACCCCACCGCCGGCCCCGTCGACTGGGTGCCCTGGACCGCCGGCGCCATCGGCCTGGCCCTCGTCGCCGCCGCGGCCCTCATCTGGCGAACCCGCGCCTGAGGCCCCCGGCCCGCAACGGCGCGGCAAGCCGGCAGATACGCTCGCCGACGTGCAGAAGAACATCCCCGATCCCGGCTTCTCCGACGACGACGGCTCGGCCGACCCCGCGCTGGCGGCCGCCCTGGCGGCGTACGACGACGACCGGAGCGCCGAGCCGCAGCTCCTCGCGGCGCTGGCCGGCGCCCGCGTACTCGTCCCGGTCGTCGCCCTCCTCGGCGAGGTCGAAACCGGCCCGGACGGCCTGCGCCGGGAGAAGACCAGCGACATGGCGGTCCCCACCCTGCAGGCCCCGGACGGCCGCCGCGCCCTGCCCGCCTTCACGTCGATGGAGACGCTCCGGCGCTGGCGCCCGGACGCCCGCCCGGTGGCGGTCCCGCTCCGGCAGGCGCTGCTGGCCGCCTCCCACGAACAGGCCGACACCCTCGTCATCGACCTGGCGGGCCCGGTCACCTACCAGCTCACCGGCCCCGCGCTGCGCGCCCTGGCGGAGGGCCGTACGACCGCCGACCCGCTCGCCGACCCGGCCGTCACCGACGCTCTGCGCGCCCTGCTCGCCGCCGAGCCCGCCGTGCTCGTCGCCCGTCTCGCGCCGTCCGACGAGACCGACGGCACGCTCGCGCTCGGCCTCGCCGCCGGGGCACCGACCGCCGAGGTCGCCCAGCGCCTGGCGCGGTCGCTGGCCACCGACGAGGTGCTGCGCGCCCGGCTCGTACGGGGCCTGGACCTGGCCCTTCTGCCGCCCGGCGGCACGACGGCCGGCGAAGCCCTCTTCCGGCGCTGATCCGCGCCCCGGGGCCCGGCATCCCGCCCGGGCCCGGGGCAGCCCAACGGGCGAGGTGGTCTCCAGGGCCGCACAATGCGAGGAGAGCTCAAGATCCACGCGAGGAGAGCCCCATGGAGAAATCCGAGACGGAGGCGGCGACCTCCACGATTCTGACCCGCGTCGTCGTGGCCGAGTTCCTCGGCACGCTGCTTCTGGTGTTCTTCGGCGTCGGCTCGGTGGTGCTGGCCGGCGAGTACATCGGCACCTTCGGCATCGCCCTGGCCTTCGGCTTCACGATGCTGGCACTGGCCTACGCCCTCGGCCCGATCTCGGGGTGCCACATCAACCCCGCGGTGACGCTCGGCATGCTGCTGGCCCGCCGCATCACGGTGCGTACGGCCGTCGAGTACTGGATCGCCCAGATCGTGGGCGCCATCGTCGGCTCCGCGGTGCTCTTCCTGGTCGCCACGCAGATTCCGGGCCTGCAGACCCACGGGGCCTTCGGCACGAACGGCTGGGGCGACCGCTCGGCGGTGCACATCAACCTCGGCGGCGCCTTCGTCATCGAGATCGTGATGACCTTCCTGTTCGTCTTCGTGGTGCTGTCGGCCACCCACAAGGTGGCCGTGCTCGGCTTCGGCGGACTGGCGATCGGCCTGGCGCTGGCCATCGTCCACCTCGTCGGCATCCCGCTGACCGGCACCTCGGTGAACCCGGCGCGGTCCATCGGCCCGGCCCTGTTCGCCGGCGGCGCGGCCATCACCCAGCTGTGGCTGTTCATCGTCGCGCCGCTGATCGGCGGCGCCCTGGCGGCCGTGGTCCATCAGGTCACCCATCCGCCCCACGAGCCGTTCATCGTCGCCGACGAGGGCATGCCCGCCGACGCCGCGACCGGCCCCGGCGGGCGACCCTGAGACCTGACGCCACCCGCGCCCGTACACAGCAAGGGCCCCGGCCGTCTCCCGGCCGGGGCCCTTGCTGTGTACGGAATTCCGCGGCTCAGCCGTAAACGGGGCCGGTGAACTTCTCGCCGGGACCCTGCCCCGGCTCGTCCGGCACGACCGACGCCTCGCGGAACGCCAGCTGCAGCGACTTCAGCCCGTCCCGCAGGGGGGCCGCGTGGTACGAGCCGATCTCGGTGGCGCTGGCGGTGACCAGCCCGGCGAGCGCCTGGATGAGCTTGCGCGCCTCGTCGAGGTCCTTGTGCGCCCCGCCGTCCTCGGCGAGCCCCAGGTTGACCGCCGCCGAACTCATCAGATGCACCGCGACCGTGGTGATCACCTCGACCGCCGGCACCTCCGCGATGTCACGGGTCATGGCGTCGAAGTCGGGTTGCGCGGCGCTCGCGGCGTCGGGCTGCTGCGGGGTCTGGTCGCTCATGTCTTCGGGCTTCTTCCTGCTGAGGGGTCGGCTCCAGCCTATGGGCAGTGCCCGAGGGCCCCGCGTCCGGGAGTGTCATCAAGGGCGCGGAGCGCTCCCGCGCCACCACCGGCGCCCGCACAGGAGTGGGGGCCACCCCTTGACTCGTGTATTCTGGTGTTCCGACCGGCCGGACACGCATGTGACCGGCCCACAAGTGGAGGCTCCGTTCTCCCACCCGGCCGACCTCAGGTTGGCGGGTCAACGGTCCGGCTGCGCCCCGCGGAGACTTCGCGGCGGTGCTCCAGATCTATGTGGAGCCCCGCCTGTGTCCCGTCCGGGGCGTTTTGCATGTACCGGCGCGGTTGGTCACACCGAACAGACGTTACGCGGCAGTCCGCCAGGCCGTCGCGTGGTGCTACCGAGGAGGATCCATCAGCGCCGAGCCCCGCATCAACGACCGGATTCGCGTCCCCGAGGTGCGACTCGTCGGTCCCAGTGGCGAGCAGGTCGGCATTGTGCCGCTTGCCAAGGCCCTGGAGCTTGCGCAGGAGTACGACCTCGACCTGGTCGAGGTGGCGGCGAACGCCCGTCCGCCGGTCTGCAAGCTCATGGACTACGGAAAGTTCAAGTACGAGTCGGCCATGAAGGCCCGTGAGGCGCGCAAGAACCAGGCGCACACGGTCATCAAGGAGATGAAGCTCCGGCCGAAGATCGACCCGCACGACTATGACACCAAGAAGGGTCACGTCGTCCGGTTCCTCAAGCAGGGTGACAAGGTCAAGATCACGATCATGTTCCGTGGTCGCGAGCAGTCCCGCCCCGAGCTGGGCTTCCGGCTGCTGCAGCGGCTCGCGTCCGATGTGGAGGAGCTCGGCTTCATCGAGTCGAACCCGAAGCAGGACGGCCGAAACATGATCATGGTCCTCGGTCCGCACAAGAAGAAGACCGAGGCGATGGCCGAGGCCCGTGAGGCGCAGGCCGCCCGCAAGGCGGAGCGCCAGGGCGGAGTTCCCGCGGAGGAGCCCGCCGAGGAGCCCGCCGAGGCGTGATCTCTGGGCGAGCCCCGGATTCATGCCGGGGCACCCGCCCCGGATACCAACCGATACATCTGACGCTCCCGCTAGCCGGTCCGTGCCGGTGGGAGCGCCACTGACGAGGAGAGAACGGCGCATGCCGAAGAACAAGACGCACAGCGGTGCCAGCAAGCGCTTCAAGGTCACCGGCTCCGGCAAGGTGCTCCGCGAGCGCGCCGGCAAGCGCCACCTGCTCGAGCACAAGTCGTCCCGCGTGACGCGTCGCCTCACCGGCAACGCCGAGATGGCCCCGGGCGACGCCGCGAAGATCAAGAAGCTTCTCGGCAAGTGAGCCGCCGCGCCCCATGCGACGACCGGGGCGCGCGACTTCGACCGGGACACAATCGACTTGGGTCGTGTGACGACAACCACGACCCCGCTACAAGGAGTTAACAAGTGGCACGCGTCAAGCGGGCAGTCAACGCCCACAAGAAGCGTCGGGCGATCCTCGAGCAGGCCAGCGGCTACCGCGGCCAGCGCTCCCGCCTGTACCGCAAGGCGAAGGAGCAGGTCACCCACTCCCTCGTCTACAACTACAACGACCGCAAGAAGCGCAAGGGCGACTTCCGTCAGCTGTGGATCCAGCGCATCAACGCCGCTGCCCGCCAGAACGGCATGACCTACAACCGCTTCATCCAGGGTCTGAAGGCCGCCAACATCGAGGTCGACCGCAAGATCCTCGCGGACCTCGCGGTCAACGACATGAACGCGTTCGCCGCGCTCGTCGAGGCCGCTCAGAAGGCGCTTCCGAGCGACGTCAACGCCCCGAAGGCTGCCTGAACCCCAGCCTGACGACGTGGTGACGCGGACCCGCAGGCCCCGGCCTGCGGGTCCGTCGCATTTTCCGGACCGGGCGCCGACGGACCGGCCCGGCCCCGCACGCACCGAACAACAGAAGTGAGCCGCCGCCCATGGGCACCCCCGAGCTGATCTCCCCGCGTTCCCCGCGCGTCACCGCCGCCCGGCGGCTGGCCCGCCGCGCCTTCCGCGGCAAGGAGCGCCGGTTCATCGCCGAGGGCCCGCAGGCTGTACGGGAGGCCATCGCGCACCGCGTCGACGGCGCGCCCACCCTCATCGAGCTGTTCGCCACCGCCGAGGCCGCCGAGCGGCACGCCGAGATCGTCGAGGCGGCCCACACGGCCGGCGTACGGGTGCACCTCGCCGACGACCGGACCGTCGCGGACATCTCCCAGACCGTCACCCCGCAGGGCCTGCTCGGCGTCTGCCGGTTCCTGGACTCGCCGTTCGAGGAGATCCTCGCCGCCCGCCCGCAGCTGATCGCGGTCCTCGCCAACGTCCGCGACCCCGGCAACGCCGGTACGGTGCTGCGGTGCGCGGACGCCGCCGGCGCGGACGCGGTCGTGCTGACCGACGCCTCGGTGGACCTGTACAACCCCAAGTCGGTACGCGCCTCGGTCGGTTCGCTCTTCCACCTGCCGGTGGCGGTCGGCGTACCGGTCCAGCGGGTGGTGGAGGGGCTGCGGACCGCCGGTGTACGGATCCTGGCCGCCGACGGCGCGGGCGACCGCGACCTGGACGCCGAGCTGGACGCCGGCTCCATGGGCGGGCCCACCGCCTGGGTCTTCGGCAACGAGGCCTGGGGCCTGCCCGAGGAGACCCGGGCGCTCGCGGACGCCGTCGTACGGGTTCCCATCCACGGCAAGGCGGAGAGCCTCAACCTCGCCACCGCCGCCGCGGTCTGCCTCTACGCCTCCGCCCGCGCCCAGCGCAGCCCCGGCGGCTGCCGCGCGGTGTCACCCGCCTGAGGGGCGTAGCGCGGATCGTCCCGGCACATCCGAGGCGAGCTAGTAGTCTTGCGTGCCGGGGGCCCGGGAGGGGGTAACGGGGATGGGTGTGAGGACTTCCGGCATCACAGTCGCCACTGACAGCGGTCCGGCCGACGGAGCCGGGCGCCTACCGTCGCCCGCCACCGGGCCGGAAGCGTACGGGGCGGGACTCGACCCCGACGATCTGCCCGACGGCCTGGTCGTCTCCGACGAGACCGGCCGGGTCGTCTGCTTCAACGCCGCGGCCGCCAGGATCACCGGAATCGCCTCCGAGGACGCGCTCGGCCGCCCCCTCGAACAGGCCCTGCCGCTGCAGGACGTCGAGGGCCGTCGCTGGTGGCGGATCACCGACCCCTATGGCGGGCTCGCCATCCGACGGGGCCAGCCCGAGCGCAATCTGCTGCTCGGCGGCCGTGAGGTGCTGGTCTCCGCCCGCTACGTCCGCAGCCGGCCCACCGGGCCCGTGCAGCGGTTGGTGATCGCGCTGCGCGGCACCGAGGCCCGGCGGCGCACGGAGTTGAGCCACGCCGAGCTGATCGCCACCGTCGCCCATGAACTGCGCTCGCCGCTGACCTCCGTCAAGGGCTTCACCGCCACCCTCCTCCAAAAGTGGGAACGTTTCACCGACGACCAGAAGCGGCTGATGCTGGAGACGGTGGACGCCGACGCCAACCGCGTCACCCGTCTGATCGCCGAACTGCTGGACATCTCCCGGATCGACTCCGGGCGGCTGGAGGTCCGGCGGCAGCGCGTCGACATGATCGCCGCGGTCCGCCGGCACGTCCAGGCGCAGACCACCGCGGGCCAGCGGCCGGACCGCTTCCTGATCCGGATGAGGGGGCCGCTGCCGGACCTGTGGGCGGACCCGGACAAGGTCGACCAGGTGCTCGGCAATCTGCTGGAAAATGCGGTGCGCCACGGCGAGGGAACCGTCACCATCGAGGTCGGACCAGCGACGGACGCGACCAGCACGGAGGGGACGAGCGTCACCGTGAGCGATGAGGGCCCCGGTATCCCGGAGGAGTCGATGAGCCGCGTCTTCACCCGCTTCTGGCGGGGCAGCAAGCGCGGCGGCACGGGCCTGGGCCTGTACATCGTCAAGGGCATCGTCGAGGCGCACGGCGGCACGATCACGGTCGGCCGGGCCCCGGCCGGCGGCGCGCAGTTCCGATTCAGCCTGCCCGTCGCGACGCCGGCCTTTATGAATTAGAGCTGCCGCGAAGCGTCGTGCAAGGGTGGTGGCGGGCGACGGGCGGGACAGAGCGTTCCGCGGCGGGCGCCTCGCAGGGGCTCGGGCCGGTCGCGCTGCCCGTCCCCCTTAGACTTGACCTTTGGCACCTTTGGCGCACAGGCATCGCGGGCACAGCGCGGGCTCGGCATCCGACCTTTGTGATCGAGGAGCCGAGGCGAAGCGAGCCAAGCCAGTCCACCGGAAGCACGGGAAGAGATGTCCGCACCCAATAAGTCGTACGACCCTGTCGAGGTCGAAGCCCTGAAACCGGAAGAGATCGCCGCCCGGCTGGACGAGGCGCTGGCCGCCATCGCCGCCGCGGGCGACCTCGACGCGCTCGCCCAGGCGAAGATCGCGCACACCGGTGGCACCTCGCCGCTCGCCCTCGCCAACCGCGAGATCGGCGCCCTGCCCCCCCAGGCCAAGGCGGAGGCCGGCAAGCGCGTCGGCCAGGCCCGCGGCCGGGTGAACCAGGCGCTCAAGGCCCGTCAGGAGGAGCTGGAGGCGGAGCGCGACGCGCGGGTGCTCGTCGAGGAGGCGGTGGATGTCACGCTGCCCTACGACCGCACCCCGGCCGGCGCCCGGCACCCGCTCACCACGTTCATGGAGCGGGTCGCCGACGTCTTCGTCGCGATGGGCTACGAGATCGCCGAGGGCCCCGAGGTCGAGGCGGAGTGGTTCAACTTCGACGCCCTGAACTTCGTGCCCGACCACCCGGCGCGCCAGATGCAGGACACCTTCTTCGTCCAGGGCAACGGCACCGAGGGCGATGAGAGCGGCGTCGTGCTGCGCACCCACACCTCGCCGGTGCAGGCCCGTACGCTCGTCGACCGCGAGCCGCCCGTGTACGTCGTCTGCCCGGGGCGGGTCTACCGCACCGACGAGCTGGACGCCACGCACTCCCCGGTCTTCCACCAGATCGAGCTGCTCGCCGTCGACGAGGGCCTGACCATGGCCGACCTCAAGGGCACCCTCGACCACATGGTCCGGGCGCTGTTCGGCCCCGACATGAAGACCCGGCTGCGGCCGAACTACTTCCCGTTCACCGAGCCGTCCGCCGAGATGGACATGGTCTGCTACGTCTGCCGTGGCGAGTCCGTGGGCAACCCCGACCGCCCGTGCCGCACCTGCTCCAGCGAGGGCTGGATCGAGCTGGGCGGCTGCGGAATGGTCAACCCCAAGGTGCTCGTCGCCTGCGGCGTCGACCCCGAGAAGTACAGCGGCTTCGCCTTCGGGTTCGGCATCGACCGGATGCTGATGTTCCGGCACAACGTGGAAGACATGCGCGACATGTTCGAGGGCGACGTCCGGTTCACCCGGCCGTTCGGGATGGAGATCTGATGCGGGTCCCGCTTTCTTGGCTGCGGGAGTACGTCGACCTGCCGGCGACGGAGTCCGGCCGTGACGTCCAGGCCAAGCTCATCGCCGTCGGCCTGGAGGTCGAGACCGTCGAGCGGCTCGGCGAGGGCCTCAAGGGCCCGCTCGTCGTCGGCCAGGTGCTGACCATCGAGGAGTTGGAGGGCTTCAAGAAGCCGATCCGCTTCTGCACCGTCGACGTCGGCGACGCCAACGGCACCGGCGAGCCGCAGGAGATCGTCTGCGGCGCCCGCAACTTCTCGGTGGGCGACAAGGTCGTGGTGGTCCTCCCGGGCGCCGTGCTGCCCGGCGACTTCAAGATCGCCGCGCGCAAGACGTACGGCAAGAAGTCGCACGGCATGATCTGCTCCGGCGACGAGCTGGGCATGGGCGACGACGGCTCCGGCGGCATCATCGTGCTGCCGCCGGAGTACGAGGTGGGCACCGACGCCATCGAGCTGCTGGAGCTCGTCGACGAGGTGCTGGACATCGCCGTCACCCCCGACCGCGGCTACTGCCTGTCGATGCGCGGCGTGGCCCGCGAGGCCGCCACCGCCTACGGACTGCCGCTGCGCGACCCGGCCCTGCTGGACGTGCCGCCGCCGAACTCCGCCGGCTACCCGGTCAAGGTCTCCGACCCCATGGGCTGCGACCGCTTCACGGCCCGCACGGTCACCGGCCTGGAGCCCGAGGCGCGTTCCCCGATCTGGCTGCAGCGTCGGCTGCAGAAGGCCGGGATGCGCCCGATCTCGCTCGCCGTCGACATCACCAACTACGTGATGCTGGAGCTCGGCCAGCCTCTGCACGCCTACGACCGCGCCGCCGTGGACGGTCCGATCGGCGTCCGGCGCGCCACCCCCGGCGAGCAGCTGACCACCCTGGACGGCACCAAGCGGGTGCTGGACGCCGAGGACCTGGTCATCACCGACAACCGCGGCCCCATCGGCCTCGCGGGTGTCATGGGCGGCGCCAACACGGAGATCGCGGGCCCGGTCACCGACCCGGAGACCGGACAGCCGCGCGGCACCACCGACATCGTGATCGAGGCCGCGCACTTCGACGCGATCACCATCGCCCGTACGGCCCGCCGGCACAGGCTCTCCTCGGAAGCCGCCAAGCGCTTCGAGCGCGGCGTCGACCCGGAGGCCGCGTCCGCCGCGGCGCAGCGGACCGTCGACCTGCTGGTGCTGCTCGGCGGCGGTACCGCCGAGGAAGGCGTCACCGAGGTCGTCTCGCCTCGCGGGCCGCGCACGATCACCATCCCCGCCGACCACCCGGACAAGGTCGCCGGCGTCGCCTACGGCCGGGAGACCGTCGTCCGCCGCCTCCAGCAGGTCGGCTGCGACGTCTACGGCCAGGACGAGCTGGTCGTGACCGTGCCGTCCTGGCGGCCCGACCTCGGCGACCCCAACGACCTGGCCGAAGAGGTCATCCGGCTGGAGGGCTACGAGAACCTGCCCTCCACGCTCCCGAAGCCGCCGGCCGGCCGCGGGCTGACCGAGCGTCAGCGGCTGCACCGCCGGGTCGGCCGGGCGCTGGCCGGTGCCGGCTACGTCGAGGCCCTGAACTACCCCTTCACCGGCTCGCACGTCCTCGATCAGCTCGGCATCGAGGCGGACGACCCGCGGCGCGCGGCGGTCACCCTCGTCAACCCGCTGTCCGACGAGGAGCCCGACCTTCGTACGACCCTGATCCCGGGGCTGCTCGGCGCGCTGCGCCGCAACTACGGCCGGGGCACGCACGATCTCGCGCTCTTCGAGACCGGGCCGGTCTTCCGGGCGACCGGGGACGAGAAGCCGGCCAGCCGGCTGGTCGTCGACCGCCGGCCGACCGACGACGAGATCGCCTCGCTGGACGCCTCCCTGCCGCAGCAGCCGCGGCGCGCCGCCGTGGTGCTCGCCGGAGACCGTGAGCAGGCCGGCTGGTGGGGCGAGGGGCGCCCCGGGACCTGGGCGGACGCCATCGAGGCGGGCCGTACGGTCGCGCGGGAGGCGGGCGTCGAGCTGATCGTCCGTCAGGACCAGCACGCGCCGTTCCACCCGGGCCGGTGCGCGGCGCTCCTCGCCCTCGTCGACGGCGAGGAGGTCCTCGTCGGCAACGCCGGTGAGCTGCACCCGCGCGTCATCAAGTCGCTCGCGCTGCCGGAGCGTACGTGCGCGATGGAGATCGACCTGGACCGCCTGGAGCGGGCCGGTGCCGGCCCGCTGCGCGCGCCGAAGATCTCGGCGTTCCCGGTCGCGACCCAGGACGTCGCGCTGGTCGTCGACGCCTCGGTCCCGGCGGCGGACGTCGAGAGCGCGCTGCGCGACGGTGCGGGCGAGCTGCTGGAGTCGCTGCGGCTCTTCGACGTCTTCACCGGCGAGCAGCTCGGTGCGGGCAAGAAGTCGCTGGCGTACGCGCTGCGCTTCCGGGCCGCGGACCGGACGCTGACGGCGGAGGAGGCCACGGCCGCCCGCGACGCGGCGGTGGCCGTGGCCGTGGAGCGGACGGGTGCGGTGCTGCGCGGCTGAGCGGTCCGCCTGCCTGTGCCGAGGGGCGAGGGCGCGGAGGGTGTGAGCCTTCCGCGCCCTCGTCCCTTCGGCGTACGGGGGTTGGGTCTCCGGTGGGTGGGCGATGTGGTGCCTGTGGGGGACCGGCGGGGGCGAGGAGACCCCTCGGGCCCCTGCACGATCACCCAATCGAGTGGTTATTTACCTATCGTCGCGGGATGGGCACACAACGTCGCGAGAATCGACGAGGTCGATGAGGCCCGCGTGACCGCTGCAGGCGGGCCGAACCGATCGGCGCAACACCTGCAAGGGGCCACCGGCTAGGGCTTGTCCGATGGGTCAGGGTCGGGAAAGGCCGCGGCGTCTGGTGCGGCGCATCACAAGGCGCCGGAGCGTCTCGACGGCGGAGCTCTCGGGACGTTTCGGCAACGCCGCGAGGTGCCGTGCCAGACGCCGTGGACCCGGCCATGACCCATCGGACAGGCCCTAGGGGGACCAACGGCATGATCCGAACGTGGACGCGGGGCGCGGCGCGCGCCGGCGCGGCCCGTGTCCGGCGGGCCACGGTCTTCGTCCTGCCGGGCCTGTGGGTGCTCGGCGTGGTGGGCTGGGAGCTCTCCCACCCGACCAGCGGTCAGCTGCTGCAACTCCTCGCCGCCGCACCGGCCATCGCCTGCGCGGGCACCGGCCGCCGCCAGTGCGTCCTGCTGGGCGGAGGGTGCGCGCTTCTCGCCCTCGTGCCGTTCGGCGGCGAGGGACCCGGGGCCGGGCCGGGCACCCGCGCGCTGACCTGCGGTGCGATTCTCGCGGTGATCGGCGCCAGCTATCTGACGGCCGGCCGACGGCTGCGGCTGGTGCGGGAGCTGGAGCGCACCCGCGAGGTCGCCGCGGCCGCGCAGCGGGTGCTGCTGCGGCCGCTGCCGCCGCGGATCGACGGGCTGGCGCTGGCGGCCGATCACCTCTCGGTGAGCGAGGGCGCGGTGGTCGGCGGGGACCTGTACGAGGTCGCGGGGACCCGGCACGGCGTCCGGGCGGTGATCGGGGATGTGCGCGGGCACGGCCTGGCGGCCATGGGCATGGTCGCGGCGATGCTCGGCAGCTTCCGCGAGGTGGTGCACGACGAGGCCGAACTGTCGGGTGTGCTGCGCCGGTTGGAGCTGTCGCACCAGCGGCATCTGCGGGAGCGGGGGCGCGTCGAGCAGCCGGGGGGCGGTGCGGAGCCGGCGAGCCCGCTGGCGGAGGAGTTCGTGACGCTGTTGCTGGTGCAGGTCGCGCAGGACGGGTCGGTCACGGCGCTGAACTGCGGGCATCCCTGGCCGTATCGGATCGACTGCGGGGCTCTCGCGCCGGTCGCCCTGGTCGCCCCGGCCGATCCGATGCCGCCGCTGGGGCTGTTTCCGCTGCCGGAGGAGCTGGCCGCGGTGCGGTGCGGCCGGCTGGAGCCCGGTGCGGCGCTCTTTTTGCACACCGACGGGGCGGTGGACGCCCGGGACGCGGCGGGGGAGTTCTTCCCGCTGGCGGAGGCGTTGCGCGGCAGCGTCGAGGCGGCCGAGTCGCCCTGCGGCCCCGTGCCGTCCGGAGTGGTGGACGAGGTGCGGGAGGCGCTGCTGCGCCATGCCGGCGGGCGGCTGACGGACGATGTGGCGCTGCTGATGCTCTGCAACGACCGGGTAGGGCTGCCGGCCCGGGCGGCCGGGGCGGGGCGGCGTTCGCTGTCGCTCGGCGGGCGAGGGACCGGCAGGGGCGCCTCCTAGGGGTGTCCGGGTCAGGGCCGGACCTGCCCTGTGCCCCGCCGGTCCGGTCCGGGCCGGGCGCTCCTCGTGACCCCGGTCAGCGCCCGTCTTCCGCGGCGGCCTCCTTGCCGCTCAGCGACGGGAAGCCGACGCCGGTCAGCTCCTCGGAGGCCTCCCACAGGCGCTTGGCCCCCTGCGGGTCGCTGGCCGCGGCCGACCTGCTGACCATCGTCGGACCGCCGCGCATCTCGCCGAACCCGTCGGGGCCCAGATAGGCGGCACCGGGCAGGTCCTGGGTGGCGGCGTACAGCGTCGGGAGGGCGCCGGCCCTGTTGTCCTGGGCGATCACCCTGTTGCCGATCCGCATCAGGGCGCGCCGGACCGCGCTGGCGTCGTGGCTCTGCAGATGGGTGGCGGCGTAGCCGGGGTGCGCGGCGAGGGCGCGGACGGGGGAGCCCGCCGCGGTCAGGCGGCGCTGCAGTTCCAGGGTGAACAGCAGATTGGCCAGTTTGGACTGGGAGTACGCCCGGTAGGGGGTGTATTCACCGGTCAGGTCCAGGTTCTCGAAGTGGACGCGGGTGCCGGGGGCCTTGTGTGCCATGGACGCCACCGTGACCACGCGGTCGGTGACGTGCGGCAGCAGCAGGTTGGTCAGCGCGAAGTGGCCGAGGTGGTTGGTGCCGAACTGCGTCTCGAAGCCGTCCTTGGTGCGGGACTCCGGGACCCCCATCACTCCGGCGTTGTTGATCAGCAGGTCCAGTCCGCCCTGCCAGGACTCGGCGAACGCGCGCACGGAGGCGAGGTCGGCGAGGTCGAGGCGGCGCACTTCGAGCGTGCCCTTGGTGCCCTTGACGGTGGCGGCGGCCTCCTCGCCGCGCCTGACGTCCCGTACGGCGAGCACGACATGCGCGCCGGCCCGGGCGAGGGCGTCGACGGTGGCGAGGCCGAGCCCGCTGTTGGCGCCGGTGACCACGGCGGTGCGGCCGGTCTGGTCGGGGAGGCGGGTGGCGTTCCAGGTGGGTGTGTGAGCCATGCTCTCAATGTAGGCAGCGTCAACAATGCTGTCAATGACAACAATGTAGCCAGTGAATACATCGGCGCTAGGATGGCGGCCATGCAGACTCGTCGCTACCACCACGGAGACCTTCGCGCCGCGCTGCTGGACCGCGCCGAGCAGACGCTCCGCGAGAAGGGTCCGGGAGCCCTGTCCCTGCGGGAACTCGCCCGTGACCTCGGCGTCAGCCACGCCGCGCCGAGCCGGCACTTCAAGGACAAGCAGGCGCTGCTGGACGCGCTGGCGCTCACCGGGTTCGAACGCCTGGAAGCGGCCCTGACCGCGTCCCAGGCGGCGGCCGGCGGGTCGTTCGCCGAGCGGCTCGGCGCGCTCGCCCGCGCCTACGTGGACTTCGCCACCGCCAACGCGGCCCTCCTCGACCTCATGTACACGGTCAAGCACGAGCCGGAGGCGTCCGAGGCGCTGATCGCGGCCGCGCACCGGCTCGCGGCGATGGCCGTGGAGCTGGCCGCGGACGGACAGCGCAGCGGCGACGTACGGGAGGGGCCCGTCGAACGGATCGCGATGCCGCTCTTCACCACCCTGCACGGCTTCGCCGGGTTCGCCGCCGGCGGCGTGCTCTCCGCGGACGAGGTCGCCTCCGGTCTCGACGACGTGATCGGGTACATGCTGCGGGGCTGTGCGGCGGACGGACGCGAGGTCACCTGGTCCGAAGGGGCGCCCGGCCTGTACTGCCTGGGGCCGCGCCCGCCCCGGGGCCCTTCACACCCCGTGTGAAGCGGGGTTCACTACGCTCGACTGGTGGAGTGGTGAAGTCGACAAGGCCATGAGCGGGGAGCCGCCACGACGGGCCCGCTCACCGGGAGGCCGTTGTGGAGCCCAATACCCTGCTCGATGCGATTCTCGACGAGGCCGGCATCTCGCACGCCGGGCTGGCCGCCCGGATCAACCGCCTGGGGCGGCAGCGCGGGCTGGCGCTGAGGTACGAACACACCGCGGTCGCCCGGTGGTTGAAGGGCCAGCGGCCGCGCGGACAGGTACCGGACCTGATCTGCGAGGTCCTCGGCGAACGGCTGCACCGGCCGGTCGGACTCGACGACATCGGGCTGAGCCGCCCGGGACACCACAGCGCCCCCGAGACCCCGCTGTCCGGCTTCGTCGAGCGGGCCACCGCGCTGTGGCGGTCCGACGAGCAGCAGCGGCCGCATGTGCTCGCCGCCCCCGCGCTCACCGGCACCTCGGCGGTCATCCCCGTATGGGAGTGGGAGAACCCGCCCGAGGACTGCGATGTCTCACGCGACGGGCTGACCCGGGTGGGCCTCGCCGACATCGAGATGCTGCGCGCCGCACGCAGCCATTACGAGCAGATGTACCGCAAGGCGGGCGGTATCGCGACCAGAGCGCGCATCGTGGGATTCCTCAACGCCGAGGCGGCGCCGCTGCTGCGCGGCAGCTACAGCGACGCGACGGGGCGTCAGCTCCACCGGGCGACCGGCGGGCTGGTCGCCGTCGCCGGCATCTGCGCCTACGACTCCGACGCCCTCGGGCTGGCCCAGCGCTACTTCCACCAGGCACTGCGGCTGGCGAAGGCCAGCGGGGACCGCGGCCTCGGCGCGTACGTCATCGCGCTGCTGGTCAACCAGTCCCTCTTCGTACGGGAGTACCGCCAGGCGGTCGCCTTCGCGGAGGCCGCGCTGCGCGCCGCCGGCCCGCAGATCACCCCCGCGCTCTCCGCGGACCTCTATGCGATGCAAGCCAAGTCCTACGCCCGGCTGGGCGACGGCGCCAGCGCACTGGCGTGCATCCGGCGCGCGGAGGCGGCCGCGGAGCGCATCCGGCCCGGGCTGGAGCCGGCCGAGACGGGCTATGTGCAGCCAGGCCTGGTGAACGTACAAGTGGCGGAGGCCCTCCTCAGCCTCGGTGACCTGCGGGCCGCCCGGGAGCAGGCGGACGCCGCCGTCGACACCCCCGCACACGACCGCGGCCGGGTCCACCGGCTGGCCATGCTCACCCATATCGAGCTGCGCCAGGGCGATGCGGACCGGGCCGTGGCCAACGCGGCCCAGATGACGGAGCAGGCCCGGGGCATGGAGTCGCAACGGCTGCGGGACCGGCTGCGGGCGGTACGCGAGCATCTGGCGGAGACCGGGAGCTCCGCGACGGACGAGGCGGCCGAACTCATCGACGAGGTGCTGCGCGTTCCGCTCTGACCGGGCACGTGTCACCTTGCCGGTCCAACAGCGGAAGGTGGCAGTTACGTGCGGTGGAACAATCTCAGCGAGAAGCCCGTCTATGCGAACCCGTGGTTCCGGGTCAATCTGGCCGATGTGGCGTTGCCCGACGGTCGACACCTGGACCACTTCCTGATCCGGATGCGGCCGGTCGCCGTCGCCACGGTGGTCAACGCCGCCCACGAGGTGCTGCTGCTGTGGCGGCACCGGTTCATCACCGACACCTGGGGATGGGAGCTGGCGGCCGGGGTCGTCGAGGACGGCGAGGACGTCGCGGCCGCGGCCGCGCGGGAGATGGAGGAGGAGACCGGGTGGCGCCCCGGCCCGCTCCGGCACCTGCTCACCGTGGAGCCGTCCAACGGCCTCACCGACGCCCGGCATCACATCTACTGGTCCGATGAGGGGGAGTACCTCGGCCTGCCGCAGGACGACTTCGAGTCCGAGCGGCGCGAGTGGGTGCCGCTCAAGCTGGTGCCCGACATGGTGGGCCGAGGGGAGGTGCCGGCCGCCGGTATGGCCGCGGCCCTGCTGATGCTGCACCACATCCACCTGGGCTGACGGCGATCGGGCCGACCGGCCGCGGACGGACGGGGCGATCTGGCCGTCCGTCCGCGGCGGGGCTCATCGGCCGAGCGCCTGCCACAGGGCGATCACCAGTGCCGCGAGTCCCGTGAGTGCGGCGAGGGACGGCAGTGGCCAGCGGGTGCTCTCCAGCCGCGTGACGCGGGCGGTCAGTTCGTCCGCGTCACGCGCGCTCTGCTCGGAGCGCTGCGCCTGCAGCGCGAGTTGGCCGTCGACCCGGGCGGTGCGTACGTCGAGCAGACGCCTCAGCTCCGCTAAGTCGGCGGTGGTCAGGTCGGGTTCGGGGTGGGCGGTCACGGTCCGCTCCTCATTCCTTCGGTCAGCGACTTCGTCGTGCGTACGCGCCTCAGTCAACTGCGCTGCGCCGAAGGGCGGGAGCGTGTGCGGTGGGCAGATGCGGGTCTGCACTTCACACCCCGTGTGAAGTGACCGCGGGTGACGGCGCGACGGCATGCGCACGGGGTGTGAACCACGCACTCCCGCCGGGCCCCCGCACACGCTTCCGTGTCCGCCCGCGGGGGAGTTGACTCGAACTCCCCACGGGGAACCGAAGCCGGCGGATGGGCGCCCGCCGGCCCGGAGTCCGCCCGCCGGAACTCCCCCGGGCGGCGGGCGGGCACTCCCCCCGAGCGTCGGGTTCTCAGTACGAGTAGAACCCCGACCCCGACTTCCGCCCCAGCCGGCCCGCGTCGACCATGCGCTGCAGCAGCGGGGGAGCGGCGTACAGGGGTTCCTTGTACTCGTGGTACATGGAGTCGGCGACCGAGACCACGGTGTCCAGGCCGATCAGGTCGGACAGCCTCAGCGGGCCCATGGGGTGGGCGCAGCCCATCTCCATGCCGTTGTCGATGTCCTCGCGGCTGGCGATGCCCGACTCGAACATCCGGATCGCGGAGAGCAGATACGGGATGAGCAGGGCGTTGACGACGAAGCCGGAGCGGTCCTGGGCGCGGATGGCGTGCTTGCCCAGCACGTCCTGCACCAGGGCCTCGGCGCGCTTGATGGTCTCCTCGCCGGTGGTGAGGGCGGGGATGAGCTCCACCAGCTTCTGCACCGGGGCCGGGTTGAAGAAGTGGATGCCGATGACCTGGTCGGGGCGGGAGGTGGCGACCGCCAGCTTCACCAGCGGGATCGACGAGGTGTTGGACGCCAGGATCGCGTCCGGCCGGGTGATCACCTGATCGAGAACCTGGAAGATCTCGGTCTTGACCTGTTCGTTCTCCACGACGGCCTCGATGACGAGATCGCGGTCGGCGAACTCACCGAGGTCGGTGGTGAAGCTGAGCCGGTCGAGTGTCGCGTCGCGCTCCGCGACGGTGATCTTGCCGCGCTCGGCGGCCTTGCCGAGGGAGTTGGTCAAGCGGGTGCGGCCCAGCTCCAGAGCCTCGCCGGTGGTCTCGGCGACCATGACGTCCAGCCCGGCGCGGGCGCACACCTCGGCGATGCCTGCGCCCATCTGGCCGCAACCGACCACTCCGACGCGTGCAATGTCGGCAAATGAGTCCGTCACCTCGTGCCTTTCGCTGTTCTTCAGGACCGGCGGTACGCCGTAAGGGTCCGACGCCCGCCTCGGCCCCGACGTTACTCCGCGCGGTGCTGTGCTAAGGCCGCCGGGGCGGGCATTCTGAGCCCTCAGGACAGGATGAAACGGACAAGCTGGGGACTTTTGATGAGACGGATCACACGAAGGGGCTTCGCGGTGGCCGCGCTCGGCGCGGCCTCCTCGCTGCTGGCGCCGGGTGCGGCGGCGGCGCCCTCGGCAGGTGCGCCGCGGCGCGAGATGCGGGGCATGTGGCTGGCGACCGTCGGCAACCTGGACTGGCCCTCCAGCGCGAGACTCTCCCCGGCCGAGCAACAGCGTGAGCTGCGCGCCCACTTCGACTCGGCCGTCAAACACCGGCTCAACACGGTCTTCTTCCAGGTGCGCGCCACCGCGGACGCGCTGTGGCCCTCCCCGTACGAGCCGTGGGCCCAGTCCCTGACCGGGCAGCAGGGCCGCGACCCCGGGTGGGACCCGCTGGACTTCGCGGTCCGCGAGGCGCACCGCCGCGGGCTCGAACTGCACGCGTGGTGCAACCCGTACCGGATCGCCCACCACACCGATCCGCAGCGGCTGGCGGCCGGCCACCCGGCCCGCCGGAACGGGTGGTGGACGGTCGCGTACGGCGGCAAGCTCTACTACAACCCCGGGCTGCCGGAGGTCCGCGGCTTCGTCCAGGACGCGATGCTGGACGCGGTCGCCCGCTACCCCGTCGACGGACTGCACTTCGACGACTACTTCTATCCGTATCCGGTCGCCGGCGCGCGCTTCGACGACGACGAGGCGTACGACACCTACGGCGGCGACTTCGACCGCCGGGCCGACTGGCGGCGGGACAACATCGACCGGCTGGTGTACGAGACGGCGCAGCGGATCGAGGAGGGGACAGCGCGGACCGGGCGCCGGGTGCGGTTCGGCGTCAGCCCGTTCGCGGTCTGGCGCAATCAGAGCACCGACCCGCGGGGCTCCCGTACGCGGGCCGGGGTGGAGACCTACGACGACATGTACGCCGACACCCGCCGATGGGTGCGCGAGGGCTGGCTGGACTACATCGTGCCGCAGGTCTACTGGCCGCTCGGGACCCAGGGCGCCGACTACGCCGAACTGGTGCCCTGGTGGTCACGGACCGTCGAGGGCACCGGCGTCGACCTCTACATCGGCGAGGCGCTCTACAAGGCCGGCACCAGCGAGCCGGCGGCCTGGAAGGACCCGGCTGAACTCTCCCGGCACCTCACCTTCGCCCGCGCCCACCCGCAGGTCGGCGGGCATGTCTACTTCTCGGCGAAGGACGTGGCCAGGGACCGGACGGGGGCGCTGGCCAGGGTCGTACACGATCACTACGGCAGCCCGACACGGCCGTAGCGGCCTGCCGCCACGGCCGTCGCGGAATCCGTATGCGGTGCCTTACCGGCCGGGGTCGATGTCGGAGGTCTTCGCGTGCCGGACGACCGAGTCGGGGCCGGGCGACATGATCGCTTCGTGTCCGTCCTCGGCACGGACACGGTACGGCGGATCGCCGTTCGTCCCCAGTACCTCGATGATCTCGACGACCCGGTCGTGATGTCCCACGGTCCTGCCGTGCACCACCAGCCGGTCGCCCTTGGTCGCGTGCATCAGGGGTCCTCCACGCTTCGGGCGGCCATGCGACCCGTACGGCCGACGACGCGACGGCCGAGCGGTTGAACGGCCAACGATTCCAACGGTTGACGGGCCTGACGCGGCCCGGACGGCGGTACGCGCCATCGCGGCAAGTTTACGTCCGGAGGCGGGGGGCGCACCTTGGAAGGGCGCCCGTGCATCTCCCCTCCGCCCACCCCCCAAAGGGGGGTGGGCGGGCCAGGAGAAGCAGGTGGGCGGCGCCCCCGGGGCCGGCGTTCGCGTCGTGCCTCCCGGTGGGCGGCAGCTATCCCCGCGCCCTCTGGGTGACCGCGATGCAGGCCAGGACCGCCAGCGCGGCGGCGGGTGCGGCCGGCGGCAGCTGCTCGCCGAGCAGCAGGACGGACCACACCAAGGTCAGCAGCGGCTGGGCGAGCTGGAGCTGGCTCGCCTTGGCGATGCCGATCGCGGCCATTCCCCGGTACCAGACGACCATTCCGAGGAACTGCGAGCCGATCGCCAGCCACAGCAGCCCGCCGACCGCGTGCGCGGTCAGCCGCAGCGGCTCGGTGGACAGCGCGACCGCCGTGCCCACGACCGTCAGCGGGAGCGCCAGCACCAGCGCCCAGCCCATGACCTGCCAGCCCGGCATGTGGCGGGCCAGCCGGCCGCCCTCGGTGTAGCCGGCCGCGCACACCAGCAGCGCCGCGAACAGGAACAGATCGCCGCGACTCGGCGCCCCGCCGCTCTGCTGGACCGTGAAGCCCAGGACGACGGCGGCGCCGATCAGCGACGCGATCCAGAAGGTGCGGGAGGGCCGGGCGCCGGTCCGTATGACGGAGCCGGCGGCGGTGGCCAAGGGCAGCAGGCCGATCACCACGGCCGCATGAGAGGTGGTGGAGGTCTCCAGGGCGAGTGTGGTCAGCAGGGGGAAGCCGAGGACCACACCGCCCGTGACGACCGCGATGCCCGCCCAGTGGCGGCGCTCGGGAACGCGCACCCTGAACACCACGAGCGCTCCGCCGGCCAGCGCGGTGGCCAGCACGCTGCGCAGCATCACCACCGTCCAGGGGCCCATGCCCTCCAGTGCCCAGGCGGTCGCGGGGAAGGTGAACGAGAAGGCGGCGACGCCGAGGGCGGCGAGCAGGACGCCACGGGTGCCCACGGCGACGTCGGCGGTGGGGGCTGCCGCACGGGCGCCGGCGGACGCGCGGGGCGGGGCACCCTGGCCGGCGGCGGGCGAGGCGTCGACCGCTATCGCGGTCGGAGTAGTAGCGCTATCATGTGCTCTCATGCAAGAGCGTAGCAGTGGGGCTGAGCTGGCCGCGACCCTTCGCAGGGAGCTGGACCGCTACTCTCCAGGTGAAAAGCTGCCATCGAGCCGGGTACTCGTGGAGCGGCATCGGGTCAGTCCGGTGACCGTCTCCCGGGCGCTCGCCGAACTGGCCGCCGAGGGCCTGGTCGTCACCCGTCCCGGCGCCGGGGCCTTCCGGGCCCGGCCCCGCGCCGAGGCGCCGCGGCCGCTCGACACCTCCTGGCAGGAGATCGCGCTGAGCGCGGAACCGGCCGCCGACCAGGTGCCGCGCAGCGTCGACGCCTCCGGCGTGCTGGCCACGCTCGCCACACCGGCCCCCGGAGTGATCGAACTCAACGGCGGCTACCTCCATCCCGGTCTGCAGCCCGAACGCGCCCTGGCCGCCGCACTGGCCCGGGCCGGTCGCCGGCCGGGCGCCTGGGGGCGGCCGCCCGTCGAGGGCGTACCGGAGCTGCGCGCCTGGTTCGCGCGGGAGATCGGCGGCCCCGGCGGCGCCCTCGCCGCGAGCGACGTCCTGGTCACCGCGGGCGGCCAGAACGCGCTGACCGCCGCGCTGCGCGCGCTCGCCGCGCCCGGCGCTCCGGTGCTCGTCGAGTCCCCGACCTACCCGGGCATGCTCGCCGTCGCCCGCGCCTCGGGTGTGCGGCCGGTGCCCGTGCCGATGGACGCGGACGGGGTGCGTACGGACCTGCTCGCCGACGCCTTCCGCGCCAGCGGCGCACGGCTCTTCGTCTGCCAGCCGCTGTTCCAGAACCCGACCGGGACGGTGCTCGCGGGGGAGCGGCGGCGCGAGGTGCTGCGGGTGGCCCGCGCGGCCGGCGCGTTCGTCATCGAGGACGACTTCGCGCGGCTGCTGGGCCACGGCGACGCCCCCGCGCTCCCGCCGACGCTGATGGCGGAGGACCGCGACGGCACGGTCGTGCACATCCGCTCCCTGACCAAGATCACCTCGCCCAACCTCCGGGTGGGCGTCCTCGCCGCCCGCGGCCCGGTCCTCGACCGGCTGCGCGCCGTCCAGGTCGTCGACAACTTCTTCGTTCCGGGACCGCTGCAGGAGGCCGCCCTGGAACTCGTCGGATCGCCCGCCTGGTCCCGCCATCTGCGGCTGGTCGCGGGCGAGTTGACCGCCCGCCGCAACGCGCTGACCGCAGCCCTGCGCACGCGGCTGCCCGCGCTGGTCGAGCACGGGCCCGGACCCGGGACGGAGTACGGCAGGGACCGGGGACGGCCCGGCGGCCTGCACATCCCGCCGGGCGGATTCCACCTCTGGCTGCGACTGCCGGACGGCATTGACGAGGCGGCGCTGACCGGCGCGGCGCTGCGGGCCGGCGTCGCCGTCGCGGCCGGCCGGCCGTACTTCCCCGCCGAGCCGCCGGCCGGGCATCTGCGCATCAGCTTCGCGGCCGCGGCCGGCACCGGCGAACTCACGGAGGGCGTCCGCAGGCTGCGCACGGCCTGCGAGGAGGTGGGGGTGCCGGCGAGCTGAGGGGCGCGGGCGAGCCGCGGCGGCGCGGCGGGAGGGCCGGGCGCTGCACCGCTTGCCGCGTCAAGAGGTTCGACGGGGCCCCGGCTCTTCTGCGAACCTCCCGGCATGAACGATCACGCCCTCGACGGCTACGAGCTCAGCTCCGACCCGGCCCGCCTCGCCGCCGACCTGGTCCACCACTGGCTGTCCACCGACACCTACTGGGCCCAGGGCCGCCCCCGGGAGCTGCACGACCGCGCCGTCGCGGGCTCGCTCAACTTCGGCCTGTACGAGTCCGGGTCCGGCCGCCAGGTCGCCTACGCCCGGGTCGTCACCGACCACGCCACCTTCGCCTGGCTGTGCGACGTCTACGTCTGCCGCGACGACCGCGGCCGGGGCCTGGGCACGGCCCTGGTGGAGGCGATAGCCGAGCACCTGGCACCCTGCGGGCTGGGCCGGCTGACGCTCGCCACCAAGGACGCCCACGGCGTGTACGAGAAGGTCGGCTTCCGGCCGCTGGTGGCGCCGGAGCAGTGGATGACGCTCGGGCTGGTCGATCCCGGTCCTATCGTGATCTGACCAACAGGAGCCTGCGGGGCGGCACTGCTCTTACCATCGGCGAATGAGCGTTCGACTCAAGCTGCTCGCCGCGGCCCGCAGCTCCTCGCTGCTCGCGACGCGGTTCGACGACGACCGCCCGCTCGACGCCGCCGGATGGCACGCGGCCGAGCGGGCCGCCCCCGTGCTGTGCCGCCTGGCCGCCGCCGAACTGCGCTACTGCTCGCCGTCGGCCCGCTGCCGGGAGACCGGCGAGGCGCTGGGCCTCGGCCCGCTCGCCCAACCGGCGCTCCGGGACTGCGACATGGGGCGCTGGCGCGGCCGCACCCTGGGCGAGGTGACCGCCGCCGAGCCCCGCGCGGTGGAGACCTGGCTCGCCGACCCGGGCTCCGCCCCGCACGGCGGGGAGTCGCTGGTGGCCTTCATCACCCGCGTCGGCGGCTGGCTGGACACCCGGCCGGCCGAGGACGCCGACGGCCTGCTCGCGGTCGCCGAGCCCGGCGTGGTCCGCGCCGCCCTGGTCTACGCGCTCCAGGCGCCGCCGTACTCGTACTGGCGCATCGACGTCCAGCCGCTGTCGGTGACCACCCTCACCCGCCGCTCCGGCGGGTGGGACCTCCAGTTGGAGGCCTGAGCCGCGCGCCACCCGGAAAGCCCATCCCGCCGGCTCGGCCGCTTCGGGCGGGCGCGCCCGTGTGACCTGCGGGAAGAGCGCCCGGAGTGCCGTTGCCCCGGTGCGCGGCCCCGCGGGCGGCGCACCATCGAGGTGCGCACTCCCCGGCCTGGCGCTTGTCTCGTTCTATGCACATACGTCATATTCCTCTGTATGCGCTGGCGGCCGGCGCGCTGGCGGTGACCCTCCTGCTCTTCGGCGGTGGCGACGGTGGGGGCGCGGACGCCGCCACCGGGGCCGTCACCGATGCGGTGAGCAAGGCGGTGAAGGGCGCGGTCAAGAGCGCCACACCCGCCTCGGACACCTCGCACCCGGTGGTCGTCGAGCCCGCCATCGTGGCGCCCGGCGCCGCCTTCACCGTCTACGACGGCGGCAACTGCCGGGGCGAGTCGGCCGAGGCCGGCTTCGGCGGCGCGGACATCCCGGCCGTCCCGCTGTCCCCCCTCGACGGCCGGTCCGGCGGCACCGCGACCATGCCGCAGGGCATCGCGCCCGGTACGTACCCCGTCACCGTCACCTGCGGCGGGGCGGGCAGCGGAGCGAGCCCCGCGGCGCGCGGCGCGTCCGGCGACCAGCAGAGCGGCGCCGACGGCCGGCAGGCCTTCTCCGGCACCGTGACCGTCTCCGACGGCGCCGAGGTCTCCGGTGGCGCCGAGGCCTCCGGCGCCAGCGGTGTCTCCGGCGGCAGCGAGGCCTACGGCGGTACCGAGGCCTACGGCGGTGCTGACGACGTCGTTCCGCAGGGCGGCTCGCACACCGGCCTCGGCGGCGCGGCCCACAGTGGCCCGCTCACCACGGCGCTGGGCGGTGCGCTGCTGCTGGGCGCGGCCGGCTGGGGAGCCCTCGCCCACCGCCGGCGCCCCCGCGGCCCCCGAGGCTGACGGCGGTGCATGCACCCCCGCAGCGGCGCGGCGCCACCCTCGGCCTGGTCATCGGCATCGTCACCTGCCTCCTGGCGGCCGGCGCCCTCGCCCTGGCCGCCGCCCGGATGCGCGACCGCGAAACCACCAGCGAGGTCGACGGCGGCACCCACACCGTGCTGCGCACCGAGATAGCCAGAAGCGTCAGCGGCCAGCTCACCCTGCCGTTCCGCCACGGGCCCGACGCGGTGCGGTGCTTCGGCGACCTCCGGCCCGTGCCGTCCGCGGCGGTGCGCTGCACCGCGCACTTCCCCCTCGGCCCCGACCGGCAGCTGACCGTCGAGGTCACCCGGGTCCAGCACGACCGGGTCACCTACCGTCGGCACGCCGTCCCCCGCTGACGGTCCGGCGCCGCCGGACGACCGGACCGGTGCGCGCTCGCGCCGTCTACCGCCCGAGCCGCACCGCCGTGGCCCCCCGCGCCAGCCATGCGTTCGCCGCCTCGACCCGGCTGCTCACCCGCAGCTTCGCGTAGGCGTGCTCCAGGTGTTTGTCGACGGTGCGCGGGCTGATCGCGAGGCGGCGGGCGATCTGCTGGTTGCTCAGCCCGCGGGCCAGCAGGGTCAGGACGGCGGATTCCCGGCGGGTGATCAGGGGCGGGACGGCGCGTGGCGGGGCGAGCCGGTCCATGGCGTGGCTGAGCCGGGTGCGCAGCAGGGCGGCGGCCGCCACGTCGTCGTCGGAGAAGTCGCTGCCGTTGCGGCTGATCGCCATGCACACCTTGCGCGGCACCCCCTCGGCGTAGCCGGCCGGGAACGACATCGCGAGCTGCTGCTCGGCGCCGAACGGCCGGTAGACGTCGGTGTAGACGGCGAGGGCGTGGAACTCGCTGGAGGTCTGCAGCGTGGAGCGGCGCATCGGCGTACCGGGCCCCGTCGTGGTGTGCCGCACCAGCGAGTCGGTCGCCGCCTCACGGGCGAAGGCGTCCCGCACGTCCGGGCTCAGCAGGTCGGCGGGGAGGGTCAGCGGCCGGTCGGCGGCGCCGGCGCGGGGCGACCAGATGATGCTGTCGCCGGGGACCGCGGAGAGCATCACCGGAAGCAGCGCCGGGACGAGGGTCTCCTCGTCGACGGCATCGATCAGCAGGTCCACGACGGCGAGAATGCGTCGCAGCCCGGCCTCCGCGGCCGCATTCATATCTCCAGCGTACGAGCGGGTAGGGGGCAGTCAAGGCAGGGCCGCGGGGCGGGGCGGCGCCGCGGCCCTGGGGGAAGACACCCGGCCGGCCGGGGGAAGACCGGCCGGGCGCGTCAGGCGCTACTAACGCCCGACGGCATAGACGCGGTTGACCGGGCTCTCCGCCGCCAGCCGCCAGTGGTGGAGTCCGGCGTCGTCCGCGATGTCCCGCAGGGCCTGCTCGCCCGCGTGGTTCCCCAGCGCCTGCGGACCGTGCTGGGCCAGCGCGGACGGCAGGCACACGGCGACCGAGGCGGCGGTGATGGCCCGGCCGACCGGGTTGGCGTTCTCCGCCACGTTCGCCGAGGCGTTCGGCTCGACGATCATGCAGGTCCCGCCGTCGGCGAGCGCGTGCTCGGCGTGCCGCAGCGCGCCGCCGGGGTCGCCGATGTCGTGCAGGCAGTCGAAGAACGTGATCAGATCGAAGTCCTCGCCCGGGAAGTCCTGGGCGGCGGCGACCTCGAAGTCGACCCGGCCGTCCAGCCCCTGCTCGGCCGCGATGCCGCGGGCCGCTTCGATCGACGGCCGGTGGAAGTCGAAGCCCTGGAAGTGCGACCGGGGGAAGGCCTGCGCCATGAGCGTCGTGGAGTAGCCGTAGCCGCATCCGACGTCCGCGACGAGGGCGCCGCGCTCCAGCTTCTGCACCACGCCGTCCAGCGCGGTCAGCCACTCCGGCACCAGAGCGGCTCGGTAGCCGGGCCGGAAGAACTTCGCGGTGCCGTCGAACAGCGCCGGGCCGTGTTCCTCCCACCCCACGCCCTCACCGGTGCGGAACGCCTCCATCAGGCTGTCCTCGGTGGCGTAGAGGGCCTGCAGCATGGTGAAGAAACCGGCGGCGTAGGTGGGCGCTTGCGGGTCCGCGAGGACCGCGGCGTGCTCGTCGGGCAGCTCGTAGGTGTCGGTGGCGGGCCTATGCGTGACGTACTCGCCGGCCACCTGGGCGGCGAGCCATTCGTGGACATAGCGCTCCACGAGCCCGGTGCGCTCCGCGAGCTGTGCGGAGGTGAGCGGACCGGCGCCGGCCAGGGCCGAGTACAGGCCCAGCCGGTCGCCGAGCGAGGTGCACAGACCGGAGACCGCGGCCCCGCCGTCGGTGATCACACGCTCCAGGAACTCCTGCACACGCCCCTCGTCCACAGTGCTCCCGCGGCCGGCCCCGGAGGCCCTCGCCATCCCTCCCACCTCCTTGCCTTCTCCCTCTTTTCTCACTACCGCTCATCTCCCACTGCAGCAGCACGGTCACCCTTCGCGCCATACGGGATTCGCCGTATGCGGAGGGCGGGAGCCACGGGCCGAGACTGGGAGGGGAGGAGGTGCATCATGCGCAAGAAGATCGACTGCCGGGACTTCCCGAGCGAGACGAACTGCAGCCTCGTCATCTCCGGTGAGGAGGAAGAGGTGGTCCGCGCCGCCAGCGAGCACGCGGTCTCCGTCCACGGCCACACCGACGGCCCCGAACTGCGCGAGCAGATCAGGTCGACGCTGAAGAACGAGATGCCGCAGCACGCGTGAGGCGCGGCCGGCGGCGGGGGCCCAAGACCGGCATCAAGGCCCAGGGCCTACGAGCGGCGGCGCGGCTTGCCGCGCTTGCCGCCGCCCCGCGAACCGCCGGCAGTGCCGCGCGAGGTCTTCCCGGCCGACTTGCCGGCCGCGGGCTTGCGCCGCGCGCCGCCGGTGTCGGGGCGCTTGGCCTTCGGCTGTGCGGGAGCCGGGCGGCGCCCCCGCGAGCTGTTGACGGTCCGCCCGCGGACGATGCCGATGAAGTCCTCCACCAGGTCGGTGGTCTCCTCCTGCGGCCACGACAGCGCCACGCGCGAGGCGGGAGCGTCCAGGACCGGACGGTAGGTCAGGTCCTTGCGGTGGTGCAGCCGGGCCAGCGACTGCGGGACGACGAGCACACCCACTCCGGCCGCCACCAGCGCGATGGCGTCCGCCGTCGTGGCGGGGCGCTCGATCGCGGGTCGCCCGGGCAGGCGCTCCCAGTCGAGGGTGTCGTCGAGCGGGTGCAGCACGATCTCGTCGGCCAGGTCCTCGGCCGCCACCTCGTCGACCGCCGCCACGATGTGGTCCTTGGGGACCACGACCACCGTCGTCTCGGTGTAGAGGGGGATCGCACTGAGGTCGTCCCGGTCGACCGGCAGCCGTACGAGACCCGCGTCGGCGCCGCCGCCCCGCAGGACCTCGCACGCCTCGGCGGCGGGCACCCCGATGAGGGTCAAGGGGATGTCGGGCAGCCGCTCGTTCCAGACCCGCACCCACTTCGTGGGCGTCACTCCCGGGACGTAGGCGAGCCGGAACGAGGGGGATTCTTCCGAGCCGGTCACCGCACCAGGCTACCGGTCGTGGTCAGAGGTAGCGCACACGCTCGATACCCTTGACACATGACGTCGCACAAGACCGCCCAGACGATGAAGCCCGCGACCGCGGCGAAGAAGCTGGGCGTGTACCTCGAGGCCACCCCCGCCGAGTTCCAGGAGGGTGTCGTCTCGCGCACCGAACTGAACGCACTGCAGGCCGATCCGCCCGAGTGGCTGCAGGAGCTGCGACGCAACGGCCCGCACCCCCGGCCGGTGGTCGCCGCGAAGCTGGGCGTGTCCATCTCGGGTCTCGCCCGCGGCGGGATCACCGAGCCGCTCACCACGGAGCAGATCGAGGCGCTCAAGAAGGAGAGCCCCGACTGGCTGCAGAAGGAGCGCGCCACCCAGGCCGAGGTCCGCAAGGAAGCCGTGCGCATCAAGGAGAAGAACGCGGCCCGGCCCGCCGAGCCCGACGCCCCGCGTTCCTGACCCCGCCTGCCCGCACACCACCGGCCCGCTCACCGGCGAGGCCGGGCCCGCCGCCGATCCGCGGGAGCCGGGCGGGCTATCGGGGCGCTTCGTCGTCGAGCCGGTCGACGACCAGCAGCGCCGCATCGTCCGCCAGGTGGCCCCTGGTGTGCTGGACCAGCCCTTGGTGCAGGTACTCCAGGAACTCCGGCGGAGGGCAGGCGGGCACCGCTTCCATGGCCTCGGGGAGGGCGAAGAAGCCGTTGTCGCGGTCGCGGGCCTCGATCACGCCGTCGGTGTGCAGCAGCAGACGGTCGCCGGCGGTGAACGGATGGCTCTCCGCCTTGGCGGGAGGGCCCGTGATGAACTCCTCCAGCCCCAGGGGCGGCAGCGGCGAGGCGGGCATCAGCGCCCGCACCTTGCCCTGCCGCAGCACCAGCGGCGGCGGATGGCCGCGGTTGACCAGCTGGACGACCGGCATGTCGGGCACCTGGGCGATCAGCGCGGTGACGAACCCCTCGGCCAGCGACTCCGCATCGCCCGCACCGGGCTCGGCCTTCTCCCGTTGCAGTGCGGCCGCGCAGTGGTTCATGACCTCCACCAGGTCGTCCTCGTAGTGCACGGCCTCCCGGAACGCGCCCAGCACGGCGGCGGCGCCCCGCACGGCGGGCAGCCCCTTGCCCCGTACGTCCCCCACGATCATCCGGACCCCGTACCGGGTCTGCACGGCCTCGTAGAGGTCTCCGCCGATCTGCGCCCCGGTCTCCGCCGCGAGGTACATGCCGGCCGCCCGTACGGGGCCCAGCCGGGCGGGGACCGGACGCATCAGGACCTCCTGCGCCGCCGCGGCGATCCGGCGGACCTGGTCGAGTTCGCCGGTCCGGCGCGCGTGCATGGCGCTGCTGGTCGCGATGCTGGCCGCGGACACCAGGAAGATGGCCAGGAAGTTGGTGTAGACCTGCTGGCTGCCCCATGCCTGGTTGTGGGTGGCGGTGGCCACACTGACGGCCAGCGCGACACCCGCCGCCGAGATCGTCCCCTTGGGCCCCATCGTCACCGCGGCCAGCGCCGGCGTCGCGGTGAGCAGCGGGCCCGTGTACAGAAAGTGCGCGGGCGAGAACTCGATGCCCACCACGAGCAGGGCGAGCGCGAAGGGCACACACTGCGCGACGGCGAACAGGGCCCGGCCGTGACCGCCGGATTCCGGTCGAGAAGGTGCGCGGAAGACAGACCGCATGGGTACAGCCTGCCTCGCCGAGGTGGAGTGCTCTACTCAGCGCTCATGCGGCCCCGGTCCCCGCTGCGACGGTGTGCCACTGAGCGCTTTGGCGGGCCCGCTGGGCCGGATACGCACTCAGCGGTCGGTGGCGGCCGATCCGCGGCGTCCCCTACGGTCGTCCGTGATGATCAGATGGGCCGAGCCGCGCAGGCTCGGTGTCCCCGCTCCCGAGGCCCGGCTGCGCTTCGAGACGGAGCAGCGCAAGACCACGGGCGGGCCGGGGCGCAGGTTGCTCATGGTCGACGGAGAACCCGCCTCCGGCCTGCCGGTCGACCACTACCGGCACTGGGGCCTGACGCACTTCCTCCTCGACGGCCACCACAAACTGGAGGCCGCGGCCACAGCCGGCCGACCGGTGCGGCTCCTTTCGCTCCTGGCCCTGGGTGAGGGCCTGGCCGAATCCGAAGACTGTGCCCGGCTGCCCGCCCTGCGCACGCAACCCCGTTCGGCCCGACCGGCCAGTACCTGAGCCGGCCCCGAAGGCCACACCTGCCGGTGGACCACAGCACACACTCGGGCCACCCGGACCGCTGACGGGCCGACTGAAGCGCTCAGCCTCACTGGGGTGCGTGTGACTGAGTTCTTCAGATGGCCCGTGAGCGGTTGAGTTGGCCCGGCTGAGCGTCGCAGTTGGCCGGTGCGTGTTCAGCCGTGGGTGAGAAGCTGTTTCCGACCCTCGGTGCTTAGGACGGTGTCAGCGCTCGCCGGTGGAGTCTCGGGTGCTCTCGATGGTGGGGTTAGCGGCCCCAGTGCCTGGTCCGGCTGGGGCCGACACCGCCAGGGACGCCGCCTTCGCCAGGTGTTGGCTACGTCGTGGCTGAAATCGGGGGGTGACCACTCGGGTGAGCGATGGGGAATGAGTCGTGACTCTGGTGCAGGTGCCCGGGGTCCGCTGCCTGCGGATGGGCTGGCTGCGAGGGAAAAGGCGTCAGACAGGTGGAACGCGGGACGGGAGTGACGCCTGGTAGCCGCTGGGCGGGCCCCTGGCTTTTGCCGGACGGAAGCGATGACGCGATCTTTTCGCTACCCCGGTGGGTTTCCGGCCGTCGCGTGGTGTTCGAGTGAGGTCGGACGCGGCTGCGGACAGGCTGCTCCTGCGGGCGCCCGTTGCCCGTCCGCCGCGCATCGCGGCGGCTTTCACAGGGGTGGGCGGCTGGGCAGGCTGTCGCGCGGGGGTGACCTTCCGCCGGTCGTGGCGCGCGTCCAGGCCCATCGTTTGTGTCGACTCCGCGAGAGGGCCCCTCATGTCAGTCCGAAAGTCTTCTCTTCCCATGCTCTTGGGCGCTTCGTTGCTGGTCGCCGGTGCGCTATCGACGTCGGCCACTACGGCCAGCGCAGCCCCGGCGCCGGGGGCGGCGAAAGTCTGTTCCATCGAGGACTTCCGCACGGATGACGGTATGAAGCAGATGAGCTCAAAGGTTGAGTTGTGCGCGTTCTCTGACGGTGAGAAGTTGCAGTGGGGACTGGCATCGGCGAGGTGCTTCATCGCAACCCGGATCTCGCCGTGGAGGGAGCTCCCCGAGTGCAGCGTGATGTCGTCGTATCTACTCAGCGTGTCCAAGGACGGCGTCCCGTTGGACGTAAAGGAGCTGCGCTACGCGGGACCTGGCACCTACCGCTTCACTCCGCACCTGCAAGTCAAAGGCCAGTCGTCGAGCGGTGACGTCGACACCTGGGTCGATGGTAAGCCCACGTACACGCTGAACCTCACCACGCGGTAGGAAACGACGAGCCCGTCCTGTCGGGGACAGTACCCACAACGGATGCGGGAGCGGCTAGAGGTAACGCCCTCCGGAGCTGATCGGCCTCCTTGGAGTAGCCCATCACTGGGCGATGCAGACAGGCACCGCCCAGTGATGAGCGCGCTGCCACACTCAGCGGGTGAGGCTCCCGCATTGATCTTCGAGGTCAGCCTCCGCTACCCAGCGGGCCACCTCTGATGCTCAGCCGGGCCGACTCAACCGCTCACGGGCCATCTGAAGAACTCAGTCGCAGTGCCGCCGAGCGGCCCAATCTAAGGGCATTGCATAAAACTGCTGCATTCCGTATAGTCATGCCATCAAGGAGGAGGGTCCATGACGGTACGAGCGGCAGTGGCCGGTGCGAGCGGTTATGCGGGGGGTGAGGTGCTGCGCCTGCTTCTGGGGCACCCGGAGGTCGAGATCGGCGCGCTGACCGGGCACTCCAACGCGGGGCAGCGCCTGGGTTCGCTGCAGCCGCATCTGCTTCCGCTGGCCGACAGGGAGCTGAAGCCCACCTCCGCCGAGGTGCTGGCCGGCCATGACGTCGTCTTCCTCGCGCTGCCGCACGGCCAGTCCGCCGCGGTCGCCGAGGAGCTCGGGCCGGACGTCCTCGTCGTCGACATGGGCGCCGACTTCCGGCTCAAGGACGCGGCGGACTGGCAGCGGTTCTACGGCAGTGAGCACGCCGGCACCTGGCCCTACGGCCTCCCCGAACTGCCGGGTTGCCGTGCTGCGCTGGAGGGGTCGAAGCGCATCGCGGTGCCCGGTTGCTACCCGACCGCCGTCTCGCTCGCGCTCTTCCCCGCGTACGCCGCCGGGCTCGTCGAGGCCGAGGCCGTGGTCGTCGCCGCGTCCGGCACCTCCGGCGCCGGCAAGGCCGCCAAGCCGCATCTGCTCGGCTCGGAGGTCATGGGCTCGATGTCCCCGTACGGCGTGGGCGGAGTGCACCGGCACACCCCCGAGATGATCCAGAACCTCGGCGCGGTCGCGGGGGAGCCGGTCACCGTCTCCTTCACCCCGACCCTGGCGCCGATGCCGCGCGGCATCCTCGCCACCTGCTCGGCGAAGGCGAAGCCCGGCGTGGACGCCGCCGTCGTACGGGCCGCGTACGACAAGGCCTTCGCCGACGAGCCGTTCGTCCGGCTGCTCCCCGAGGGGCAGTGGCCGGCGACCGCCGCCGTCTACGGCTCCAACGCCGCGCAGATCCAGGTGGCGTACGACGAGGCGGCCGGCCGGGTCATCGTGATCAGCGCCATCGACAACCTCACCAAGGGCACCGCGGGCGGCGCCCTGCAGTCCATGAACATCGCCCTCGGTCTCGACGAGACCACCGGACTTTCGACGATCGGAGTCGCGCCGTGAGCTGGGGGCACCTCCCGGCGGTAGCTGGGGGAGGTCGCGCAGCCGCCGGGCCGCAGACGACGACGATGGCCGCACCGCTGCGCTGCGCGGGCGACGGCGACATCAGCCGCTTCGGCGGCGGAGCGAACAAGGAGACACAGTGAGTGTGACGGCAGCCAAGGGATTCACGGCGGCGGGCATCGCCGCCGGGATCAAGGACAACGGCAACCCGGACCTCGCCCTCGTGGTGAACAACGGGCCGCGACAGGCCGCCGCCGGCGTCTTCACCTCCAACCGCGTCAAGGCCGCCCCGGTCGTCTGGTCCGAGCAGGTCCTCAAGGGCGGCACGGTCTCCGCCGTCATCCTCAACTCCGGTGGCGCCAACGCCTGTACGGGCCCGCTCGGCTTCCAGGACACCCACGCCACCGCGGAGAAGGTCGCCGAGGTGCTCGACGGGCACAGCGCCGGCGAGGTGGCCGTCGCCTCCACGGGGCTGATCGGCATCCGGCTCCCGATGGACAAGCTGCTGGCCGGAGTCGAGCGGGCCGCCGCCGAACTGAGCGAGCACGGCGGCGAGAAGGCCGCCATCGCCATCAAGACGACCGACAGCGTGCACAAGACCGCCGTGGCCCAGGGCGACGGCTGGACCGTCGGCGGCATGGCCAAGGGCGCCGGCATGCTCGCCCCGGGCCTGGCCACCATGCTCGTCGTGCTCACCACCGACGCCGATGTGCCCTCCGCCGGCCTCGACGCGGCGCTGCGGGCCGCCACCCGCACCACCTTCGACCGGGTCGACTCCGACGGCTGCATGTCCACCAACGACACCGTCCTGCTGCTGGCCTCCGGCGCCTCCGGTGTCGTACCGGACCAGGACGCCTTCGCCGAGGCCGTGCGCACGGTCTGCGACGACCTCGCCCGCCAGCTCATCGGGGACGCCGAGGGCGCCAGCAAGGACATCCGCATCGAGGTGGTCAACGCCGCCAGCGAGGACGACGCCGTCGAGGTCGGCCGCTCCATCGCCCGCAACAACCTCCTCAAGTGCGCCCTCCACGGCGAGGACCCCAACTGGGGCCGGGTGCTCTCCGCCATCGGCACCACCTCCGCGGTCTTCGAGCCCGACCAGCTCAACGTCGCCATCAACGACGTCTGGGTCTGCAAGAACGGCTCGGTGGGCGAGGACCGCGACCTGGTCGACATGCGCTACCGGGAGGTGCGGATCACCGCCGACCTCGCCGCCGGCGCCGAGTCCGCGGTCATCTGGGCCAACGACCTCACCGCCGACTACGTCCACGAGAACAGCGCGTACTCGTCATGAGTGCCCGCAAACACACCGCGCTGCCCAAGGCCCGCACCCTCATCGAGGCGCTGCCCTGGCTGACCCGGCACCACGGCAAGACCGTCGTCATCAAGTTCGGCGGCAACGCGATGGTCGACGAGGACCTCAAGCGGGCCTTCGCCCAGGACGTGGTCTTCCTGCGGCACGCCGGCCTACGCCCGGTCGTGGTGCACGGCGGCGGCCCGCAGATCAGCGCCCAGCTGGACCTGCTCGGCCTGGAGTCGGAGTTCAAGGGCGGTCTTCGGGTCACCACGCCCGAGGCGATGAACGTCGTACGGATGGTGCTCGCCGGCCAGGTGCAGCGCGAGCTCGTCGGCCTGCTCAACGAGCACGGCCCGCTCGCCGTCGGCATGACCGGCGAGGACGCCCATCTGATGACCGCGACCAAGCACTACGCCGACATAGACGGCGAGCGGGTGGACATCGGCCGGGTCGGCGAGATCACCGCCATCGACCCCGGCGCGGTGCACGCCCTGCTGGAGGACGGCCGGATCCCGGTGATCTCCTCCATCGCCCGCAGCAGCGACGACGAGGACCTCGCCGCCGGCCCATCCGGCATCTTCAACGTCAACGCCGACACCGCCGCGGCCGCGCTGGCCGCCGCGCTCGGCGCCGAGACGCTGATGGTGCTCACCGACGTGGAGGGCCTCTACGAGGACTGGCCGCACAGCGACGAGGTGATCTCCCGCCTGACCGCCAGCGAACTGGAGCAGCTGCTGCCCGACCTGGCCAGCGGCATGGTTCCCAAGATGCGGGGCTGTCTGCACGCCGTCCGCAACGGGGTGCACACCGCCCGGGTCATCGACGGGCGGGTCCAGCACTCGATCCTGCTGGAGATCTTCACCGATGAAGGAATCGGCACGATGGTCGTGCCGGACACGAACACGATCGAGGGGGCGACGTGACCCGGACGGCACACGACCAGGGGGCGGCGGTGACCAACGAGGGCCTCACCCGGCGCTGGCAGGGCGCCATGATGGACAACTTCGGCACCCCCCGCATCCCGCTCGTACGCGGTGAGGGCGCCAAGGTGTGGGACGCCGACGGCAAGGAGTACCTCGACTTCCTCGGCGGCATCGCGGTCAACGCGCTCGGCCACGCCCACCCGGCCGTACTCCGTGCGGTCTGTGACCAGATCGCCACGCTCGGCCATGTCTCGAACTTCTTCGTCGCCGAGCCCACCGTGACGCTCGCCGAGCGGCTGCTCGCGCTGGCCGGACGCCCGGGCCGGGTCTACTTCTCCAACTCCGGCGCCGAGGCCAACGAAGCCGCCTTCAAGATCGGCCGGCTGACCGGGCGCACCCACATGGTCTCCACGGTCGGCGGCTTCCACGGCCGCACGATGGGCGCCCTGGCCCTCACCGGCCAGCCCGCCAAACAGGCCCCGTTCGCCCCGCTGCCCGGCGAGGTCGACTACGTCCCGTACGGGGACGCCGACGCCCTGCGCTCCGCCGTGACCACCGACACCGCCTTCGTCATCCTGGAACCCGTCCAGGGCGAGAACGGCGTCGTCGTCCCGCCGCCCGGCTACCTCCGGGCCGCCCGCGAGATCACCGCCGCCACCGGCACCCTGCTGGTTCTGGACGAGATCCAGACCGGTATCGGCCGGACCGGGCACTGGCTGGAGTCCCGGGCCCAGGGCGTCGAGGCGGACATCGTCACGCTCGCCAAGGGCCTCGGCGGCGGTCTGCCGATCGGCGCCACGCTGGCGTTCGGCCCGGCCGCCGACCTGCTCACGCCCGGGTCGCACGGCTCGACGTTCAGCGGCAACCCCGTCGTCTGCGCCGGTGCCCTCGCCGTCCTCGACACCATCGAGAAGGAAGGTGTCCTGGAGAACGTCACACGGGTCGGCGAACGGCTGCGCAAGGGGATCGAGGCTCTGGGGCACCCATTGGTCGGCCAGGTCCGCGGCGTGGGCCTGCTCCTCGGTATCGTCTTGACGGAGTCCCTCGCGCCCCAGGTGCAGCAGGCGGCTCAGGACGCGGGTCTCCTGGTGAACGCGGTCGCGCCGGACGTCATCCGGCTCGCCCCGCCGCTCATCGTCTCGGACGAGGAAGCGGAGGTGTTCCTCCGGAGGCTCCCCGCCGTCCTCAACACGGCCCACCAAGGGGCCGACGGGGAACAACGATCCGGAGACTGACGAAACCGATGACCGAGCCGCAGGACAACGAGGTGCACAACGGCGGCCAGGCCGTGCCGCAGACCCGTACCGCCCGCCACCGCCGGATCGTGGACATCCTCAACCGGCTGCCGGTGCGCTCCCAGAGCCAGCTCGCGAAGCTGCTCGCCGACGACGGTCTGTCCGTCACCCAGGCGACCCTCTCGCGCGACCTGGACGAGCTGGGCGCGGTGAAGATCCGCAACACCGGTGGTGAGCTGATCTACGCGGTGCCCAGTGAGGGCGGCGACCGCACGCCGCGGGCGCCGCTGGGCGAGTCGGCCAAGGAGGAGCGGATGCGCCGCCTCTCCGGCGAACTCCTCATCTCCGCCGAGGCCTCCGCCAACCTCGTGGTCCTGCGCACCCCGCCGGGTGCCGCGCAGTTCCTGGCCTCCGCCATCGACCAGGCCGAACTGCACGACATCCTCGGCACCATCGCCGGCGACGACACCCTGATGCTCATCAGCCGCGATCCGGCGGGCGGCCAGGCGCTCGCGGACCATCTGCTGAGGCTGGCGCAGAAGGCGCACTGACCTCGGCCGACCCTCACCCGGCCGCACAAATCACCCTTAGTGTCAAAAAGTGTGCATATAGTGACGGAGGTCTCATCACCCTCGACTGCGCCGGCCGCGCCCGGTGGCAGGAAGGAGCGCCGGAGAGTGAAGCCTCTGTGCAAGGGCGGGCCGCGCGGCAGGGCGATCGGGGCCCTGGTGGCCTGCGGCGCCCTGGCCCTGACGGCCTGCAGTGGGAACGCCGCCTCCAGCCCCTCCACCGCCTCGCCCGGCACCGCCACCAAGACCTCCGCCGGCACCTCCGGGATCGCCTGCGGCGCGGCGGCCAGTCTGCGGGCCTCCGGCTCGACGGCGCAGCAGTACGCCATGAAGTACTGGATCAAGAACTACACCCGGGCCTGCCCCGACACCAAGATCGACTACACCGGCAACGGCTCGGGAGCCGGCCAGGACGAGTTCCTCCAGGGCAAGACCGCCTTCGCGGGCTCGGACTCGCCGCTGTCCGGCGCGCAGATCGACCAGTCGGAGAAGGTCTGCCCCGGCGGTCACGCCGTCCACCTGCCGATGGTCGGCGGACCGATCGCGGTCGGCTACCACCTGCCCGGGGTCGACCGGCTGGTCCTCGACGCCCCCACGCTCGCCAAGATCTTCAACGGGCAGATCACCACCTGGAACGATCCGGCGATCGCCCGGCTCAACGAGGGCGTCAAGCTGCCGTCGACCCCCATCCGGCAGTTCCACCGCTCCGACTCCTCCGGTACGACGGACAACTTCACCGCCTACCTCGGCGCCGTCGCCCCGGACGCCTGGCCCTACGGGCACAGCAAGGAGTGGCAGGGCAAGGGCGGCACGGGCGTCGAGGGCTCCTCGGACCTCGCCGCCCAGGTGCAGCGGACCGCGGGCGCGATCGGCTACTTCGAGCTGCCGTACGCGGTCGCCCGCATGATCCGCACGGTCTCCCTCGACACCGGCGCGCCGGCTCCCGTCGACGCCAATGTGATCTCGGCGTCCCAGGCGATCGCCGGCGCCGAGCCCGCCGGCGACTCCGACCTCGTCCTCAAGCTCGACTACACGACCAAGGCCCCGGGCGCCTACCCGATCGACGTGGTCACCTACGAGATCGTCTGCAACAAGGGCAACAAGCCCTCGACCTGGCCCGCCACCAAGGCGTTCCTGACCTATGTCGCCAGCCAGAAGGGCCAGGAGAACCTGACCTTCCAGGGCTATGCCACCCTCCCGGCCAAGGTCGTCGAGAAGGTCCGCACCGAGATCGGCGGTCTGTCGTGACCCGCGGCTGACGAGCCGCGACGGGTTCTGGCCGCCCACCCCGCCGGGCGGCACGGCAAAGGGTCCGTCGGACGGGAGAACTTCCCGTCCAACGGACCCTTTCGCACCGTCGGGACGACAGGATTTGAACCTGCGACCCCTTGACCCCCAGTCAAGTGCGCTACCAAGCTGCGCCACGTCCCGGTGCTCGTACCGGCCGGAAGCTTCCCGGCCGGGGCGTGCAGAAGAAAAATACCCTGTCCCGGGCCATGAATCCAAAGCGGGGCCCCGGAGAGGGGCGTACCGGGCTCCCGGTGCGGGGGCGGCGCCCGTGGTTCGATGGGGTTATGGGTGAAATATCCGCTGGTGACGGAATCCGGGTGCGGCGGGTGTACGAGCCGCCCGAGGCCGCGGACGGTGCGCGGGTGCTGGTGGACCGCCTGTGGCCGCGCGGGCTGTCCAAGGAGGCCGCGCAGCTCACCGAATGGTGCAAGGACGCGGCGCCCTCGTCCGAGCTGCGGCGCTGGTACGGCCATCAGGAGGAGCGGTTCGCGGCCTTCGCCGAGCGCTACCGCCAGGAGCTGGAGGGCGAGGCTGCGCGGCGGGCGCTGGAGCGGTTGCGCGAGCGCGTCGCGCAGGGGCCGGTGACGCTGCTGACCGCGACTAAGCAGGTGCCCCTGAGTCATGTGGCGGTGCTCGTCGAGGTGCTGGGCGAGGGGGCGGAAACGGGGCCGGCGCAGGGGGAGTGAGGCCCGGGGGCGGGGGTCGGCGCGCCGCTGACCTGCGTATTCGCTATCGCGTTGACGAATCATACGGTGGAGTGCATACTTATACCCATCAGTGAATGCACCGTAAGGAGAAACCCGTGACCGAGCGCGTCGTACTCGCCTATTCGGGCGGCCTGGACACCTCCGTCTGCATCGGCTGGATCGCCGAGGAGACGGGCGCCGAGGTCATCGCCGTTGCCGTGGACGTCGGCCAGGGCGGCGAGGACCTGGACGTCATCCGCAAGCGCGCGCTCGCCTGCGGTGCGGTGGAGGCGGAAGTCGCCGACGCCAAGGACGAGTTCGCCGACGAGTACTGCCTCCCGGCGATCAAGGCCAATGCGCTGTACATGGACCGCTACCCGCTGGTCTCCGCCCTCTCCCGGCCGACCATCGTCAAGCACCTGGTCGCCGCCGCCAGGAAGCACGGCGCCACCACCGTCGCCCACGGCTGCACCGGCAAGGGCAACGACCAGGTCCGCTTCGAGGCCGGTATCTCCTCCCTCGCCCCCGACCTCAAGTGCATCGCGCCGGTCCGTGACTACGCGATGACCCGGGACAAGGCGATCGCCTTCTGCGAGGAGAAGAACCTCCCGATCGCCACGACCAAGAAGTCGCCGTACTCGATCGACCAGAACGTCTTCGGGCGGGCCGTGGAGACCGGCTTCCTGGAGGACATCTGGAACGCGCCGATCGAGGACGTGTACGAGTACACCGAGAACCCCGCCGTCGCACGGGAGGCCGACGAGGTCGTCATCACCTTCAAGGAAGGTGTGCCGGTGGCGATCGACGGCAAGCCCGTCACCGTCCTGCAGGCCATCCAGCAGCTCAACGAGCGGGCCGGCGCCCAGGGCATCGGCCGGATCGACATGGTCGAGGACCGGCTGGTGGGCATCAAGTCCCGCGAGGTCTACGAGGCGCCGGGCGCCATCGCCCTGATCACCGCGCACCAGGAGCTGGAGAACGTCACCGTCGAGCGCGAACTGGCCCGCTACAAGCGGCAGGTCGAGCAGCGCTGGGGCGAGCTGGTCTACGACGGCCTGTGGTTCTCGCCGCTCAAGCGGGCCCTGGACGGCTTCATCGACGAGGCCAACCAGCACGTCAGCGGCGACATCCGGATGACGCTGCACGGCGGCCGCGCCGTGGTCACCGGCCGGAAGTCGGACAAGTCGCTGTACGACTTCAACCTGGCGACGTACGACACCGGCGACACCTTCGACCAGTCGCTGTCGAAGGGCTTCATCGAGCTCTTCGGTATGTCCAGCAAGATCGCGGCCAAGCGCGACCTGGCCTGAGCCCGTCCCGTCACCTTCGTCACGCAGCCGTCTCCCCGCCCCGCGGCAGGGGGGCGGCTGCCGGGTCCGGCGGCGTCCCCCGGACGGCCCGCCGCCACAGCAGCCTTGAGGAGCAGAGCAAGTGAGCAACGGAAACAGCGGCGACGTCCGGCTCTGGGGCGGTCGTTTCGCCGACGGACCGGCCGAGGCGCTGGCCCAGCTGTCCGCGTCGGTCCACTTCGACTGGCGGCTGGCGCCGTACGACATCGCCGGCTCGCGCGCGCACGCCCGAGTGCTCCACAAGGCGGGCCTGCTCACCGAGGACGAGCTGACGCGTATGATCGCCGGCCTCGACCAGCTCGAAGCGGATGTCGCCGACGGCTCCTTCACCGGCACCATCGCCGACGAGGACGTGCACACCGCCCTGGAGCGGGGGCTGCTGGAGCGGCTCGGCCCGGACCTCGGGGGCAAGCTGCGGGCCGGCCGGTCGCGCAACGACCAGGTCGCCACGCTCTTCCGGATGTACCTGCGCGACCATGCCCGGATCATCGGCGCGCTGGTGGCCGATCTCCAGGAGGCGCTGGTGGGGCTCGCCGAGGCCCACCCGGACGTCGCGATGCCGGGCCGCACCCATCTGCAGCACGCCCAGCCGGTGCTCTTCGCGCACCATGTGCTGGCGCATGTGCAGTCGCTGTCCCGGGACGCCGAGCGGCTGCGGCAGTGGGACGAGCGCACCGCCGTCTCCCCGTACGGCTCGGGCGCGCTGGCCGGCTCCTCGCTCGGCCTCGACCCGGAGGCGGTCGCCGCGGACCTCGGCTTCGAGCGCGGCAGCGCGGGGAACTCCATCGACGGCACGGCCTCCCGGGACTTCGTCGCCGAGTTCGCCTTCATCACCGCGATGATCGGCGTGAACCTCTCCCGGATCGCCGAGGAGGTCATCATCTGGAACACGAAGGAGTTCTCCTTCGTGACCCTGCACGACGCCTTCTCGACCGGCTCGTCGATCATGCCGCAGAAGAAGAACCCGGACATCGCGGAGCTGGCGCGGGGCAAGTCCGGGCGTCTGATCGGCAATCTGACCGGGCTGCTGGCGACGCTCAAGGCGCTGCCGCTCGCGTACAACCGCGACCTGCAGGAGGACAAGGAGCCGGTCTTCGACTCCTGCGACCAACTGGAGGTGCTGCTCCCGGCGTTCACCGGCATGATGGCCACCCTGACCGTCCACCGCGAGCGGATGGAGGAGCTGGCGCCGGCGGGCTTCTCGCTGGCCACCGACATCGCGGAGTGGCTGGTCAAGCAGGGCGTGCCGTTCCGGGTGGCGCACGAGGTCGCGGGCTCCTGCGTCAAGGAGTGCGAGGCGCAGGGCATCGAGCTGGACGAGCTCACCGACGAGCAGTTCGCCAAGATCTCCCCCCATCTGACCCCCGAGGTCCGCGGCGTGCTCAACGTCCCCGGCGCGCTCGCCTCGCGCAGCGGCCGCGGCGGCACCGCCCCCTCGGCGGTCGCGGTCCAGCTCGCCGAGGTGCGGGCCGATCTGGTGAAGCAGCAGGAGTGGGCGGCGGCCAAGCAGCCGCGGTAGGCAGGACAGGCGCCTGGCGACGGCCCGTACCCGGAAGTGACCGGGTGCGGGCCGTCGGCGTTCCTGGGTGCTCCGGAGCCGTTCCGCCCGCCGCGGGACACGGAGAGCGCACCCTGGAGTGAGACATTGGTGTCTCATTCGGATAGTGTGTGTCTCATGGCTGTGGATCGCGCACACGTACTCAAGGAAGCCGCCGCGCTGCTCACCCGCCGGGCGACGACGTCGATGGACGAGATCGCCCGGGCCGCCGGTATCAGCCGCGCCACCCTGCACCGGCACTTCGCCGGGCGGGACGCCCTGATCAGAGCCCTGGAGGAACACGGGATCGCGCAGTTCGCGCAGGCCATGGACGCCGCGCGGCTGGACCAGGACGACGCGGCCGAGGCGCTGCGCCGGCTGATCGCCGAAGCCGAGCCGGTCGCCGCCGTACTCGCCTTCCTCTTCACCGAGAACCAGCTCTTCGAGGGCGGCGAGATCAACGCCGGCTGGGCGGAGCTCGACGCGCGGATCACCGCGCTCTTCCGCCGCGGCCAGGAAGAGGGCGACTTCCGGGTCGAGCTGAGTGCCGCCTGGCTCACCGAGGCGTTCTACGGCCTGATCGGCGCCGGCGCCTGGGCCGTGCACGAAGGGCGGGTCGCCCGCAACGACCTCAACCACTCGATCGCCGAGCTGCTGCTCGGCGGCATCCGACGGAGCATGGAGAAATGACCGAGACCATAGCGTCAGGACGGGCCGGTTCGGCCCATGTGGACGACCAACCCCGCCCGGGCCGCTGGCTCGCGCTCGCCGTCCTCGTCCTGGCCGTACTCCTCGTCGGCGTCGACGCCACGGTCCTCGGCCTCGCCACCCCCTTCCTCAGCGAGGACCTGCGCCCCACCGGGCCCCAGCTGCTGTGGATCGGTGACATCTACTCCTTCGTCATCGCCGGTCTGCTGGTCTCCATGGGCAGCCTCGGCGACCGCATCGGCCGCAAGAAGCTGCTGCTGGTCGGCTCCGTCGCCTTCGGCGCCATGTCGGTGCTCGCCGCCTACGCCACCAGCCCGGAGACGATGATCGTCGCGCGAGCGCTGCAGGGCGTGGCCGGTGCGACGCTGATGCCGTCCACCCTCGCGCTGATCCGCAATCTCTTCCACGACCCCAGGGAGCGCAGCCTGGCCATCGGCATCTGGGGCGCGATGGCCTCGGCCGGCATGGCCGTCGGGCCGGTCCTCGGCGGCTTTCTGCTGGGGCACTTCTGGTGGGGTTCGGTCTTCCTGATCAACCTTCCGGTGATGGCGCTGCTGGTGGCCGTCGGCGCCAAGGTGATCCCGGAGTCGCGCAACCCGGACCCCGGGCCCTGGGACATTCCCAGCGTGCTGCTGGCCCTGGTGGGCATGGTCGGCGTCGTCTACGCCGTCAAGGAAGCGGCGGCGGTGGGCTACCGCTGGGAGATCGCCGTGGCGGGGGTCGTCGGCGTGCTCGCACTGGTCGTGTTCGTCCGCCGGCAGCTCACCCTCGCCTCGCCGCTGCTGAACATGAAGCTCTTTCACCACCGGGGGTTCACCGGGGCGGTGCTGGCGGACCTGCTGACCATCCTCGGCCTGTCCGGGCTGGTCTTCTTCCTCTCCCAGTTCCTCCAGATGGTGCAGCAGCGCTCGCCGCTGAACGCCGGGCTGGTCGAACTCCCGGCCGCGGTCGGTGCGGTGGGCGCCGGTCTGGCCGCCGGCTGGGTCGCCCGGCGGCTGTCCGTACGGATCGTGGTGGCCGGCGGCCTGGCCATGGTCGGGCTCTCGCTCGTCGGCTGCACCACGCTGCACGCCGACACCGGCACCGCGGCGATGTGCGTGATCCTCTTCGTCGTCGGCGTCGGCGCGGGCTTCTCGTTCACCGTCACCGCCGATGTGATCCTCTCCAGCGTGCCCAAGGAAGAGGCGGGCGCCGCCTCCGCGGTCTCCGAGACGGCCTACGAACTGGGCGCCGCGCTCGGCATCGCCCTGCTCGGCTCCATCGTCACCGGCATCTACCGGGGCTTCGCCACCCCGCCGGGCGTGCCCGAAGGCTCCGCCGACGCCGCCCGCGAATCGCTCGGCGGCGCCGTCGAGACGGCCGGCCACCTGCCCGTCGGCCCGGCCCAGGCGCTGGTCAGGTCCGCCCAGGACGCGTTCGTGGACGGGGTGGACGTCGCCGCCGGGGTGGCCGCGGTGGTGCTGCTCGGCGCGGCGGTCGCGGCGTGGTTCCTGCTCCGCGGCCAGGAGCTGGCCGACAGCCCGGTCGCCCACGAGAGCGCGGACCTCGCCGACGCCGAGGCGCCGCGCGGCTGATCCGCCGGCACGGCCACCAGCGCGACGCCCGGCGGTTCCGCCGGATGGTGGGCGCGCGCCCGCCCCCAGGGCGTGTCCTGTAGATCACTTCGTCCCGCTCCCGCGATGATCAACAGGACACGCCCTGGGGGCGACTGTCCCCCGCCCGTTCACGCCCGGTACGCGCCTTGGTGACCGGCCGTCCCGCGCGGCTCGCTTGACTCTCCGGTCGTCCCCCTACGGACGGCCCGCTCAGGAGAGTGACGCAGTGCGCGACATCGGACGACGGTCCTTCTTCACCGCCGCGGGGGCCCTGGCCACCGCGAGCGCCATCGGCAGCGACGCCTACGCCACCGGCCACGCCCGCGACGCGGGCACCGCCGACGAATACGTGGACGTCCAACTCCTCAACATCACCGATCTGCACGGCTATCTACAGGGCGCTCCGGGCGCCCACTCCGTCATCACCGGCGCCGGCGGCAAGCAGTACACCGTCGGCGGCGTGGCCTACATGGCCGCCCACCTGGAGCGGCTGCGCGACCGCCGCGCCAACTCCCTCTTCTTCGCGCCCGGTGACCTCTTCTCCGGCTGGGAGTTCGACGCCGCCGCCTTCGTCGACGAGCCCACCATCGAAGCGCTCAACGCCATGGGCATGGACTTCGCCTCGGCCGGCAACCATGAATTCGACAAGTCGGCGAAGTTCCTGATCTCGCACATGGAGGACGGCGACGGCTTCCCGGTGGTCGAACGGGACGACGACTTCGTGGACTCGACCGGCCGCCGCTTCCGGGGAGCGCAGTTCCCCTACTACAGCGCCAACATCGTGTGGCGGGACAGCGACGAGCTCGTCCTTCCGCCGTACAACATCGAGTACGTGGACGCCGGCGGCGGCCGCCGGCTGCCGATCGGCTTCATCCATCTGACGGCCATCGGCACCGAGTCCTTCCCCGGCTCCTACCAGCCCGGACTGCGCACCCTCGACGAGCTGGAGACCGCCAACCGCTGCGCCGCGACGCTCAAGTCACGCGGTGTCAACGCGATCGTCCTCAGTGTGCACGACGGCGCGGTGGCCGGCAGCGACTTCTCCAGCGGCAAGAACCCCTCGGGACCCGCCTACGAACTGGCGCTGCGCGCCTCCCCGGACATCGACGCCATCATCACCGGCCACTGGCACAACGCCTTCACCATGATGCTGCCCGACCCCGAGGGCACCCCCCGCCCGTTCGTCGAGGCCGGCTGCTACGGCCAGCTCATCAACGAGATCAATCTGCGCCTCGACCCGGACACCGGAGCGGTGATCCGGGAGCTGACCACCTCCGTCAACCACCCCAACACCCGGGATGTGACGCCCGACCCCGAGCTGCGGTCGATCGCCGAGTACTGGGCGAACTACGGCTCCCGGCGCGCCAGCAGCCGCGTCGGGACCCAGACCGCCTCCTTCACCCGGCGGCGCAACGCCGTGGGGGAGTCCACCATGGGCAACCTGGTCGCCGACTGGGCCCTGTGGGCGGGCCGGCAACCGCTCGGACCGATGGACGACCCCGCCGAGTACCCCGACATCCCCGCGGAACTCGCCGTGATCGCGGTCGCCCCGCGCGTCGGACAGGCCGTGATCGCCGGCGATCTGATCCGCGACGAGCAGTCGGAGGGCACCATCACCTTCGGCCAGGCCTGGAACGCCGTCGGTTTCGGCGACCCCATCATGACCGTCACCGTCACCGGCCGGCAGATCCACGACGCGCTGGAGGAGCAGTGGGCGCCGACCGCCGGCGGCGGCCTCGGCTTCTCGCCGCTGGCGGTCTCCGCCAACGTCCGCTACACCTTCGACGCCGCGGGCAAGGTCGGCCGACGGATCGACCCCGCCGACGTGTTCATCGACGGCACCGCCCTCGATCTCACCCGCCGCTACCGCCTCGCCGCCCCCTCGTACACCCTCATCAACCAGGACGGCTTCAGCGCCTTCACCGGGTTCACCGCACCGGTGCGGCACACCCGCGACTTCGAGAGCTTCATCGCCTTCGTCCGTACCAAGAAGCTGCTGGAGCCCGCGCCGTTGAACCGGGTCGAGGCGAAGAACACGGAGGCGGCCGACGCCCGCACCGGCCAGGTCCACTCCGCCCAGCGCCAGCAACTGCTCCAGGACGGCAGCGTGGTACCGCGGCCCGAAGTGGCGCTGTGCACGGCCCGGACCGGCGGCGACGAGGGCCAGCGCGCACCCGGCGGCTACCGGGTGCCCTGCTGACCCGCGCGGCCTCACCGGCCCGCGCACGACGCAAGGTGCGGGACAACACAACGGGCCCCGTCCGAGGATCGGACGGGGCCCGTCGCGCGGTGGCCGGCCGGCGGGTCAGGCGGCCCTGGCCTTGGTGGCGTACATGTCGACGTACTCCTGGCCGGACAGCTCCATGACGTCGCTCATCACCTCGTCGGTGACGGCCCGCAGGACATAGCGGTCGCGGTCCATGCCGTCGTAGCGGGAGAAGTCCAGCGCCTCACCGAAACGGACGGTGACCGGGGCGATGCGCGGAAGGCCCTTGCCGCCGGGCTGCACCTTGTCCGTGCCGATCATCGCGAACGGGACGACGGGGGCGCCGGTCATCAGGGCGAGCCGGGCGATGCCCGTACGGCCGCGGTAGAGACGGCCGTCGGGGGAGCGGGTGCCCTCGGGGTAGATGCCGAAGGCCTTGCCCTGCTCCAGGATGCGGCGGCCGGTCATCAGCGCCGCCACCCCGCCGTGGCCGCCGTCCCGGTCCACCGGGATCATGCCGGCGCTGGTGAAGAACCAGGCCATCAGGCGGCCCTTGAGGCCCTTGCCGGTGACGTACTCGTCCTTGCCGATGAAGTACACCGGGCGCTTGACCAGCAGGCTCAGGAACATCGAGTCGATGAAGGTGACGTGGTTGCCGGCCAGGATCACCGGCCCGGTCGCCGGAATGCGCTCCATGCCCTCGACCTGTGGGCGGTACAGGACACGCATGACGAATCCAAGGATCGCCTTCAGCACAATGCGGGACAACGGGCCCTCCGGGTCGTGGCTGGTCAATGTCGAGCGGGAGCAGAACTCTGCAGCCCAGGACCATACTCGCGGGTTACTCCCGCGCGCACATCGGGTTCATGAGGTCGATACGCACAGTTGACTCACAGTTGACGTGTGTTACCACCATGTTCCCCCCGAAGTCGTCGTGCGGCTCCCCGGCATGACCCGTCCGTGCTTACGATCGGCCCGGTTCCGCGGGCAGGTGCGCAACACGCCTTGACGCATCCCGGAAAACACCCGGAAGCACCCGGAACCCCATCAAAGAACGCAATACAAGGAGCGTGGGTATGCACAAGCGGCAGCAGCCGGGACGTCGGACGGTACTGGGGGCGGCGGCCGCCCTCGGCGCGGGGGCGGCGATGTTCGGCGGGGCCGGCCAGGCGAGCGCGAGCGGGCGCGGTGACGCGGGCCGGGAGCTGCCGGTCCCGTTGATCGTCGGCCACCGCGGTGCCAGCGGCTACCGTCCCGAGCACACCTTCGGCTCCTACCAACTCGCCCTCGACATGGGCGCGGACGTCATCGAGCAGGACCTCGTCCCCACCAAGGACGGCCACCTGGTCTGCCGTCACGAGAACGACATCACCGCCACCACCGACGTCTCCGCGCACCCCGAGTTCGCGGACCGCAAGACCACCAAGTCCGTCGACGGCGTGAAGCTGACCGGTTGGTTCACCGAGGACTTCACGCTCGCCGAGCTCAAGACGCTGCGGGCCAAGGAGCGCATACCGGGCACCCGGCAGCACAACACCCTCTACGACGGCCGGTGGCAGGTGCCGACCTTCGAGGAGGTCCTGCGGTGGGCCGAGCGCGAGGGCCGCAAGCGGGGCCGCCGGGTCTGGCTGCACATCGAGACCAAGCACCCCACCTACTTCCGCAAGCTCGGCCTGGGCCTGGAGGAGCGGGTCGCCAAGGCGCTGCGCGCGCACGGCCGGCACCGCAAGGACTCCCCGAACTTCCTGCAGTCGTTCGAGCCCGGCAGCATCCAGCGGCTCGGCAGGCTCGTGGACTGCCCGAAGGTGGTCCTGCTCGACGCCCCGGACACCCGGCCCTGGGACTTCGTGGAGGCCGGTGACCCGCGCACCGTCGCCGACCTCATCAAGCCCGCCGGCCTGAAGTGGATCGCGGGCTTCGCCCAGGGCATCGGCCCGTCGCTGACCGAGATCATCCCCAGGGACGCGGCGGGCAAGTCCGGCAGGCCCACCTCGCTGGTCAAGGACGCGCACGCCGCCGGCCTGGTCCTGCACCCGTACACGGGCCGCAACGAGAACACCTTCCTGCCCACCGACTACCGCCGCGGCACCGACCCCGACGCCTACGGGGACGCGCTGGGCTACTTCGCGGCGTGCCTGGCCACCGGCATCGACGGCATGTTCTCCGACAACCCGGACACGGCGCTGCTGGCCGCCGAGGAGTTCCGCAAGCGCTGATCTTGCTTTCGAAGGCGCTCGGCGCCTTACGGGCCGGCACCAGCACCCTGGATTCTCATTTGAGTTGGGAATGTCACAGGCGAGCTGGCTGCCGGTCCGTTCCGTTCGTCCCGATCGCCTGCGCAGAATGCTCACGGCGGCGATTGCCGCCGCCACATTCCGGGGAGTCCGGAAGTCAGGGCACCACGTCCGGGCGCACCCCTCTCACCCTCAGCGTGCCCGGGCCAACCGACAAGGGGAGGCATACGGGCATGGGCACGAGTGTGACCATCTCTGCGGCGACCGACCAGGACGCCGAGCAGATCCTCAAACTGCAGTACCTCTGCTACCAGACGGAGGCCGCGCTGTACGACGACTACGGCATCGAGCCGCTCACCCAGACCCTGCAGGCGCTGCGCGCCGAACTGAGCGAGGGCTGCGTCGTGGTGGCCCGGCTCGGCGAGGAGGTGGTCGGCTCCGTGCGCGGCACGGTCGACGCGGACGGCACCGCGCGGATAGCCAAGCTCATCGTGCACCCCCGGCTGCAGCGGCACGGCCTGGGCGGCCGGCTGCTGGCCGCGGTCGAGGAGCGGCTGGCCGCCGAGCGGGCGGCCCGGCGCTTCCAGCTGCTGACCGGGCACCGCAGCGAGGGCAACCTCCGGCTCTACCGCAGCCACGGCTACGCGCCGGTGGGCACCGAGCAGCTCACCCAGCGGCTGAGCATGGTCACCCTGGAGAAGGAGGCCGCGGCCGAGGAGTTCGCGGCCCGGGCCTAGGGCCTGTCCCTGGCGAAACGGGAACGGGCCCGCGCGACGCCGGGCCCGTACACCGAAACTGCGCCGCCTAAGCGCTGCGCGCCCGGCGCAGCCACAGCATCCCGGTGACCGGCAGCAGGACGGGGATGAAGAGGTAGCCCATCCCGTAGTCCGACCAGACCGTGGCGTCCGGGAAGGCGGACGGCTCGATCAGCGTCCAGGTGCCCACGGTCAGCACCCCCACGAGCTCGGCGGCGCAGCACACCAGCGCCGCCCTGCGGGCCGCCTCCCCGCCGCGGACGAGCGAGTAGGTGATGAAGCCGTAGACCAGGCCGGCCAGCGCGGACAGGGTGTACGCGAGCGGGGCGCGGTCGAAGTCCGTGGCGATCTGGACGACGGAGCGCGACACGGCGCCGACGACCATCACGCCGTACAGCCAGACCAGCAGGATGCCCGGGCCGCCGATCAGCTTCCGGCGGGTGCGCGGCGCGCCCTCCTCGGCGGCGTTGTCGGTCGCCGTCACCTCAGCCTCCCCAGATGTCGAACAGGCGCACTTCGAGCACGGCCAGGACCACGCCGCCCGCGGCGACCGTCGCCGAGCCCCAACGGGTGCGCTCCGCAAGGGACATGAACCCCGCCGCCGGAACGCAGGCGAAGGCGCCGAGCAGATACGCCACGAAGATCGTCGTGCCCTGCTCCGGCTTCTCGCCGCGCGCCAACTGGACGATGCCGATGATCAGCTGGACCACGGCGAGCAGCGTCACCACGGCCATGCCGAGGAAGTGCCAGTCCTTGGTCTGCTGGTCTCGGTAGGCGGCGAAACCGCACCAGGCCGCGAGCGCGAGCGCGGCGACGCTGGTCGCGACCGTCAGGGCATCAAGCATGCGCAGACCCTATTACGGGCCAAAAGACCCGATGCGCCCACCCCCGGGGTCGCCCGTAGGCTCGGGCACCATGAAGATTCACGCGGACGCCCTGCTCTTCGACAACGACGGCACACTGATCTCCTCCATCGAGTCCGTGAACCGCTGCTGGACCCGGTGGGCCGGGGAGTACGGCATCACCGCCGAGGAGTTCGCCCGGATCGAGCTGCACGGCCGCCCGGCGGTCGAGATCGTCGCCGATCTGCTGCCCGCGGACCGGGTCCCGGCGGCGCTGGCCCGGATCGAGCAACTGGAGGTCGAGGACGTCGCCGGGGGAGTGGTGCGGCTGCCCGGTACCCGCGCCCTGCTGGAGAGCCTGCCCGCCGAGCGGTGGGCCGTGGTCACCTCCGCCACCCTGCGGCTGGCCGAGGCCCGGCTCGCGCAGGCCGGCATCCGCCCCAAGACCCTCATAGCCGCCGACGACGTCCGCCGCGGCAAGCCGGACCCGGAGCCGTATCTGCTCGCGGCCGAGCGACTCGGCGTGGACCCGGCCCGCTGCGTGGTCTTCGAGGACGCGCCGGCCGGGCTGGCGGCGGGCCGCGCGGCGGGGATGCTGACCGTGGCGTTGGCCACAACGCACCGGGCCGACGAGCTGTCCGCCGATGTCCTGGTTCCGGACCTTTCGGCGATATCCGCGCAGGCCACGGACCGGGCGGTGGAGCTCACCGTCGCCTCGTGAGGAGCTGTCCACGGGTCGGTCGGGCCTGTCCGGTATGCGGACACGCTTGATCGGTCCATACCGCCGTCTGGTTTACTTGCCGCCATGACCACGACGAGCTGCCGCACCCCTGCGACCGAGGCGGAAATGACGCCCGGTGCTCGTTGCATGTGTCGAATGTGTGACCGCTGAGGGCCCCCGCCTGTGTCTCGCGCCCCGAAGCGAGACCCTGCTGCCATGAGCCGTACGTCGATCCCCGACGCCGTCATCGGCCGCCCCGCGTCACCGGAACCCGGAGCCGGGCCCTCGCGCCCGCCGCCGCTCCCCGTTCCCCCCTGCCGCACTCGCAAGAATGCCCCGTGCCCGGCGGGCGAGCCGCCGAGCACTCGACAGTGACGGAATTCCCTGTGATCACCACAACGGGCCTGAGCAAGGTCTACCGTTCAGGCGACCGCGAAGTCACCGCCCTGGACGGCGTCGATCTGCACGTCCGCGAGGGCGAGGTGTACGGCGTCATCGGTCAGAGCGGCGCCGGTAAGTCCACCCTCATCCGCTGCCTGAACCTCCTGGAGCGCCCCACCTCCGGCACGGTCACCGTCGCCGGCCAGGAACTGACGTCCATAGCCGGGCGCGGCCGGCGCGCGAGCGCCCAGCTCCGGGCCGCCCGCAGCCACATCGGCATGGTCTTCCAGCACTTCAACCTGCTGTCCTCGCGCACCGTCCAGGACAACGTCGAACTGCCGCTGGAGATCCTCAAGGTCGACCGCGCCGAGCGCTCCCGCAAGGCCCTGGAGCTGCTGGACCTGGTGGGCCTCGCCGACAAGGCCAAGGCCTACCCCGCCCAGCTCTCCGGCGGCCAGAAGCAGCGCGTCGGCATCGCCCGCGCGCTGGCCGGCGACCCCAAGGTGCTGCTCTCCGACGAGGCCACCAGCGCCCTGGACCCGGAGACCACCCGCTCCATCCTGACGCTGCTGCGCGACCTCAACCGCAAGCTGGGCCTGACCATCGTGCTCATCACGCACGAGATGGACGTCGTCAAGACGATCTGCGACTCGGCGGCGCTGATGAAGAACGGCCGGGTCGTCGAGCAGGGCACGGTCGCCGAACTGCTGGCCACGCCCGGCTCGGAGCTGGCCCGGGAGCTGTTCCCGGTCGGCGGCGAGCCCTCGACCGACCAGAGCACCGTCGTCGACGTCACCTTCCACGGCTCCGCCGCCACCCGCCCGGTCATCTCCGAGCTGTCGCGCACCTACAACGTCGACATCTCGATCCTCGGCGCCGCCATGGACACCGTCGGCGGCAAGCAGATCGGCCGGATGCGCATCGAACTGCCCGGCCCCTTCGAGGAGAACGTCGTGCCCATCGGTTTCCTGCGCGAGCAGGGGCTGCAGGTCGACGTCGCCGACACGGCCGACAGCGCCGAGGCCATCGACGATCCGGCGATCCCGGCGCCCGCCGCCCCGCTTGAGAAGGAAGCTGCCAAGTGAGCTGGAACGAGATGCAGCCGCTGCTCTACGACCGCACCCTCGACACCCTCTTCATGGTGTGGTGGTCGACGTTCTACGCCGTGCTCTTCGGCATCCCGGTCGGCGTGCTGCTCCATCTGACCGAACGCGGCAACCTGCTGCAGAACATCCTGGTGAACCGGGTCCTGGGCGCGATCGTGAACATCGGACGGTCCTTCCCGTTCCTGATCCTGATCGTCTGGCTGATCCCCTTCACCCGGTTCCTGGTCGGCGTCTCCATCGGCCCCACCGGCGCGGTCGTCCCGCTCGCCGTCGCCGCCATCCCGTTCTTCGGCCGGCTGGTCGAGGCGGCGCTGCGCGAGGTGGACAAGGGCCTGGTCGAGGCCGCCCAGGCGATGGGCGGCGGTACCTGGACCGTCATCTTCAAGGTGCTGCTCCGGCAGGCGCTGCCCGCCCTGGTGGCAGCCGTCACCACCACCGTCATCACGCTGATCGGCTACTCCGCCATCGCCGGTACGGTCGGCGGCGGCGGCCTGGGCGACGTCGCCTACACCTACGGCTACCAGCAGTACGAGACCACGCTGATGATCGTCACCGTCGTCGAGCTGGTCGTCCTCGTCACCGTCGTGCAGTACCTCGGCGACTTCTTCGTCCGCCGCCTCGCCTCCCGCGGCACCCGCGCCTCCTCCCTGCGCGTCGGCCTGCGCCGCGCCCGCAGCGAGGAGCCGGCGGCCGTCACCGGGGCGGCCTGACCCCCGCACCACCCGCGTCACCCAAGAGCCCGGACCCTTTGCCGGGCGGACACCACCCGCGAACCCACGCGTGTGCACAGGAAAGAGGCACTCTTCGTGCGTAACACCATCAAGATCACCGTGGCCGTCGCCGCAGCCGCCGCCGTCGCACTCGGCGCGAGCGCCTGCTCGGCCCCCTCCGACACCACCGCCGGCGACAAGGGCGACCAGAGCGCCCCGCTCGTCGTCGCCGCGAGCCCCACCCCGCACGCCGCCATCCTCGACTTCGTCAAGAACAAGCTGGCGGACAAGGCCGGGCTCAAGCTGGTCGTCAAGCCGATCAACGACTACAAGATCCCCAACAAGGTCACCGCCGACGGCCAGGTCGACGCCAACTTCTTCCAGCACAAGCCGTTCCTGGACACCTTCAACAAGGAGAACGGCACGCACATCGTGCCCGTCCAGAACGTCCTCATCGAGCCGCTGGGCGTCTACTCCAAGAAGCTCGACAAGCTCTCGGACCTGAAGTCCGGCAGCACCGTCTCGGTCCCCAACGACCCGTCCAACGAGGGCCGTGCGCTCAAGCTGCTCGCTGACAACGGCGTGATCACCCTCAAGCCCGGCGTCGGCTCGGAAGCCAAGCTCACCGACGTCAAGGACGACAAGGGCGTCAAGATCACCGAGCTGGAGGCCGCGCAGACCGCGCCGCGCATCGACGACGTCGACGCCGCGATCATCAACGGCAACTTCGCCATCGGCGCCAAGCTCAAGCCCTCCAAGGACGCCCTGGACCTGGAGAGCGCCAAGGACAACCCGTACGCGAACTTCCTCGCCGTCAAGAAGGGCAACGAGAACGACCCGCGGATCAAGAAGCTCGCCAAGCTCCTGAACTCCCCCGAGGTCAAGAAGTTCCTCGAGGACAAGTACAAGGACGGGTCGGTCATCCCGGCCTTCGGGCCCGCCAAGGGCTGACGCCCCGGACGGACCAAGGGCCCCGGACCCGCGCAGTGCGCGGCCGGGGCCCACGCGCGTGGCACACCCGCGTGCCCATGCTGCATGCTGGTGCATTCCATCGGTCTCAAAGGCCCGTGACCTCGCGGTAAGCACTCCGCGACGTCCCGGAGCACCAGGTCAACGGCGTGGGAGCAGCGGCATGACATCCACCTTTCCGGACATCTCCATCAGCACCGACCGGCTGGTGCTGCGCCCGTTCGAAGAGGCCGATGTGCCCGCCCTCGCCGAGATGATGTCCGACGAGCTGGTCACCGCCTGGACCGCGCTGCCGCACCCGTACACCACCGCCGAGGCGCGCGCCTGGGCCACCGGCAAGGCCGCCGCCGTACGCACCGAAGGCCGCGGTATCGCGCTGGCCGTCACCGAGTTCCTCACCCAGCGGCTGGTCGGCACCGTCCACCTCGACCACACCGACTGGCGGGTCCGCAGCACCGAGATCGCCTATGTCACCGCCGCCTGGGCACGCGGCGAGGGCTACGCCTCGGAGTCCGTCCTCGCGGTCGCGCAATGGCTCTTCCACGACCAGCGGTTCGAACGCCTGGAGCTGCGCACCGCCGCCGACAACACCGCCTCCCAGCAGGTCGCCCAGAAGATCGGCTGCATCAGCGAGGGAGTGCTGCGCAACGCCTGGATAGCCCGCAGCCGCACGGAGGACGGCGGCTGGACGGACATCCGTACCGATCTGATCGTGTGGAGCCTGCTGCCCGAGGACCTCGACGGGGTCCCCGGCCGGATGGCCGACGCGAACGGATTCGCCTACCCCGAGTGGAACTGACCCCGCGCCGCGCCGGGCTCCCCGCCCCACGGGGTACTCTCGCCCTGCCGCGCACCCGCGCGACCAGCGCGGACCCGCGCACCACCACCGGCCCGCGGCGACCCCGCGGCCGCTTCGCCGCCGCACCTGCCCGCGTACCCACAGCAGCCCCAGGAGACTGACGAGCATGGCCGACCGGGTCACGGTGATCGGATGGGACGGCTCCCCGCTGACCGACGCCGCCCGCTCCGCCCTCGGCGCCGCCACGCTGGTGGCCGGCGCCGCCCACCACCTCGCACTGCCCGAAGTCCCGCCGAACGCCGAACGCATCCGGCTCGGCAGCGTGACCCTGGCCGCCCGCCGGATCGCCCAGCACCGCGGCACCGCCGTCGTGCTCGCCGACGGCGACCCCGGCTTCTTCGGCGTCGTACGCACCCTGCGCGCACCCGAGCACGGGCTGGAAGTGGAAGTGGTGCCGGCCGTCTCCTCCGTCGCGGCCGCCTTCGCGCGGGCCGGCATGCCCTGGGACGACGCCCAGATCGTCGTCGCCCACAGCCGCGATCTGCGCCGCGCGGTGAACGTCTGCCGCGCCCACACCAAGGTCGCGGTGCTCACCTCGCCCGGCGCCGGCCCCGCCGAACTCGCCCTGCTGCTCGGCGGCGTCCACCGCACCTTCGTCATCTGCGAGGACCTGGGCACCGACCGGGAGCGGGTGACGGTCCTCACCTCCGACAAGGTCGCCGACCACGTCTGGCGCGACCCCAACGTCGTCATCGTCGTCGGCGGCGCGCCCGGCGGCGCCGCCACCCAGGGGACCGGCTGGATCGCCGGCCACGAGGTCGGCCATCCCACCGGACCGCGGGGCTGGGGGCTGCCGGCGCACGCCTACGGAGGGGCCCTGGGCGAGGGCGAGTCCCTCCAGTTGCGCACCGCCCAACTGGCGCGCCTGGGGCCGCAGGTGGGCGACCTGGTCTGGGACATCGGCACCGGCAGCGGAGCCGCCGCCGTGGAGGCCGCGCGCTTCGGCGCCGCGGTCATCGCGGTGGACGCCGACCCCGACGCCTGCGAGCGCACCGCCGCCGTCGCCCGCCGCCACGGCGTCCCACTCCAGGTCGTGCACGGCCGGGCGCCGCATGTCCTGGAGGACCTCCCCGAGCCCGACGTGGTGCGGGTCGGCGGCGGGGGAGCGGAGGTCGTCACGGCCTGCGCGGACCGCCGTCCCGAACGGATCGTCACCCACGCCGCCACCCGCGACGAGGCCGAATCCCTCGGCCGGGTACTGGCGGACGGCGGCTATGAAGTCGAGTGCGCCCTGCTGCAGTCCGTGGACCTGGACACCTCCGCCTGGGTCGAACGCGAGCGGTCCGTGGTGTTTTTGGTCTGCGGGTATCGCGTTCCTCACCCGTGACCAGCACGGCAACCCGCGCGAGGTAGGCTGGCGGATCGTTGCGCCGCCGTTCCGCGTCGGCTTCGTACGCCAATATCCGGAAATTGCCGTGGTTTTGGATGAATATGAAGCTGTGGAGAGCGGACGTGCCGCGAGGCGTGCTCGCTCGTTCTAGCTATCGGGGCGTCGGCGCGCCCCGGTCGAGCGCGTCGCACGAGCGGTTGGAAGGAGCACTACCAATGGGCGAGGGGTACGCATGACCGACACCGGCCAGGTCCCGGGCGAGGGACTGCCGGAGAGCGCAGGCGGACATCCCGGGCAGCCGCAGCCGGCGGCCGCTCCCTCCCCTGCCGACCCCGGACCGACGGAGCTGCCGGGCATGGTGACCCCTCCGGGTGAATACCCCTACCTCGACCAGACCGAGGGCGTCGTCGAGGACGACGACCTGCTGCTGATGCCGGGTGCTCAGGGCGCCTGGAGCGAGCAGCCGGCGCCGCTGCCGCAGGAGACCCACCAGGGCGCGGCCCCGCAGCCGCAGCACGCGGCGCCGTACGACGCGGCCGCGCAGCCGGCCCCCGGCTTCGAGCCGATGCCCGCCCAGGCCGGCGACCACGAGAGCGGCGGCCGGGACTCCGGTTCGGTCGACCTCAGCGCCGTCCGCATTCCCCAGCCCGCCGCCCCGCCGCAGCCCGACCGCGCCCGTGCGACGGCCTCGCCGGCGCGCCGTCCGCTGCACATGGGCCCGCCCGTCCCCGACGCGACCGGCGGCGTGGTCCGTTCGCTCGCCGACCGCGGCCCCGCCGAGACCCCGGCGCAGAGCGCCGCGCGGCACGTCGGTGTGCCGACCGGCGGCCCCGAATACTTCGACGCCCCGGCCGAGGCCCCCGAGGTCGCGCCGGGCGAACAGCCGATGCCCGCCGCGCCGGCGCCCGGCGGCCAGCCGTACGCGGAGCAGCCCGTCGGCGAGCCGACGCCCGGTCAGGCCTTCGCGGTGCCGCCGCACGGCGAGCAGTCCTACGGTGGCCAGCCCGGCGGTGCGCCTGCCTACGGTGGGCAGTTGTCCGCCGAGCAGACCTATGGGGCCGCCGGCCAGGGCCCGTTGCCCGGCCCGCAGCTCGGCGAGATCCCTTCGCAGATCCCGCAGTGGGGCCAGGCGCCGGCCCAGGCCGTCGCGGCTCCGGCCGCGGAAACGGTCGTCCCCGCCGACGCCGCCGTGCCGGTCGGCGAGGCCGTCCAGCCGGTCGCGCAGGACGTGCCGTCGCCCGTCGGACCGGCGCCTGCGACGCCCCTGCCGTCGCCCGCCGAGGACGGTGCGCAGGCCGGCGACGCGGCCGTGGTCGCGGACACCGCCGGAGCCGAGGCCGCCGCGGCCGAAGCGGTGCCGGCCGCCGGGCCGGTCGAGGCGCCGGGGGAGCCGCAGGACGTGGCCGCGGCGCCGCTGCCCGACGCGGTGCCGCCCGGTCAGGACGGACCGGCCGCTGGGGAGGCGACCGCTGCGGACGCCGTGGCCGCGGATACCGTCGCGGCGGATGCGCCGACTGCCGATGCCGTAGCGCCGGACGTGCCCGTGCCGGACGACGCCCCGGCTCAGGAGGCTCCCGTCCAGCAGGCTCCCGCACCGGACGCACCCATGGCCGCCCAGCAGCCCGAGGCGGCCGCCGCCGAGGACCAGCAGCAGCCCGTGGACGAGCAGCCCGCCGAGGAGAGCGCGGAGTCGGCACCGCCCGCGGCCGAGGCCGTCGAGGCTCCCGTCGCGGATGTTCCGGCCGCGCAGCCCGTGGCGGAGCAGCCGCCCGCCGCCGAGGCGGAGGCGCCGCGGACCGCCCCCGCCGCGCCGCAGACCGCCGACCAGCCCCAGCCCGACCAGCCGGCCGCCCCGACCGCCGACGCCCCGCCGCAGCCCGAGGCCGCCGCCCCGGCCCAGGCCCCCGCGGCCGCTCCCGAAGCCGCCGTCCCGGCCGACGAGCCCGCGGCCGCCCCGGTCGCCGCTCCGCAGGGCCCCGTCGCCATGCCCATGGCCGAGGCCGCCGCCCCCGTGGACCAGACGGCCATGGAGCCGCCGCAGGCGCAGCAGCCGGCGGACGCACAGCCGCAGCCCGGCGTCCCCGAAGACCCCGCGGCGCAGCAGCCCGCCGAGGCGCTCGCACCGGAGGCCGCGCTCCAGGGCGCCGGCGCCCCCGCCGAGCAGCCCGCGGTGGCCGGCCCGGAGACCCCGGACGACTTGGCCGAGGCGGCCGCCGCCACCGAACCCGCCGCCCCCACCGCGCACGTCGAGGCCGACGGCCCCGCCGAGGCCACGACCACCGACGCGGCCGCCGCCGCGGCCGCCGGGCCCACCCCGCCCGACGCCCCCGCCGACCCGCAGCCCGTGACCGTCCACATCCCCGCCCAGGCGTCCGGCGACCAGCACGTCGCACCGGTCCCGGCGCCGGCCACCACGGACGACACCACCGGCCCGGCCGCGCCCGCGGCCGACGACCAGCCGGAGGCGGCCATGCCCCCGCAGCCCGAGGCGAGCGACGACGAGGCCCCCCAGCAGCAGGACGCCGCCGCACTCGTCCAGCTCGGCGAGGACCAGGACGACGACCAGTCGGACGCGGCCGAGGCGGAGCAGCCCGCGGCCGCCGAAGCCCTGCCCGCCACGGCCCCCGCCGCCGGATACGACGACTCCGAGCGCGCCGCCGTGCACCGCGTGATCCGCGAGCGCCGCGACATCCGCAACGGCTTCCGCGGCGACCCGATCCCCAACGAGGTGCTGCTGCGCGTCCTGGAAGCGGCGCACACCGCCCCCAGCGTCGGCCACTCCCAGCCCTGGGACTTCGTCGTCATCCGCTCGGCCGAGACCCGCGAGAAGATGCACCAGCTCGCCATGCGGCAGCGCGAGGCGTACGCCAAGTCGCTGCCCAAGGCGCGCGCCAAGCAGTTCCGTGAGCTGAAGATCGAGGCGATCCTCGAAACGCCGGTGAACATCGTCGTCACCGCCGACTCCACCCGCGGCGGCCGGCACACCCTCGGCCGGCACACCCAGCCGCAGATGGCCCCGTACTCCTCCGCGCTCGCGGTCGAGAACCTCTGGCTCGCCGCCCGCGCCGAGGGCCTGGGCGTCGGCTGGGTCAGCTTCTTCGACGAGCGGGAGATGGTCCGCGAGCTGGGCCTGCCCGAGCACCTCGAAGTCGTCGCCTACCTGTGCGTCGGATACGTCGACGAGTTCCCCGAGGAGCCCGAGCTGCTGCAGGCCGGCTGGTCCAAGCGCCGGCCGCTGTCCTGGGTCGTCCACGAGGAGACCTACGGCCGCCGCGCGCTGCCCGGCGAGAGCCCGCACGACCTCCTCCAGGAGACCCTGCAGGGCATCCGCCCGCTGGACGCCAAGGCGCTCGGCGAGGCCTGGGAGCGGCAGAAGCGGATGACCAAGCCCGCCGGCGCGCTGGGCATGCTGGAGATCATCTCCGCGCAGCTGTGCGGCCTGTCCCGCAAGTGCCCGCCGCCGATCCCGGAGCCGGCCGCCGTCGCGATCTTCGCCGGCGACCACGGCGTCCACGCCCAGGGCGTGACCCCCTGGCCCCAGGAGGTCACCGGCCAGATGGTCGCCAACTTCCTGGGCGGCGGCGCGGTGTGCAACGCCTTCGCCAACCAGGTCGGCGCCGAGGTGTGCGTCGTGGACGTCGGCGTGGCCGGGGAACTCCCCGCCACGCCCGGACTGCTGCCGCGCAAGGTCCGCGCCGGCACCGCCGACTTCACGGCCGGCCCGGCGATGACGCAGGACGAGGTCCTCAAGGCGATCGAGGTCGGCATCGAGACCGCCCGCGACCTCGTGGCGGCCGGCAACAAGGCGCTGCTCACGGGCGAGATGGGCATCGCCAACACCACCACCTCCGCCGCGCTGATCGCCGTCTACACCGGCGTCGACCCGGTCGAGGTCACCGGCCGCGGCACCGGCATCAACGACGAGACGCACGCCCGCAAGGTCGACGTGGTCCGCCGCGCCCTGGAGCTCCACCAGCCCGACCCGTCCGACCCGGTCGGCGTCCTCACCGCGATCGGCGGACTGGAGCACGCGGCCATGGTCGGCCTGATCCTCGGAGGCGCCTCGCTGCGCACGCCGGTGATCCTGGACGGCGTCAGCGCCGGCGCCGCCGCCCTGGTGGCCCGCGCCATCGCCCCCGAGGCACTGGCCGCCTGCATCGCGGGCCACCGCAGCGCCGAACCGGGCCACGTCGCGGCGCTGAACAAGCTGGGCCTGCGCCCGCTGGTCGACCTCGATCTGCGCCTCGGCGAGGGCACCGGCGCCCTGCTCGCCCTCCCCGTGGTGCAGAGCGCCGCCCGTGCCATGCACGAGGTCGCCACCTTCGACTCCGCCGGAGTGACGGAGAAGAGCTGAGCGGCGGCGGCTGATGGGGGTCCCCCCTGTTCCTTCGAGCTTGGGGGAGGCCGCCCCGCATGACCCCCGGCCCGCAGCCCCATAGGCTGTGGGCCGGGGCCGTACCGCCCCCCCCCGTGGGCCGTATCACCCCTCATCAGCCGCTCCGGAGCCGCAGCGACTGAGCTGGTCGTCGAACTCGTACCACCGCACAAGGAGCCGCACCGCCATGGCTGAGCACGTCGCCGAACACGTCGCCTACCCCGTCGGACTGCGGCTGTCCGGCCGCAGGGTGGTCGTCCTGGGGGCCGGGCAGGTCGCCCAGCGGCGGCTCCCCTCGCTCGTCGCCGCCGGCGCCGACGTCCTGCTCGTCTCCCCGTCCGCCACCCCCTCCGTCGAGGCGATGGCCGACGCCGGCGAGATCCGCTGGGAGCGCCGCCGCTACCAGGCCGGCGACCTCGCCGACGCCTGGTACGCACTGATCTCCACCGACGACCCCGAGGCCAACGCCGCCGCGTCCCAGGAGGCCGAGGACCGCCGGGTGTGGTGCGTACGCGCCGACGACGCCGAAGCCGCCACCGCCTGGACGCCGGCCACCGGCCGCAGCGAGGGCGTGACCGTCGCCGTGCTCACCGGCCGCGACCCGCGCCGCTCCGCCGCCGTGCGCGACGCCATCGTCGAGGGCCTGCGCGACGGCAGCATCGCCGCCCCGCACCACCGCCGCCCGCACACGCCCGGCGTGGCCCTGGTCGGCGGCGGCCCCGGCGACCCGGACCTGATCACCGTCCGCGGCCGCCGCCTCCTGGCCGAGGCCGACGTCGTCATCGCCGACCGCCTCGGCCCCCGCGACCTGCTCGCCGAACTCCCCCCGCACGTCGAGGTCATCGACGCCGCGAAGATCCCCTACGGCCGTTTCATGGCCCAGGAGGCCATCAACAACGCGCTGATCGAGCACGCCAAGGCGGGCAAGGCCGTGGTCCGCCTCAAGGGCGGCGACCCGTTCGTCTTCGGCCGCGGCATGGAGGAGGCCCAGGCGCTCGCCGAGGCCGGCATCCCCTGCACGGTCGTGCCCGGCATCTCCAGCACCATCTCGGTTCCCGGTGCCGCCGGCATCCCCGTCACCCACCGCGGCGTCGCCCATGAGTTCACCGTCGTCAGTGGCCATGTCGCCCCCGACGACGAGCGCTCGCTGGTCGACTGGTCCTCGCTCGCCAAGCTGCGCGGCACCCTCGTCGTCCTGATGGGCGTGGAGAACAGCGGCGCCATCGCGGCCAAGCTCATCGAGCACGGCCGCCCCGCCGAAACCCCGGCCGCCGTCATCCAGGAGGGCACCACCGCCACCCAGCGCCGGGTGGACGCGACCCTGGCGACCCTCGGCGAGACCGTACGGGCCGAGGGCGTCCGCCCCCCGGCGGTCATCGTCATCGGAGACGTCGTCACCGTCGGCACCGCCGCTACCCACAGGTAACCGATCCGTACGCGGCATTGGAACCTCGACACCGACAAGGCACTATCTCCCCGTGGCAGAAATCATCACCGTCGACGACCCGGACGACCCGCGGCTGGCCGACTACACCGGCCTGACCGACGTCGAACTGCGGCGCCGGCGCGAGCCCGCGGAAGGGCTCTTCATCGCCGAGGGCGAGAAGGTCATCCGGCGCGCCCGGCACGCCGGCTACGAGATGCGCTCCATGCTGCTCTCGGCCAAGTGGGTCGATGTCATGCGCGATGTCATCGACGAGGTCCCGGCACCGGTCTACGCCGTCAGCCCCGACCTCGCCGAACGGGTGACGGGCTATCACGTGCACCGCGGGGCGCTGGCCTCCATGCAGCGCAAGCCGCTGCCCGCGGCCGGCGAGCTGCTCGCCGCCTCCCGCCGCATCGTGGTCATGGAAGCGGTCAACGACCACACCAACATCGGCGCGATCTTCCGCAGCGCCGCGGCCCTCGGCATGGACGCGGTGCTGCTCTCCCCGGATTGCGCCGACCCGCTCTATCGCCGCTCGGTGAAGGTCTCCATGGGCGCGGTGTTCTCCGTGCCGTACGCCCGTCTGGAGAGCTGGCCCCGCGATCTGTCCGTCGTACGGGAAGCGGGCTTCAAGCTGCTGGCGCTCACCCCGGCCGAGAAGGCCACCGCCATCGACGAGGCCGCCCCGCACACCCTGGAGCGCGCCGCCCTGATGCTGGGCGCGGAGGGCGACGGGCTGACCACCGGTGCCCTGCGGGCCGCCGACGAATGGGTCCGCATCCCGATGGCGCACGGCGTGGACTCGCTCAACGTCGGTGCGGCCGCCGCGGTGGCGTTCTACGCCGTGGCGACGGGCCGCCCGGCCTGAGGGGAGGGCCCGCCTGACGGGAACACCCGTCGGACGGCAACACCCGTCGGACGGCAACACCCGCCAACGGGAAGGGCCGTCCGACGGTAATACCCGCCAAGGGAAGGCCCGTCCCACGGGAATACCCCCCGGCCCCACCCCGTTGTGGCCCGCAAGGGGCGCCCGCGTCCCCTAAGGGTTCTGTTCCCCCACCCCGTAGGGCCCCTCCGAGCCCCCCTGCACCGCGATCGCAACCGGTCGCTCCACCTCCAGCGCGTGGGCCGGGCCCTGACACCCCTGGGCCGCCGCGATACCCAGCGCCACCAGCAGCGTCACCACCACGAACACGATGACCCGCTGGCGCAGCAGCCGCCGGTCGGGACCGGGCCGGCGCCCGCCCGCGCCCGTGCGCACCGGGGTCCGCGAACCGTTTCGGCCCGTGGGTCGTGCCCCCGGCACCCGCCGCGCGTTGCGCCCGCCGGTCCGCTGGCCCTTCCCCGCGCCCGATGCCGGAGCGGCCGGCCGGGCGGCGGAGTCACGTGGTGCCGAAGGACGCGACGGGTGCGAACGCGGCGCCGACGCACCCGCCGTCCGCCGCTCGGTGCGCTGCCGGGTGTACTCCTCGGCGCGCTGCCCGGTCGGGCGGTCCGAGGGGCGGCGCTCCGTGCGGTCCCAACCCGGCCCGCTGCCGACGCCGTTGTCCAACGGCCCGCCGGACAGACCGTGCGCCTCACGGGCCGCGATCTCCTTGAGCCGCAGCGACAGCGACAGGGTGCTGGGGCGGTCCGCCGGGTCCTTGGCCAGACACGAGGCGAGCAGCGGGGCCAGTGCGTCCGGCACCCCGGCCAGCTGCGCCTCCTCGTGGACCACGCGGTAGAGCATGACCTCCGAACTGCCCTGACCGAACGGGGAGTCGGCGGTGCACGTGTAGGCGAGGGTGGCGCCCAGCGCGAAGATGTCGGTGGCCGGCGTCACGGCGGCCCCGCGGACCTGCTCGGGCGCCAGGAAGCCCGGCGAGCCGACGGCCGTGCCGACGTGCGTCAGCGTGCTGGCGCCGGTCGCCCAGGCGATACCGAAGTCGATGATCCGCGGGCCCTTGGGCGACAGCAGGATGTTGGACGGCTTGAGGTCGCGGTGCACCACGCCCGCGTCGTGCACGGCCAGCAGGCCCTCGGACAGCGCCGCGCCGATCGAGGCGACCTGCGCCGGTGACAGCGGGCCCTCCTCGTTGACCTTGTCGTGCAGCGAGGGTCCCGGTACGTACTGGGTGGCGAACCAGGGGCGGTCGGCGTCGAGATCGGCCGCGACCAGCCGGGCCGTGCAGCCGCCGCGGATCCGGCGGGCCGCCGAGACCTCGCGGGCGAACCGCGAGCGGAACTCCTGATCCTCCGCCAGGTCCGGCCGGATCACCTTCAGCGCCACCCGCTGGCCGCGCTTGTCCGAACCGAGGTAGACCACACCCATCCCGCCGGCGCCGAGCCGGCGGTGCAGCCGGAACGTCCCGACGACACGCGGGTCCTCGCGTCGGAGCCGCATCATCGCCATGTCCGTCCCCTACCTGCGGTGGGAAAGACCCCTCCGCTGCCAACCGTCTGACGTGGCACAGCTTACGGATTGACGGCTCACTGTGCTGATAGGCCGCGCATGCGTCGGCGACCGGATTGTCGGTGGCGGGTGCGATCCTCGGAACGGGGGAGGGAATCGGCCGCCGCGCGCCCCGACTTCCCGTACGTGATCCCAATGATCGTTCCCAGCAGGGGGATTGACGCAAGGAAAGATGAGCGGGACGGGGTGGCGCGGGACGCCGGGGACGCGTCCCGGGCGGCGAAAAGCGCGGTGGGAAGCGCGCACCGCGGGGGCGGGACGGTGCCGCGCGGGGGAGCGACCGACGTGAGAGAGGTCACGCCGAGGCCGTCTGCGAGGGCGCGCGGCCGGGGGACGCGCGGTGCCCCTTGGGGGATGTCCCCAGGTCCCCGGTGCCCTCTCTCCACCCTGGGGAGTACACGAGGAGCCGTTCCGTCATCCTCCTGGAGGCCGACCAATAGGTACGACGGCATGACGCCCGCCGCCCTCGACGTGCCTAGTGTTGTCTCCAAGCGGCGGGCGTAGCACTCGTCCCCCGAGGTCAGACGCCCGCCGCTCCAGACACGACGGGAGCGGGACGATGGATCGGATCTCAGGACTGACGGCGCTTCGGGCGCAGGGGCGCCGGTTCGCCTCGACGCTCGGCGGCCACCAGTCCTCGGGCACCCGCCATCCCCTCGTCGCGGTGGCCATGGTGCTGCCGCTGGCGATCGTTCTCGCCGTGGTCTTCGGCGGCTGGGAGGCCGTCATCACACAGGCGTCGTCCGTGGTCGGAATGCTGGGGCGCTGAACGGCGTCCCAGGCCCGGGAGAGCGGTCCGGGACGGGGACTCCGGCCGAAAACCCCGTGGGGACGGGGGTGCGGCGGACGGCACGAACGGCCGGGCATCTGGGGAGATGCCCGGCCTTCGAGCTGTCCGGCCCCGCCGCCCGACCGGTTGCGCCCTGCGCGGTCCGTCCGCACCGCGCGTACGATCCGAGGCCGGGCCGCACCCCTTCGCACACCACCCACGGCGCATCCGGCCCGCGGCGGCCCGGGGGAGGGGAACCATGACCGCACCACCGCCCGGCCGCCCCGCCGCCCCCGCCACCGCGCCCGAGGTGCTCGCCGACCGCCCCGACGGCACCGTCGTCCGCAGCGGCCGTACGGTCGCCAAGACCCACGCCCCCGACGCCGACCAGCGCGACCTCGCCGCCCGGCTGCGCATCGCCGCCCACCCCCTGCTGCACGGCATCCTGCTGCCCCCGCTCCCGGTCACCGCCCCCGACGGCCTCCTCACCCGCACCGGCGAAGGCCGCGCGGTCACCCACTGGCCCTACGGCAGCCCGGTCCCGCCCGACGATCCGGACGCCGCTCCCTGGGAGGACGCCGCCCGGCTGCTGGCCCGGCTGCACGGTGTCGACCCGCGCCAACTGCCCGGCCCCGTCCCGCCGATGCGCGGCCCCGCCAAGGCCGCCCGCGCGCTGGCCCGTATGCGCGGCGCCCTGGCGACCGCCGCCGGCCCGCTCCCCGCGCCCCGTACACCGGTGCCCGGCCCCGGAAACCTCCCCGCGGCCGCCGCGGTCACGGCCCGCGCCTGGTCCCTGCTCCCGCCGTGGGCCCGGGGAGCCGCCCCACCGCCGCAACCCGGCATCCTCTGCCACGGCGATCTGCACCTGGGCCAGCTCGTCCGCCACCCGGCTGCGGACGGCCCCTGGCTCCTGATAGACATCGACGACCTGGGCCTGGGCGACGGCGCCTGGGACCTGGCCCGCCCCGCCGCCTGGTTCGCCACCGGCCTGCTCGCACCGGACATCTGGGCGCGCTTCCTGGCCGCCTACCGCGCCGCGGGCGGCCGCGCCGTACGCCCCGACGGCGATCCCTGGCCCGACCTGGAGATACCCGCCCGCGCCCTGACCGTGCAGACCGCCGCGCTCGCCGTCGCCAAGGCCGCCGCCGCATCCCGCGCCCTGGACGAGATCGAGTCCGCGGTCGTCGACGCCTGTGCCCGGATGACTTCCCTGCCGCAGCAGTTGGGGTCCGCCGGCCGCGTCGTAGGGTGAACACCTCGCCGCCGGGAGACCGTTCGGGCGGCGCCGCCGTGAGCGGCAGTGGATGATGGGAGTTGAGCCGACGATGCAGTGTCCCAAGTGCCATGCACCGATGCAGACATACCAGCGCAATGGCGTGCAGATCGAGCAGTGCGCCGGCTGCCGGGGGATCTTCCTGGACTACGGCGAGCTGGAGGCGCTGACCCGCCTTGAGGCGCAGTGGACCCAGCAGGCCCCGCCGCCGCCCGCCCCGCAGGCCTACCCGGCCGCGCCCGCCTGGGGCGCCCCGCACCAGGGCCACCACGGTCACCATGGGCACCACGGCCACCACCGCAGCTTCGGCCACATGCTGTTCTCGTCCTGAACGAACCCGCACAAAGCCCGAGGGCCGGAGCGAGATGCTCCGGCCCTCGGGCTTGAGTGTGGACGATACTGGGATTGAACCAGTGACCTCTTCCGTGTCAGGGAAGCGCTCTCCCGCTGAGCTAATCGTCCTCGGGACCGCGGATCACGAAGATCCGCAGCTGCGTGCGCGATACTGGGATTGAACCAGTGACCTCTTCCGTGTCAGGGAAGCGCTCTCCCGCTGAGCTAATCGCGCGGGGGCCCGGTGGAGCCGGACCAGTGGACGATACTGGGATTGAACCAGTGACCTCTTCCGTGTCAGGGAAGCGCTCTCCCGCTGAGCTAATCGTCCTTGGAGGTGGAGACGGGATTTGAACCCGTGTAGACGGCTTTGCAGGCCGTTGCCTCGCCTCTCGGCCACTCCACCAGGAGTGAGGGGGTTCGGGAAGATCCCCCACATCGAGCGGACGACGAGACTCGAACTCGCGACATCCACCTTGGCAAGGTGGTGCTCTACCAACTGAGCTACGTCCGCAGGTGTCTCTCCCAGACTACGTCGGGGAGCTACTCCGCCTCCGGGGCGCTTGCGCGTCCCGGCGACGTGTTGAACTCTAGCGGATTCCGGGGCCAGTACAAAAACGCGTTTGTGCAGCGTGCTGCGCTGCTCGCTCGGCACAGGCGGGTCGGCGGCCCCCGCCATAGACTCGCTGACGTGCATGACTTCGCTCCGATGGCCCGCTTCGGCGGCCTGATAGCCACCGGCCTGCGGGATGTGACCAGCGATCCCGCGGCCCTGGACTCCACTGGCTGGTGGGCCGTGACCGCCGATTTCGAGGGCTCGGTGGTGTGCGCCCGCTTCACCGACGTACGCCCCGCCACGGCCGCGGACGCGCCCGCCCCCGACGGCTGGTGCGGCCCCGCCCCCACCGCCTGGACAAGCTCCCTGGACCGCGACGCCTATACCGGCGGCGTACGGCGCATCCGTGAACACATCGCGGCCGGTGACGTCTACCAGGTGAACCTCTGCCGCGTGCTGACCGCGCTGCTGCCCGACCCCGCCCGCGCCGACGTCGACGCGCTCTCCGCGGTGCTGGACCGCGGCAACCCCGCCCCGTACGCAGGAACGATTCGGCTGCCCGAGCACGGCGTCGAGATCGCCAGCGCCTCCCCGGAGCTGTATCTGCGGCGCGACGGCCGCACCGTCTCCTCCGGCCCCATCAAGGGCACCGGCCGGACCGCGGCCGACCTCTCGGAGAAGGACCGGGCGGAGAACGTGATGATCGTGGACCTGGTCCGCAACGATCTCGGCCGGGTCTGCGCCACCGGATCGGTCACCGTCCCGGCACTGTGCGCCGTCGAGGAGCACCCCGGCCTGGTCCACCTGGTCTCCACGGTGAGCGGGGAGCTGGACGGGGCCAACGAGAAGACCGCCTGGGCGGACCTGCTGACGGCCACTTTCCCGCCCGGGTCGGTCACCGGCGCCCCCAAGTCCAGCGCGCTGCGGATCATCGACGAACTGGAGACCGCGCCCCGCGGCCCGTACTGCGGAGGCATCGGCTGGGTCGACGCCGACCGCCGCACCGGCGAGCTCGCCGTCGGCATCCGTACGTTCTGGCTGGACCGCACCCCGCCCGGCGGACCGGTGCTCCGCTTCGGCGCCGGTGCGGGGATCATCTGGGACTCCGATCCGGAGCGGGAGTGGGCCGAGACGGAGTTGAAGGCCGGCCGACTGCTCGCGGTAGCGTCGGGGCTGCACGAGGTGAGTGGAGGAAAGCGATGAGGATCTGGCTCGACGGGGCACTGCGGGACGCCGAGGGCGCCCGGGTCTCGGTCTTCGACCACGGGCTGACGGTCGGCGACGGCGTCTTCGAGACCATCAAGGCCGACCACGGACGTGCCTTCGCCCTCACCCGCCATCTGGAGCGCCTGGCCACCTCCGCCCGCGGTCTCGGCCTGCCCGACCCCGACCTGGACGAGGTACGGCACGGCTGCGCGGCCGTCCTCGACGCCAACCCGATGGCGCTGGGCCGGCTGCGGATCACCTACACCGGCGGTGTCTCCCCGCTCGGCTCGGACCGCGGCGAGGCCGGTCCCACACTGGTCATCGCGCTCTCCGCGACCGCCCGCCGCCCCGACACCACCGCCGCCGTCACCGTCCCCTGGACCCGCAACGAACGCGGTGCGCTCGCCGGCCTGAAGACCACCTCGTACGGCGAGAACGTCGTCGCGCTGGCCCGCGCCCGCGAACGGGGCGCCTCCGAGGCGCTGTTCGCCAACACCGTCGGCGCGCTCTGCGAGGGCACCGGCTCCAATGTCTTCGTCGTCCTGGACGGCGAACTGCACACCCCGCCGCTGCACTCCGGCTGCCTCGCGGGCATCACCCGCGCCCTGACCGTCGCCTGGGCCGGTGCCAAGGAGACCGATCTGCCGCTGGACGCCCTGGAGCGGGCCGAGGAGGTCTTCTTGACCTCCACCCTGCGCGACGTGCAGGCCGTGACCCGGATCGACGGCCGCCAACTGGCCGACACCCCGGGCCCGGTGACCGCGGAAGCCATGCGGATCTTCGACGAGCACTCCGCCGCCGACTTCGATCCGCGGTGATGACGGGCCCCGCGCGGGGCGAGTAGAAAGTCCTCGTGACCACTACGCTGCGCCCCGCCGGACCGGAAGAGCGACACGACGACGGCAGCCGGGCCCGTCGGTACGACGTCTGCGTCAACAGCCGCCGGGTCGGCGGGATCGAGCTGGCGACGGACGCCCGGTTCGGGCCGACGGCCGGCCGGATCGCGTACCTGGACATCGACCCGGCGGACCGGCACCGCGGCCGCGCCACCGTCGCCGCGCTCGCTGCCGAGGAGGTGCTGCGCGGCTGGGGCTGCCGGCAGATCGAGCTGACCGTCCCGGCCGAGGCCGAGGCCGCCCTGCGGCTCGCGGCGGCGCTGGGCTACACCGAGCGCAGCCGCACGATGAGCAAGCCCCTGGCCGGGTCGCCCCGCCTGCCCGAAGGCAGCCTCGACCGGCCGCTGAGCGAGGCGGAGTACCCGGCCTGGCGCGACGCCGCGCTCGCCGAGTACGTCCGTACCCAGCTGGGGCAGGGGATGTCCCGCGCCCGCGCCGAGGAGACCTCGCTGGCGGCCCATGGCGCGCTGCTGCCGGACGGCATCGCCACGGCCGACCAGGCACTGCGGATCCTCGTCCACGACGGCACAAAGGTCGGCAGCGTCTGGCTCGCGCTGCGCATGCCGGAGCAGCCGGGTGGCTATGTCGTCGACATCCAGGTGGCGCCCGGCCACCGAGGGCGCGGCCACGGCCGCACCCTGATGTTGGTCGCCGAGCGCGAGAGCCTGGCCGCGGGGTGCACCTGCCTCGGCCTGAACGTCTACGCGGGCAACGCGCCGGCCCGCGGCCTGTACGACTCGCTGGGCTACCGGCCCACGGCGCACCTGCTGTGGAAGCCGATCCTGTGAGCGGACGGGCACACCACCGGCGGGGGGCTCAGGGCCTGCTCCCAAGGATCCGGGGCGGCCAGGGCTAGCCCTGCTCGGCCAGCAGACGGTCGGCGATCTCCTCGATGCGGGCGCGCAGGCCCTCCTGGCTCTTGCCGCCGTCCAGCCGCTCGTCGCCGATCACATACGTCGGGGTGCCGGTCACCCCGATGGCCTTGCCCTCGGCCTGGTCCGCGTCGACGATCAGCAGATGCCGCCCGTCGATCAGCGCGGTGTCCATCTCCTCGGTGTCCAGCCCCAGCTCCCCGGCGACCTCCAGCAGCAGCTTCTCGCCGCGCTTGCCGAGCTCCTCGGCGCGCGCCAGCACCGCCTCGACGTACGGCCAGCCCTGCCCCTGCTCCATGGCCTCCTCGGCGGCCTGCGCGGCCACATAGGCGTGCGGGTGCTTCGCCAGGGGGAAGTGGCGCAGCCGGATGTCCAGCCGGTCGCCGTAGCGCTCGCGCAGCGCCCGCAGGTCCGTGAGGGCGGTGCGGCAGTCCGGGCACTGCAGTTCGCACCAGACGTCCAGGACGGGACGTGCGGGGGCGGAGGTGGTGGCGTCGTTCATGGGGCCAGTGTTCCAGTCCGGCGCCGGCCGGCCGAACCGGGACCTGCGGAGGACCGCGACCCCGAGATGTCCCTGATGCCGGCCCGGAACATGGCCGACGGGGGGCCGGACAAGGCAGGATGGAAGGGAGCAGAGCGCTGCCTGCTCGCCCATCCACCGGCAGGAGGACCGGATGCTGACCTCGACCGTCTGTGCCGCGGTGTCGGCGGCGGGCCTGGGCATCGCCGCGCTGACGGCGTACCGCAAGCGGTTCCTGGCCGCGACCCGCATCGCCGCCTTTTCGCTGATCCCCATCGGGCTGGTGATGACCGGCGTCATCGACTGGCTCACCGGCATCGTCTTCAAGCCCACGGTCTGGGCCGGCTTCGGCCTGCTCGCGCTCTCCGCCGTGCTGTTCATGGTCACCCGGGGCGTGGAGCGCCGCAGGGGCGGGATCGGCGGCCGCAAGGAGCGCAGGTCCGCGGCGGCCGCCAAGCCGGACGCGGTGGCGGGCGGCCGCCCCCCCCCCCCCCCCCGCGCCCGGCGGGGGGGCGACCAAGGGGAGGACTCCCCAGGGTGGGG
>NZ_JBVIRA010000006.1:88104-130957 GCF_055576575.1 Streptomyces sp. NPDC033270
TTTGGGCGGCGGGGGGGGGGGGGGGTGGGGGGGGGGGGGGGGGGGGGAAAGAGGGCCCCCCCCCCCCCCCCCCCCCCCAAGCCGGACGCGGTGGCGCCCGCCGCCTCCGTACCGTCCCTCGGCGCCGGGCGGGGGGCCGCCAAGGGGAAGGCTCCGCAGGGTGGGGACAGTGCACCCAAGGATGACTTCTCGGACATCGAAGCGATCCTGAAAAAGCACGGGATCTGATGAACTACCGCTGCTGAGACGCTGATTGGGCGTAGTCAGACGATCATCTGCGTCATGATGCGCGCGAGATGAACGATGAGTGCGCCCTCGCCCAAGACGACGCCCCGTCCGCCGAACCGCGCGGTTGCCTGTTCGCGCTGTCCCAGCCGCCGCTGATGCTCTTCCTCGCCGTCATCGGCTTCCTGCTCCTTCTCGGCGCCGTACACGACCTCTTCATCCTGTGAGGCCGGCCGTGCCCCGCCGCCCGATCCCGGCGTTACTCAGCCCGCCGCCTCCCGTCGCCGCGCCCGGTAGGCCGCGACATGCAGGCGGTTTCCGCAGGTGCGGCTGTCGCAGTAGCGCCGGGAGCGGTTGCGGGAGAGATCGACGAAGGTGTGCCGGCAGTCCGGCGCCTCGCAGTACCGCAGCCGCTCGCGCTCTCCGGCGACGACGATGAAGGCCAGCGCCATCCCGCCGTCCGCGGCCAGATGGTCGGCGACCGACGCGTCCGGCGCGAAGTAGTGGACATGCCAGTCGTACCCGTCGTGGTCGGTCAGCTGTGGTGTGGTGCCCGCCGAGGCGACCAGCGCGTTGAGCCGCTCGGCCGCGGTGCGGTCGTCCTCGGCCGCGAAGACCTCGGCGAACCGCGCCCGGACCGCCCGTACGGCCGCCAGATCGCCGGGGCCCAGGGCGCCCACCCCGCTGACGTCGTTGCGCCGGACGAAGTCCTCCAGGCCCGCCAGGTCGGTCAGGCTGTCCGGCGCGCCGGGCGCCTCGCCCTCCGGGGCGGTGTTGAGCAGGTCGACGACCGCGTCCAGCGCGCACCGGGTGTCATGGGTGATCATCACGGTTCCGCTCCCTGGCCGCCTGAGGCCGGACGGGTGCCGCCCGGTGCCGTTGCCGAATGGTCGCCGACTCTAGCGTCTGGAACAAGCTCCACAGCGCCTGGAACAAGCTCCAGCGTCGCCTCCGCGGTGGGCCCGCGGCGACGACGCCGAAGTGTGCCGTATGAACTTGTCGGTCCTGCGCCGTCTCCCCGAGTCGGACGGTCGCAAGTGTGAGCGGGTGAGTGCTTTCGGTTACCTCTCCGCGTCTCAGCTCTCCGCCAGGATGTGGGAGAGCTCGGTGTCGAGATCGAAATGCCGGTGCTCCGTACCGGGCGGTACGGCGGCATCGGTCCTTTTGAGGAACGACTCGAGGGCCCGTGCGGGCGCCTCCAGCAGTGCTTCGCCTTCCGGGGAGCTCAGGGCGATGCAGACAACGCCCTGCCCGTGACTCCGGGACGGCCATACGCGGACGTCTCCGGTGCCGGTGGGCCGGTGCAGACCTTCGGCGAGGAGGTCGCGGGCGAAAACCCACTCGACGGTCTCCTCGGCTCCGGTGTGGAAGGTGGCATGCACGGCATAGGGATCGGCCGTGTCATACCGCAGGCCCGCGGGTACAGGCAGTGAGGACTCGCTCGACACAACGAGGCGCAGGTGCAGCTCGCAGCTGACCGTGGTGTTCATAAGCGCCAGGGCCTTTCGCTCAGTGTGCGCTCGGGGATTCGCACGTCGGCGAAATCGACATGCCACCTACGGTGCCGTTGTAAACCCCTCTGACGGTTTTGAGTGGTTTCAGGTACCTCTTACGGCGGATTGCGAGATCGTCCCCGGCGGTAATTCCGCGGAGTGATCCCGTCCGGTAAGTTTGGGAGTATGAATACGCAGAGTAACGGGGGGCCGGGAGTCGTCGAGGAGGATGCCGTGCCGGCCGAGCAACCACTCGGATCGCGAGCGCCGCACTTCATCAAGCGCTCCCGGCCGCTGCACGTGAGCTGGCAGGTCGGGGTCTTCGTCGTCGGTCTCGCGGTGGTCGTGGGCGGCGTGATCATGCTGCCGCTGCCCGGCCCCGGCTGGCTGGTGATCTTCGGCGGTATGGCGATCTGGGCGACGGAATTCGTCTGGGCGCAGCTGGTGCTGCGGTGGACCAAGCGAAAGGTCACCGAAGCGGCCCAGAAGGCGCTCGACCCCAAGGTGCGGCGCCGCAACATCATTCTCACCACCATCGGCGTGGTGATCATCGCGGCGGCGCTCGCGGTCTATGTGTGGAAGTTCGGCTTCGCGATGCCCTGGAACGTCTCCGAGTGACCTGGCGCCGATGCGGCCGCGCTGCGCCGAGGCGGCCCGGGTCATGGTCATGAGTGCCCGCCGACGTGGGGTAATGTTGGCGGTGCGCCCGGGCGATTAGCTCAGTGGGAGAGCGCTTCGTTCACACCGAAGAGGTCACTGGTTCGAACCCAGTATCGCCCACCCCGGACGACGGCCCGGAGACTTCCAAGTCTCCGGGCCGTCGCAGTTGTTGGGCGCGCGCGGCCGCTGGCGCACACTGGTCCCATGCCCGACTGGTCGCGCCGGCTGCACCACTACCGCTTTCGCAGCGTATGGCTGCTCGACGCCCCGCCGGCGGTCGTCTACGCCGCCCTGGCGCACGCCGAGGCCTACCCCCGGTGGTGGCCGCAGGTCCGCGAGGTGACCGCGCTCGACGACCGCAGCGGCACCGCCCGGTTCAGATCGCTGCTGCCGTACGACCTGAAGGTCACCGCGACCGAGCGGGTGCGGGACCCGGAGGCGGGGCTGCTGGAGATCGCGATGCGGGGGGACCTGGAGGGCTGGGCCCGCTGGACGGTCGGGCCCGCGGGCGGCGGCACCCGGGCCGTGTTCGATCAGGACGTCGAGGTCCGCAAGCCGCTGCTGCGGCGGTGCGCGCTGGTGGGGCGCCCGCTGTTCGTGGCCAATCACGCGCTGATGATGCGGGCCGGACGGCGGGGGCTGGCCGCCCGGCTGGCCCGCGGCTGACAGGAATTTGATGGAAGGCCCGGACGACCTGTATTGTTCAGGTCGTTCGCGAGGGAAACCTCGCCGCATCCGGGCGATTAGCTCAGTGGGAGAGCGCTTCGTTCACACCGAAGAGGTCACTGGTTCGAACCCAGTATCGCCCACCGGATCAAGAACCGGGCCACCAAGAGGTGGCCCGGTTTTTTGCTGGCGGAATGCCGCGGCCGGAATTCCCGTCCGGTGGTGGGTCTTTGCCGGGCGGAGCGCGGAATTCCTGATGTGTAATCAGGCGGCGGCCGGGAGTTCGGGACGCAGCGGCCAATGCGGATCGACCGCCTCGAAGCTGCCGGTGCGGGCGAACCACGCCTGCAGCCCCCGGGCCTGGGCGGCGTGCCAGACCGCCTGGCGGGTGTGCAGCTCCGCCGGGTGCAGGCCCTCCAGCCGGTCGGCGAAGCGGTGGCCCAGGGCGCGTACGACGCGCAGTGCGGCCAGCGCGTCGGCGGCCGCCTCGTGCGCATCGGTCAGCTCGACCTCGTAGTGCGCGCACAGATCCGTGAGCGTGCGGCGGCCCTTGCGGTAGCGGTCCAGGTGTTTGTCGAGGACACGGGGGTCGAGGACGCACAGCGGATGCGCGCCCAGATAGGCGTTGAGCGAGCTGGCGCGGTGCCGCTTCAACTCGCGCTCCAGAAGGGTCAGATCGAAGGGGGCGTTCATCACCACCAGCGGGCGGCCGGCCACCGACTGCGCGGCCAGGGCGCGTGCGACCTCCTCCAGCACCGGCGCCGGCCAGCGGCCGTGCAGGGCGAGATGGTCGGCCGTCAGCCCGTGCACCGCCGTCGCGGCTTCCGGGATCTCGACGCCGGGGTTGATCAGCCAGCGGGTGGTGCGGGGCGTCGAGCGCGGGGTCTCCTGGACCACCAGGGCCGCGGAGACGATGCGGTCCTGCTCGACATCGATGCCCGTCGTCTCGGTGTCGAAGGCGGCGAGCGGACCGTCATACCAGCACGGCATCATCCCAACTCCTCGTGCTTGTACGGGGGATGGCATCGCATACCACCCGAGCTGGTGATACCCGAGCCGCCCGGTGGTCGAACCGTCGTTGTTTGCGGACCACTTGACGCGGAGACAACCAAAGGGACGGGCCGCGCGATCCGCCGCTTCCCCGTCATCCCAGACGCATCGACCGCGGGGGTGTTCCCCCCAGCCCGGAAGGCCCTGAGCGATGACGCTCGCGCAGCCCGAACCGGGCGGGCTGCTGCCCCAGCGGACCACACCGCAGCGCGGCGGACTCGCCACCACTGCCTGCATGGAGACCCTCCAGGTGGGCTATCTGCACGCGGTCGCCGCCGCCTCCGGATGCTCGCTGGCGCAGCCCTTCCCGGACAACGGAATCGACTGGCACGTCAGCCATGGCGCGCCGGGCCACACCGTCGACGACGAGGTCACCATCAAGGTGCAGCTCAAATGCACCTACCAGACCGCCCCGCGCCCACCGGGGCCGACCTTCGCCTTCACGCTCGACAACGACCACCTGGCCAAGCTCGCCCGCACGCCCGTATCGGTGCACAAGATCCTTGTCGTGATGCTGGTCCCACGGACCCAGCAGGACTGGCTGCGGGCCTCCCACGACCGTCTCGAACTGCGGCACTGCTGCTACTGGACAAACCTGGCCGGTCATCCGGTGACCGGCCGGCGCAGGACCACTGTGCGGATCCCGACCACGCGGATCTTCGACGACCGAGCGCTCTGCGAGATCATGACGCGGGTCGGGGCGGGAGGGAGACCCTGATGTACCGGCCGACCGATGAACCCGACGCGCGGCTGTTGGATCCCGCGCTGCTCGACCCGGCGGTGCTCAGCGCGCTGCTGGCCCGGCACGGCTGGCGCCGCCGGGGCGCCGCCGCCGGCCATTACGCCCGGTGGACGCCGCCCGGCGGGAGGGGCGGCACCAGCCTGCTGGTGCCGCACGACCGTCGTTTCCCCGACAGCGCGGAGCTGCTCGCCGAGGCGCTGGCGGCGCTGGCGCAGAGCGCCGCACCCTCCGCACGCGAGGTGCTGGTGGGGCTGGCGGTGCCCAGCGACGAGGTGCGCTGGGAGCGCGAGGTCCCCGAGGGCGGCTCGGGTGCCGCGTACTGGGTGGCCCAGGAGCAGCTGCGCGGCGCCGCCCGCTCGATGCTGGTCGCCGGGGCGCTGGGCACGTACGGCAGGGCCGGCTTCTACGGCGCCCGGCACAAGCGGCAGGCCGAGGGGTTCCTGGGCGAGGTGCTGGTCGGCCCGGCGGCCGGCGGGCGCCGGCTGACCGCGTTCGTCCCGGTGCGCGGCGGGCGCGGGGCGGTCGCCGGGCTGCAGCGGGCCCTGCACGCGGCCCGCGACGCCACCGACTACCAGCGCGCCACCGGCGGCATGGAGGCCTTCGACGCGGCCGTCGAGCTGGGCGTCTGCCATGAGCTGGCCCAGGCGCTGATCGCGCTGGTCCGCGATGCGGAGGGGGTGCGGATCGCGGTCGAGTGGTCACCGGCCGCCGGCGCCCCGGCCGGCTGCGCGGCTCGCCCCGAGCCGGTGGAGTTCTCGCCCGGCGACCTGCCCGCGCTCCAGCAGGCGGCCCAGCGCTATGTGCGCGACGAGCCGTCGCTGCCGGTACGGGTGACCGGCGCGGTGGTACGGCTGCGCAGGGAGCGGCCCGGGGGGCCCGGCACGGTGCGGCTGCGGGTGATCACCGGCGCCGACGTGGGACAGGTGCGGGTCTCGCTGGGGGAGGAGGACTACCGGATCGCCGGGCACGCCCACCTGGTGGGACTGCCGATCAGGGTCAGCGGGCGGCTGGAGAGCCGGGGCGGCTTCCGCCGGATCACCGGCGGCCGCGACGTCACGCCCGTACAGGTCGACGAGGCGGAGCGGGACCGCCTGCTGAAGTCGCTGCAGGAGAATCTCGACTTCTTCGAGGAGGCGTGCGGCGGGCCGCTGGACGACACGCCCTGACAAAGCCGCCCGCGGAATCCGTTTCGCGGTCGGGACCACCGGCTCGGTACGATTCGGCTGCGCAGCAATCGCTGTCGTGAAAGAGACATGAGTCAGGAGAGACCGGTGTCAGACGTCCGTGTGACCGTCCAACGCGATTCCGAGCGGGAAGAACGCGTGGTGACCACGGGCACTACGGCCGCCGACCTCTTCCAGGGCGAGCGCAGTGTCGTCGCCGCGCGGGTGGCCGGGGAGCTGAAGGACCTGGCGTACGAGGTCGCCGAGGGCGACGAGGTCGAGCCCGTCGACATCACCTCCGAGGACGGCCTGAACATCCTGCGGCACTCCACCGCGCATGTGATGGCCCAGGCCGTGCAGCAGCTGTTCCCGGACGCGAAGCTCGGCATCGGCCCGCCCATCAAGGACGGCTTCTACTACGACTTCGACGTCGAGACCCCCTTCCACCCGGACGATCTCAAGCGCATCGAGAAGAAGATGCAGGAGATCCAGAAGCGCGGGCAGAAGTTCGCCCGCCGCGCGGTCAGCGACGACGCCGCGCGCGAGGAGCTGGCGAACGAGCCGTACAAGCTCGAACTGATCGGGCTGAAGGGTTCCGCCGCGGACGCCGCCGAGGGCGCCTCCGCCGAGGTCGGCGCCGGCGAGCTGACCATCTACGACAACCTCGACGCCAAGACCGGCGACCTGTGCTGGAAGGACCTGTGCCGCGGTCCGCACCTGCCCAGCACCCGCGCCATCCCGGCCTTCAAGCTGATGCGCTCGGCCGCCGCGTACTGGCGGGGCAGCGAGAAGAACAAGCAGCTGCAGCGGATCTACGGCACCGCCTGGCCGACCAAGGACGAGCTCAAGGCGCATCTGGACTTCCTCGCCGAGGCCGAGAAGCGTGACCACCGCAAGCTCGGTGCCGAGCTCGACCTGTTCTCCATCCCGGAGATCCTCGGCTCGGGCCTGGCCGTCTTCCACCCCAAGGGCGGCGTCATCCGCCGGGTGATGGAGGACTACGCCCGCCGGCGGCACGAGGAGGCGGGCTACGAGTTCGTCAACACCCCGCACATCTCCAAGCAGAAGCTCTTCGAGGTCTCGGGCCATCTGCCGAGCTACGCGGACGCGATGTTCCCGCCCGTGCAGTTCGAGGGCCAGGACTACCGCCTCAAGGCGATGAACTGCCCGATGCACAACCTGATCTTCCAGGCGCGCGGCCGCTCGTACCGCGAACTGCCGCTGCGGCTCTTCGAGTTCGGCACGGTCTACCGCTACGAGAAGTCCGGCGTGGTGCACGGCCTGACCCGGGCCCGCGGCTTCACCCAGGACGACTCGCACATCTACTGCACCAAGGAGCAGATGCATGACGAGCTGGACTCGCTGCTGACCTTCGTGCTGGACCTGCTGCGCGACTACGGCCTCAGCGACTTCTACCTGGAGCTGTCCACCCGCGACGACTCCGAGAAGTTCATCGGTGAGCCCGAGGAGTGGGCGGAGGCCACCGAGACGCTGCGCGAGGCCGCCGAGAAGCAGGGCCTGGAGCTGGTCATGGACCCGGGCGGCGCCGCGTACTACGGTCCCAAGATCTCCGTGCAGGCCAAGGACGCCATCGGCCGTACCTGGCAGATGTCGACCATCCAGGTCGACTTCCAGCAGCCCAAGCGCTTCGAGCTGGAGTACACCTCCGCGGACGGCTCCAAGCAGCGGCCGGTCATGATCCACCGTGCGCTGTTCGGTTCGATCGAGCGGTTCTTCGCGGTGCTGCTGGAGCACTACGCGGGGGCGTTCCCGGCGTGGCTGGCCCCGGTGCAGGCGACCTGCATCCCGATCGGCGACGCGCACGTTCCGTACCTGGAGGAGTTCGCCGCGCAGGCGAAGGCCAAGGGGCTGCGGATCGAGGTCGACTCCTCGTCGGACCGGATGCAGAAGAAGATCAGGAACGCGCAGAAGAGCAAGGTGCCGTTCATGGTCATCGCCGGTGACGAGGACATGGCGGCCGGGGCGGTGTCCTTCCGCTACCGCGACGGGTCGCAGAAGAACGGGATCCCGCGCGACGAGGCGATCGCCGAGATCCTCGACGTGGTGGAGCGCCGTCTGCAGGTGTGACGCCGGTTTCCGTGACGTGCGGCCCCGGGGAGCGATCGGCTCCCCGGGGCCCCGTCATGTCTCGCCCTCCACCCGGAAGCGCCGCACCAGCCATGACGAGAACGAGCCCACCACCGCTCCCACCAGGGCGACGCCGACGAACATCAGCGCCACTCCGGCCAGCCGGCCGCGCGGGGTGACGGGTGTGGCGTCGCCGTACCCGGTGGTCGTCAGGGTCGAGCAGGCCCACCAGACCGAGTCGCCGTAGGTCGTGATGGTCGAGTGCGGGGCCAGGCGCTCGTCGTGGTAGACGGCCAGGCTCGCGGCGAAGCCCAGCAGCAGCGAGGTCAGACCGGCGTAGGTCATCACGCGGGCTTCGAGGGCGAGCCGTGGGTGGTCCCTGCGGCGCTGCATCCGGTCGTGCGTCTCGACGAGCCGCAGCGGCCGCAGCAGCGGCAGCACGGTCACGATCAGGTCCAGCCACCGGGTGCGGACGAAGCGCCGGCGGTGCTCGCTGAGCAGCAACCGGGCCAGGTATTCCACGACGAAGCCGCCCCAGGTCACGACGGTGACCAGGCCCCAAAAGGCCTGCCAGCCGGGGGAGAGGTCCAAGATCAGGACCCGGATCGCGTAGGAGACGAGGAAGAGCAGCGAGGCGATCGCGAGGTACGGCTCCGCCCGCTCCTCCCACTCCCGCAACCGCGCTTCCCTGTCCATCGCCACAGCATCGCGGAGTGTCCGGTGCTGTGCGCCCCAACGACACGCTGCCAATGGACGAAGCCATATGCTGGCCCGTATGACAAGCGAGCCGGAGCAGCAGATCGGAGTCGGGACGCAGGACGCCTTCCAGCGCCTGTGGACGCCCCACCGGATGGCCTACATCCAGGGCGAGAACAAACCGAGCGGCCCGGGGGCCGACGACGGCTGCCCGTTCTGCACCATCCCCGCGAAGTCGGACGAGGACGGCCTCGTGATCGCGCGCGGTGAGCATGTCTACGCGGTGCTGAACCTCTACCCGTACAACGGGGGCCACCTCATGGTCGTCCCGTTCCGGCACGTCGCCGACTACACCGAGCTGGACGGCCCGGAGACCGCCGAGCTGGCCGAGTTCACCAAGCGGGCGATGACCGCGCTGCGCACCGCGTCCGGGGCGCACGGCTTCAACATCGGGATGAACCAGGGCACGGTCGCCGGCGCCGGCATCGCGGCCCATCTCCACCAGCACGTCGTCCCGCGCTGGGGCGGGGACACCAACTTCATGCCGGTGGTCGGCCACACCAAGGTGCTGCCCCAACTCCTCGCCGACACCCGGGTGATGCTCGCCGCGGCCTGGCCCGCGTAGGCGGCTCGGGCCGTCGTCCGGGGCGGCGTCCCGGACGACGCTCGGTACGACACGTACGCGGGTGAATCGGGCATATCGCCCTAATTCGGATTAGTTGCCTCTCTAATGGGGTGGTGACTTCACTGGATCGTCGCTCCGTGCTGCGCGCGGCCGCCTCGGCCGCGGGAGCCGGTGCGCTGGTGGCGGGCTGCGCCCCGGACCGGGCCGCGGACCCCGGCGCCGCACGGGCCGCCGGCGGGCCGGACCCTTCCGGGGCCGGGCGGCGCCCGCCCGTCCCCGCCGCCCGGCGGCCCACCCGGGTACCCGGCCTGGGCGCACAGATCGAGCACGGGCCGCGCGACGGGCATGCCGTCGCGCTGACCTTCCACGGCGCGGGCGATCCCCGGCTGGCCACCGCCCTGCTCGGCCTCGCCGAGCAGGGCGGCGCCAAGGTCACCGTGCTCGCCGTCGGCGACTGGCTCGACGAGCAGCCCGCGATGGCCCGCCGCATCCTCGACGGCGGCCATGAGCTGGGCAACCACACCATGCACCACCGCGCGATCTGCGCCCTGCCGGCCGCCGAGGCGTACGCCGAGATCGCCCGCTGCGCCGACCGGCTGCGCACCCTCACCGGCACCATCGGCAGCTGGTTCCGCCCCTCGCAGACCCGGCGGGCCACCGCACTGGTGACCTCGCTGGCCCGCAAGGCCGGCTATCCGCATGTCCTGTCCTACGACGTGGACTCCCTCGACGCGAACGACCCCGGTGCCCCGGCCGTCCGGCGCACGGTCCTGGACTCGGTCGGGCCGGGCTCGGTCGTGAGCCTCCACCTGGGGCACGCCGGCACGGTGGCCGCGCTGCCCTCCATCCTCGACGGCCTCCGCCGGCGCGGTCTGCGCGCGGTGACGACAACGGAGCTAGTGACCTGATGGCTGACCGGAACCGTACCGATTCCCCGACCCGCTCGCTGAGCCGGGGCCTTCGCCACCGGGCGGCCGCGCTGCTCGCCGCGGCCTGTGCGCTGGTGGCGGCGGGCTGCAGCGACGGCGGGACCAAGCCCGCCGCGCCAAGCCCCCCGCCGGTCGAACGCGCACCGGTCAAGGCCGCCAAACCGGGCCTGCCCGGGATGCCGCCGCCGCTCGACGAGCACGACCTGTACGCCGCGGACCGCCCGGGCAAGCTGGCGCCGCAGGTCAAGGGCTACCCGTCGCGGATCTATGTGCCCAACACCGGGTCCGACACCGTCAGCGTCATCGACCCGAAGACGTACAAGGTCATGGAGACCATCCCGGTCGGCGTCCAGCCGCAGCACGTCGTGCCGTCCTGGGACATGAAGACGCTCTGGGTCAACAACAACCGGGGGCACGACCTCACTCCGATCGACCCCGCCACCGGCAAGGCCGGCAAGCGCGTCAAGGTCCACGACCCGTACAACCTGTACTTCACGCCCAACGGGAAGTACGCCGTGGTGATGGCCTCCATGGACCGGCAGCTGGTCTTCCGCGACCCGCACAGCATGGAGATCCGCAAGACCGTCCCGGTCCGCTGCGCCGGCGTCAACCACGCCGACTTCTCGCCGGACGGCAAGTACTTCATCGTCTCCTGCGAGTTCTCCGGCGAGCTGCTGAAGGTCGACACGGAGAAGATGAAGGTCATCGGCCAGGAGAAGCTGCCGTTCGAGGGCGCCATGCCGCAGGACGTGAAGATCTCCCCGGACGGCAGGACCTGGTACGTCGCCGACATGATGGCCGACGGCATCTGGGTGCTCAACGGCGACACCTTCGACCGGCCCAGGCTGATGCCGACCGGCAAGGGCGCCCACGGCCTCTACGTCAGCCGCGACTCGAAGACCATGTACATCTCCAACCGCGGCGAGGGCTCGATCTCCCTGCTCGACTTCAAGACCGGCGAACTCGCCGGCAAGTGGCACATCCGCGGCGGCGGCAGCCCCGACATGGGCGGGCTGTCCACCGACGGCAAGGTCCTGTGGCTCTCCGGCCGCTACCACTCCGAGGTCTACGCACTGGACACCCGCACCGGCAAGACCCTGGCCAAGATCCCGGTCGGCCAGGGCCCGCACGGCCTCGCGGTCTACCCGCAGCCGGGGCGCTACTCCCTGGGGCACACCGGGATCTTCCGCTAGGGCCTCACCCATCGGACAGGCCCTGGGGGACATACACCTGGGGCCCGCCCGGCGGACAGTGCCGGACGGGCCCCAGGAGCCGAGGACCGCTACGCGTTGTACTCGTCGACCTTGTGCGGTTCCACGCCCTGGACCATGCCGCTGAGCACCAGGGAGCGGTTGGTGAAGCGCTCGGTGTCCACGCCGTTGTCCTTCAGGACGGTCATCGCGGCGGCGTGGACCGTGCGCAGGACCGGCGTCGCGGCGCGCAGCGCGTCATCGGCCATGAAGCGGTGCCGCCAGGGCTTGTCGGCCCAGACGTGCCGCAGACCGAACGGCTCGGGGAGCGTCAGCTTGCCGCCGAGGAAGTCCAGGATCGGCGGGAACCAGGTCAGCGGGGCCCGGGCGGCGAGCCGGACCACCTCCTGCGGCTCGATCAGCGGAAGCGTCTGGGTCTTGGTCTCCCAGAACTTGACGACCTTGGCGACGTCCTTGGTCTTGGGCTCCGGCTTGGTCGTGAACAGGCCGTTGACCGGGCCGAGGGCATGGCCGGTCACCTCGATGCGCAGCGTCTCGTGCAGCACCGTGACGGTGATCATCAGGGTGATCACCAACTGGCCGTCCCACAGGACGAACTGGACGCCGAGGTAGTGGCGGTTGCCGCTGCCGAACTGCTGGTCGTTGCAGATCCGCTCTATTTCGTGGCCGCGGATCTGGTACGCCTCGACATGCGTGCCCTCCGGACGGCTGACGGCGGCGGCCTTCTCGCCGACCGGCGAGACGATCCAGTGGCGGACGGAGGGAGTCGGGAAGCCGCCGGTGTGCAGCGGGCTGCGCTCCAGCAGCCGCAACTTGTCGTGGATCGCACGGATCACGTCCCAGCTGCGGAACGGGTTGATCTCCGTGCCCTCCTGCGCCGGCCTGAGCTCCTCCGCCAGCTGCCAGCTGCCCCAGCGGGTGCCCATGCCGAGTATGCCCTTGGGGCCGGCGTAGAAGACGACATTGCTGTTCTGCTCGGCGGTGACCTTGGCCAGATTCTGCCGGAGGGTCTCGGCGGCGGTCTCGTTCGGGTCCTGCGGCACCGCCTCGGGGATCTTGGCGGCCACCCCGCCGCCCTCCAGCAGCCCCTTCCACGCCTCCCGCATCGCCACCGCGGTCTTCTCGCAGATCTGCTTGGCCAGCCACCAGCCGACCACCGGGGCGACGACCATGGCCCGGGCGTACATCGGCCAGAAGCCGTTCATCGGCAGCTTGATCATGAAGACCAGGCCGACGCCGGCGAGCACGGTCAGCAGCACCGCGCCGAGCAGCGAGACACCCTTGCCCTCGCCGTCCTTGGAGAGCATCTTGCGCAGCTGGAAGACGCCCAGCCACAGCAGCACACCGGGCAGGAACAGCAGCCCGAACAGCACCATCAGCAGCGTCAGTTTGCTGTCGCGCTGCTTGCGGACGCGGGTGGCCGACAGACAGTGCTCGACGATGGTCTGCGGCTCGACCCCGAACGACTGGATGAGCGCCTTGCGGCCGCCGCCGAGCATCCGCACCTGCACGGCGCGTGAGTACGCCTCGCCGAGGTTGGGCGCGAACAGCGACAGCTTCGGCTTCTTGATCTCGGACTTGCCCGAGTCGGAGTCCGCCTTGGAGATGTCGGCCAGCGGGCTGTCCCGATAGGCGGCCGAGGCCAGCGCCTGGGTCGCCGCCGTCTGCCCGGCGCTCCCCGAGAGCGGCACCTGCGCCCCTGGGCTGAAGTCGAACCCGTCTGCCACTACCGCCCCCCACACCGCTCGCATCCGATGATGCGGCTCTTCCCGGCTTCCGCCGACGGCACACCTGTCAGGAGCCGGTGGCCGACGCGCCCCGCCGCCGCGCGCACGGCCCGACGACAAGGTTCTCAGCGTACAGCCGCCGTCCAGCCCAAGGGGGTTGAGCCGGACAGCGGCCGAGCCACGGCTGACCGGGCGTCAACTACCCGCCGTCCTCCGCCTCTTCCCGCACCTTGGCGGCCAGCTGCGGCGGCATCGGCTCATGCCGTACGTAGACGCGGGAGAACCGCCCGCTGCCGTGCGAGAGCGAACGCAGATCGATCGCGTACCGGCCGATCTCGATCTCCGGTACCTCCGCACGCACGACGGTGCGGCCCGCACCGGACTGCTCGGTGCCCACCACCCGGCCGCGCCGGCCCGACAGATCGCTCATCACCGGGCCGACGAATTCGTCCGGAACCATCACACTGACCTCGCAGACCGGTTCGAGCAGATCGATCCGGACGTCGGCGGCCGCCTCGCGCAGCGCCAGCGCGCCCGCCGTCTGGAACGCGGCGTCCGAGGAGTCGACCGAGTGCGCCTTGCCGTCGAGCAGCGTGACGCGGATGTCGACCAGCGGATGCCCGGCGGCCACCCCGCGCGCGGCCTGGGCGCGCACGCCCTTCTCCACGGACGGGATGAACTGCCGGGGCACCGCGCCGCCCACGACCTTGTCCACGAACTCGATGCCGGAGCCACCGGGCAGCGGCTCCACCTCGATCTCGCAGATCGCGAACTGCCCGTGCCCACCGGACTGCTTCACATGGCGTCCGCGGCCGGCCGACGCCTCGCCGAAGGTCTCCCGGAGCGGCACCTTGTGCGCGACCGTGTCCACCTGGACGCCGTAGCGGGTACGCAGCCGCTCCAGCGCCACATCGACATGCGCCTCGCCCAGACACCACAACACCACCTGATGGGTGTCCTGATGGTGCTCCAGACGCATCGTCGGGTCCTCGGCCACCAGACGGGCCAGCCCCTGCGAGAGCTTGTCCTCGTCGGCCTTGCTGTGCGCCCGGATGGCGACCGGCAGCAGCGGGTCGGGCATCGTCCAGGGCTCCATCAGCAGCGGACTGCCCTTGTCGGAGAGGGTGTCGCCGGTCTCGGCGCGCGACAGCTTCGCCACACACGCCAGATCGCCGGCGATCGCCTGCGGCAGCGGACGCTGCTGCTTGCCGAACGGTGCGGACAGCGCCCCGACCCGCTCGTCGACGTCATGGTCCTCATGGCCCCGGTCCTGCAGACCGTGGCCCGAGACATGCACCGTCTCGTCCGGGCGCAGGGTGCCGGAGAAGACCCGGACCAGCGAGATCCGGCCGACGTACGGGTCGGAGGAGGTCTTGACCACCTCGGCCGCCAGCGGCCCGTCGGGATCGCAGCTCAGCGCCGGGCGCGGGGCGCCCTCCGGGGTGGTCACCTCGGGCGCCTCGCGTTCCGCGGGCGTCGGGAAGCCGCCGGTGATCAGCTCCAGCAGCTCCACGGTGCCCAGCCCCTGCTTGGCGCCCTCGGGGGCCGGGGCGGCGGCCAGCACGGGGTGGAAGGTGCCGCGGGCGACCGCCGTCTCCAGATCTCCGACGAGGGTCTTGACGTCGATGTCCTCGCCGGCGAGGTAGCGGTCCATCAGGGACTCGTCCTCGCTCTCGGCGATGATCCCCTCGATGAGGCGGTTGCGGGCCTCCTCGATCAGCGGCAGCTCCTCCGCCGTCGGCTCGCGTTCGGTGCGCTCGCCGGACGCGTAGTCGAAGACCCGCCGGGAGAGCAGGCCGATCAGACCGTGGACGGGGGAGTGGCCGTCGGCGCCCGGTGTTCCGTACAGCGGCAGGTACAGCGGCAGCACCGCGTCCGGGTCCTCGCCGCCGAACGCGGTCCGGCACAGCTCGGTCATCTCGTGGAAGTCGGCGCGGGACGCCTCCAGATGCGTGATGACCAGGGCCCGCGGCATCCCGACGGCCGCGCACTCGTCCCAGACCATGCGGGTCGCGCCGGCCACGCCGTCGGCCGCCGAGACAACGAAAAGGGCCGCGTCCGCGGCGCGCAGACCGGCCCTGAGCTCCCCGACGAAATCGGCGTATCCGGGGGTGTCCAAGATATTGATCTTGATTCCGCCCCAGTCCACCGGGACCAGGGAGAGCTGTACGGAGCGTTGCTGACGGTGCTCGATCTCGTCGTAGTCCGACAGACAGCCGCCGTCCTCGACCCGGCCCGCCCGGTTGACCGCGCCGGATGCCAGCGCGAGGGCCTCGACCAGAGTGGTCTTTCCCGATCCGCTGTGGCCGACCAGCACCACATTGCGCAGGGCCGTGGGCTGGCCGGCCGCTGATGCCCTTCCGGCGGCTCCCGGGTGTGTACTCGACTTCTCGCTCATGTGTCTCGCCTCCAGGTCGACACTTTGCGGTGATTCGAGCTTTCCACCGAGGTCACCATGCGTCCATACATGGCGCAAGAGCCCGGTCCTCCCAAGGGCTCCGGGGGCCTGTCCGTACGCCGGGAGGCGCGCAACCGCGGCCCCGAGCCGCCGCATGCACCCTGCGCCGCGATGCCTTCGCGGCGGCCCGGGGCCTCGTGGCTACGATGGGCCAGCCGGTGGCCCCTTGACCGCGCGGCCCATATCGACCTCCGGGAAGGCCATGCTGAACAAGTACGCGCGTGCTTTCTTCACGCGTGTTCTCACGCCGTTCGCCGCCCTGCTCATCCGTATCGGCGTCAGCCCGGACGCGGTCACCCTCGTCGGAACCGGAGGGGTGGTGGCCGGCGCCCTGGTCTTCTACCCACAGGGCGAGTTCTTCTGGGGCACGGTCGTCATCACCCTCTTCGTCTTCTCCGACCTGGTCGACGGCAACATGGCGCGGCAGCTCGGCCGCTCCAGCCGCTGGGGGGCCTTCCTCGACTCCACCCTCGACCGGGTCGCCGACTCCGCGATCTTCGGCGGGCTCGCCCTCTGGTACGCGGGCCGCGGCGAGAGCCTGATCCTCTGCGCCATGGCGATCTTCTGCCTGGCCAGCGGGCAGGTCGTGTCGTACACCAAGGCGCGGGGCGAGGCCATCGGGCTGCCGGTCGACGTCAACGGCCTGGTCGAGCGCGCCGAGCGGCTGGTCATCACGCTGGTGGCCTGCGGGCTGTCGGGTCTGCACGCGTTCGGGGTGCCCGGCGTCGAGGCCCTGCTGCCGATCGCACTGTGGATCGTCGGCATCGGCAGCGCCGTCACCCTCGGCCAGCGCGTGGTGACGGTACGCCGGGAGTCGGCCGAGGCCGACGCCATCGCACAAGGGGGGAACAGCGCATGAGCGCACGCAGGACCGGCCTGCCGGGGATCGACACCGGCACACTCACCGACGCGCTCTACGGCCTGGGCTGGAGCACCGTCAAGAAGCTGCCCGAAGGGGTCGCCGTACGCCTCGGCCGGCGGATCGCCGACACGGCCTGGAAGCGCCGTGGCAAGGGCGTCCGCCGCCTGGAGGCCAACCTCGCCCGGGTGGTCCCGGACGCCTCCGCCGAGCGCCTGGCCGAGCTCTCCCGGGCCGGGATGCGCTCGTACATGCGCTACTGGATGGAGTCCTTCCGCCTGCCGGCCTGGAGCAAGGACCGGATAAGGACGGGCTTCGCGCCCGAGGACGTGCACCACCTGGAGGAGGGGCTCAAGAGCGACCGCGGCGTCATCCTCGCCCTCCCCCACATGGGCAACTACGACCTCGCGGGCGTCTGGGTCACCACCAAGCTCAACACCCCCTTCACCACCGTCGCCGAGCGCCTCAAGCCCGAGTCCCTCTACGACCGCTTCGTCGCCTACCGCGAGGGCCTGGGCATGGAGGTGCTGCCGCACACCGGCGGCGCCGCCTTCGGCACGCTCGCCCGGCGGCTGCGCGCCGGCGGCCTGGTCTGCCTGGTCGCCGACCGCGACCTGTCCAGCTCCGGCATCCCGGTCAAGTTCTTCGGCGAGGAGACGAAGATGCCGGCCGGCCCCGCGATGCTCGCCGTACAGACCGGCGCGATGCTGCTGCCGGTCACCCTCTGGTACGACGACACCCCCGTCATGCGCGGCCGGGTCCACCCCGAGATCGAGGTCCCCGAGACCGGCACCCGCACCGAGAAGGCCGCCCTGATGACCCAGGCGCTCGCCGACACCTTCGCCTCCGGCATCGCCGACCACCCCGAGGACTGGCACATGCTGCAGCGGCTCTGGCTCGCCGACCTGGAGCCGCGCGAGCCCGGAACGGAGACGCCATGAGCGTCGCACCCGCGGCCCCCGGGCCGCAGCAAGGCACCAAAGCCGCACCTCTGCGCCGCGGGGGCGGAGACGGGGGTACCGCCCAGGCCGTACGGGCACTGGGGGAGAACGAGGGAACACCGTGAAGATCGGCATCGTCTGCCCCTACGCCTGGGACGTCCCCGGCGGCGTCCAGTTCCACATCCGGGACCTGGCCGACCACCTGATCCGCCTCGGCCACCAGGTCTCCGTCCTGGCCCCCGCCGACGACGACACCCCGCTCCCGCCGTACGTCGTCTCCGCCGGCCGCGCCGTCCCCGTCCCCTACAACGGCTCGGTCGCCCGCCTGAACTTCGGCTTCCTCTCCGCGGCCCGGGTCCGCCGCTGGCTGCAGAACGGCGCCTTCGACGTCATCCACATCCACGAGCCGGCCTCCCCCTCGCTGGGCCTGCTCTCCTGCTGGGCCGCCCAGGGCCCCATCGTGGCGACCTTCCACACCTCCAACCCGCGCTCGCGGGCGATGATCGCCGCGTACCCGATCCTGCAGCCGGCGCTGGAGAAGATCAGCGCCCGCGTCGCGGTCAGCGAGTACGCGCGCCGGACCCTCGTCGAACACCTTGGCGGCGACGCGGTGGTCATCCCCAACGGCGTGGACGTCGACTTCTTCGCCCGCGCCGAACCCCGGCCCGAGTGGCAGGGCGGGACCATCGGCTTCATCGGCCGCATCGACGAGCCGCGCAAGGGCCTGCCGGTGCTGATGAAGGCGCTGCCCGCCATCCTCGCCGCGGTGCCCGACGCCCGGCTGCTGGTCGCCGGCCGCGGCGACGAGGAGGAGGCCGTCGCCACCCTGCCCCCCGAGCTGCGCTCCCGCGTGGAGTTCCTCGGCATGGTCACCGACGAGGACAAGGCGCGCCTGCTGCGGAGCGTCGATGTCTATGTCGCCCCCAACACGGGCGGGGAGTCCTTCGGCATCATCCTCGTGGAGGCGATGTCCGCCGGCGCACCCGTACTCGCCAGCGACCTCGACGCCTTCGCCCAGGTCCTCGACCAGGGCGAGGCCGGCGAGCTGTTCGCCAACGAGGACGCCGACGCCCTGGCCGCCGCCGCGGTACGCCTGCTGGGCGACCCCGCCCGCCTGGCGGAGCTCCGCGAACGCGGCAGCCGCCATGTTCGCCGCTTCGACTGGTCGACCGTGGGCGCCGACATCCTCGCCGTCTACGAGACCGTCACCACCGGCGCCGCCTCGGTGGCCACCGACGAACGCGTGGGCCTGCGGGCGCGGCGCTGGCTGGCGAGGGACTGACCAGGCGCCGCCCCGGGGGAGCCCACCACGTGCGGGTAACGTGACGGCCCGTGACCACCATCATCTGGATCGCGGTAGCGGTCCTCCTCATCGGCATCTACCTCAGCTGGACGGCCGGCCGCCTGGACCGCCTGCACGCGCGCATCGACGCGGCCCGGGCGGCCCTGGACGCCCAGCTCCTGCGGCGCGCGTCCGTCGCACAGGAGGTCGGCACGTCGGGAGTCCTGGACCCCGCCGCCTCGATCGTCCTCTACCAGGCGGCGCACGAGGCCCGGCAGGCCGAGGAGGACCACCGCGAGGTCGCGGAGAGCGAGCTGAGCCAGGCGCTGCGGGCGATCTTCGCGGAGGAGGCGCAGCTGGAGGCCGTACGGGAGGCACCGGGCGGCGAGCAGACGGTCACCGAGCTCACCGCCGCGGTCCGCCGCGTCCCGATGGCCCGCCGCTTCCACAACGACGCCGTACGGGCCGCCCGCGCCGTCCGCCGCCACCGGGTGGTGCGGATCTTCCGGCTGGCGGGGCACGCGCCGTTCCCGCTGGCCTTCGAGATGGACGACGAGCCGCCGGCCGTCCTCGACGACCGCTCGGCCGGAAACTGAGCGCGGCCGCCGCCGCGGCAGCCCGGCCCCGGCCGCTGCGACTCCCCGCCGCAACGAGCCACCGGCCTTGAATTGGCCCTTTTCTCCGGTCCCGCGCAAAGGGTTGTGTGGTCGGCACGTTCCAGCACCCGCACTGAGTGAGGTCAAACCGTGTCCAGCACGCCCACCACGCCCCAGAACCCCGAGACCGGGACCGCGCGCGTCAAGCGCGGCATGGCCGAGCAGCTCAAGGGCGGCGTGATCATGGACGTCGTCACGCCGGAAGAGGCGAAGATCGCCGAGGACGCGGGCGCCGTCGCCGTCATGGCCCTGGAGCGGGTCCCCGCCGACATCCGCAAGGACGGCGGCGTGGCCCGCATGTCGGACCCCGACATGATCGACGGCATCATCGACGCCGTCTCCATCCCGGTCATGGCCAAGTCCCGCATCGGCCACTTCGTCGAGGCCCAGGTCCTGCAGTCGCTCGGTGTCGACTACATCGACGAGTCCGAGGTCCTCACCCCGGCCGACGAGGTCAACCACTCCGACAAGTGGGCCTTCACCACCCCCTTCGTGTGCGGTGCCACCAACCTGGGCGAGGCGCTGCGCCGGATCGCCGAGGGCGCCGCCATGATCCGCTCCAAGGGCGAGGCCGGCACCGGCAACGTCGTCGAGGCGGTCCGCCACCTGCGCCAGATCAAGGGCGAGATCGCCAAGCTGCGCGGCTGCGACAACAACGAGCTCTACGCCGCCGCCAAGGAGCTGCGCGCCCCGTTCGAGCTGGTCAAGGAGGTCGCCGAGCTCGGCAAGCTGCCGGTCGTGCTGTTCTCCGCCGGCGGTGTGGCCACCCCGGCCGACGCGGCGCTGATGCGCCAGCTCGGCGCCGAGGGCGTGTTCGTCGGCTCCGGCATCTTCAAGTCCGGTGACCCGGCCAAGCGCGCCGCCGCGATCGTGAAGGCCACCACCTTCTACGACGACCCGAAGGTCATCGCGGACGTCTCCCGCAACCTGGGCGAGGCCATGGTCGGCATCAACTGCGACACCCTCCCCGAGGCCGAGCGCTACGCCAACCGCGGCTGGTAGGAACCGAGGCGATGAGCACCCCCACCATCGGTGTGCTGGCCCTCCAGGGCGACGTCCGTGAGCACGTCAAGGCGCTCACGGACGCCGGCGCCCAGGCACGGCCGGTGCGCCGCCCCGAGGAGCTGGACCAGGTCGAGGGCCTGGTCATACCGGGCGGCGAGTCCACCACGATGTCCAAGCTGGCGATCGTCTTCGGCATGCTGGAGCCGCTGCGGGCGTTCGTGCGCGCGGGCAAGCCGGTCTACGGAACCTGCGCCGGCATGATCATGGTCGCGGACAAGCTGCTGGACGCCCGGGAGGACCAGGAGACGCTCGGCGGCATCGACATGATCGTCCGCCGTAACGCGTTCGGGCGGCAGAACGAGTCCTTCGAGGCGGGCGTCGACGTCGCCGGCATCCCCGGCGGACCGGTCGAGGGCGTCTTCATCCGGGCGCCCTGGGTCGAGTCGGTCGGCGGCGCGGTCGAGGTCCTGGCCACGTACGACGGGCACACCGTGGCCGTCCGGCAGGGTAACGTCCTGGCCACGTCGTTCCATCCGGAGCTGACCGGCGACCACCGCGTCCACGCGCTGTTCGTGGACATGGTGCGCAGTGTGACTGGGTAACACCGCGTCACCTCGCCCCGGTAGGATCTATGGCGTTCGTTTCAGAAGTTGGTTACGCGAAGGAGACAGGCGGATGTCCGGCCACTCTAAATGGGCTACGACGAAGCACAAGAAGGCCGTGATCGATGCCAAGCGCGGCAAGCTCTTCGCGAAGCTGATCAAGAACATCGAGGTCGCGGCCCGTACGGGCGGTGCCGACCCGGACGGCAACCCGACCCTCTTCGACGCCATCCAGAAGGCCAAGAAGAGCTCGGTGCCCAACAAGAACATCGACTCCGCGGTCAAGCGCGGTGCGGGCCTGGAGGCTGGCGGCGCCGACTACGAGACCATCATGTACGAGGGCTACGGCCCCAACGGTGTCGCGGTGCTCATCGAGTGCCTCACCGACAACCGCAACCGCGCCGCCTCGGACGTCCGCGTCGCCATGACCCGCAACGGCGGTTCGATGGCCGACCCCGGCTCGGTGTCGTACCTGTTCAACCGCAAGGGCGTGGTGATCGTCCCCAAGGCCGAGCTGAGCGAGGACGACGTGCTGGGCGCGGTGCTGGACGCCGGCGCCGAGGAGGTCAACGACCTCGGTGAGTCCTTCGAGGTGCTCAGCGAGGCCACCGACCTGGTCGCGGTCCGCACCGCCCTCCAGGAGGCCGGTATCGACTACGACTCGGCCGACGCCAACTTCGTCCCGACCATGCAGGTCGAGCTGGAGGAAGAGGGCGCGCGCAAGATCTTCAAGCTGATCGACGCGCTGGAGGACAGCGACGACGTGCAGAACGTCTTCGCCAACTTCGACGTCTCGGACGACGTGATGGCCAAGGTCGACGCCTGAGCCGGTAGTCCGCGCGGCCGCGCCGCCGCCGTTCGCACGACGGGCCGACGGGGAACACACCCCCGTCGGCCCGTCGCGTTGTCAGTGGCAGCCGATACTGTGCTGAGCAGGGGATCTCCGCCCCTCCCGCGGGGGAACGGGGGACGAAACGGTACGGCATGAGGGGAGGGGCGCCGTGAAGGTGCTCGGGGTGGACCCGGGGCTGACCCGGTGCGGGGTCGGCGTGGTGGAAGGTGTCGCCGGGCGTCCGCTGAAGATGGTCGGTGTCGGCGTCGTCCGCACCCCGCCCGATGCCGAGATCGCCCAGCGGCTGGTCCTCATCGAGCGCGGCATAGAGGAGTGGCTGGACACCCACCGCCCCGAGTACGTCGCCGTGGAGCGGGTCTTCAGCCAGCACAACGTCCGTACGGTCATGGGCACCGCCCAGGCCAGCGCGGTCGCCATGCTGTGCGCGGCCCGCCGCGGCCTGCCGGTCGCGCTGCACACCCCCAGCGAGGTCAAGGCGGCCGTCACGGGCTCGGGCCGGGCCGACAAGGCCCAGGTCGGCGCCATGGTGACGCGCCTGCTGCGGCTCGACGCACCACCGAAGCCGGCCGACGCCGCCGACGCCCTCGCCCTCGCCATCTGCCACATCTGGCGGGCTCCGGCGGTCAACCGCCTCCAGCAGGCCCAGGCCGCCGCCCGCCGCACCTCCGCTCCCGTCCGCACGCTGAAGGGCACCCGATGATCGCCTTTGTCTCCGGCCCGGTCGCGGCCCTCGCCCCCGACAGCGCCGTCGTCGAGGTCGGCGGTATCGGCATGGCCGTCCAGTGCACCCCGAACACGCTCTCCGCGCTGCGCATCGGAGCACAGACCAAGCTCGCCACCTCCCTCGTCGTCCGCGAGGACTCGCTCACGCTCTACGGCTTCGCCGACGACGACGAGCGCCAGACCTTCGAGCTGCTGCAGACCGCCAGCGGCGTGGGCCCCCGGCTCGCGCAGGCCATGCTCGCGGTGCACACCCCCGACGCGCTGCGCCGTGCGGTCTCCACCGGCGACGAGAAGGCGCTCACCGCCGTCCCCGGCATCGGCAAGAAGGGCGCCCAGAAGCTGCTGCTGGAGCTGAAGGACCGGCTCGGCGCGCCGGTCGGCGGCGGTCGGCCCGCGGCCGGCGGCCCGGCCGCCGCCGGCTGGCGCGACCAGCTGCAGGCTGCCCTGATCGGGCTCGGCTACGCCACCCGCGAGGCGGACGAGGCGGTCGCCGCGGTCGCCCCGCAGGCCGAGGAGGCCGTCGCCGCCGGCGGCGCGCCCCAGGTGCCGCAGCTGCTCAAGGCCGCCCTGCAGACGCTGAACCGCGCCCGATGACCGCCGCCCGGGCCGCGAGCCCCCGACCGCACGACCACGCAGGCGGCCCGGCCGCCCCGACCCCGCGAGGCAATCCGCAGTGAACTGGGACGACACCGCACCGCCCACCGAGGACACCACCCCGGGCGGCCCCGACCGGCTGGTCGGAGCCGACGCGGACGGCGAGGACACCGCCGTCGAGGCCGCCCTGCGGCCCAAGGACCTCGCCGAGTTCGTGGGCCAGGAGCGGGTGCGCGAACAGCTCGACCTGGTGCTGCGCGCCGCCCGCGCCCGCGGCGCCACCGCCGACCACGTCCTGCTGTCCGGCGCGCCGGGCCTCGGCAAGACGACCCTGTCGATGATCATCGCCGCCGAGATGGGCGCCCCCATCCGGATCACCTCCGGCCCCGCCATCCAGCACGCCGGCGACCTCGCCGCGATCCTCTCCTCCCTCCAGGAGGGCGAGGTCCTCTTCCTCGACGAGATCCACCGGATGTCCCGGCCCGCCGAGGAGATGCTCTACATGGCGATGGAGGACTTCCGCGTCGACGTCATCGTCGGCAAGGGCCCGGGCGCCACCGCCATCCCCCTCGAACTCCCGCCGTTCACCCTGGTCGGCGCCACGACCAGGGCCGGACTGCTGCCGCCCCCGCTGCGCGACCGCTTCGGCTTCACCGCCCATATGGAGTTCTACGCCCCCGCCGAGCTGCAGCGGGTCATCCACCGCTCGGCCGGCCTGCTCGACGTCGAGATAGAGCCGGACGGCGCCGCCGAGATCGCCGGCCGCTCCCGCGGCACGCCCCGTATCGCCAACCGCCTGCTGCGCCGCGTCCGCGACTACGCCCAGGTCAAGGCCGACGGCCTGATCACCCGCGAGATCGCCTCCCAGGCCCTCGGCGTCTACGAGGTCGACGCCCGCGGGCTGGACCGCCTGGACCGCGCCGTGCTCACGGCCCTGCTGAAGCTCTTCGGCGGCGGCCCGGTGGGCCTGTCCACCCTCGCGGTCGCCGTGGGGGAGGAGCGCGAGACGGTCGAGGAGGTCGCCGAGCCGTTCCTCGTACGGGAGGGGCTGCTGGCCAGGACCCCCAGGGGGCGCATCGCGACCCCGGCGGCCTGGGCCCATCTCGGGCTGGTCCCGCCCCAGCAGCAATCGGGAGGAAGCGGACAGCAGGGCTTGTTCGGGGCCTGACGGCGCGGAGACTCGCCCGGTCAGGAACTGCGGTGCGATGCTGGGCGTTGTTCCACTGGTGGGGACTCGCTTAGACTCCGCCGATGCCGTCCGTAAGGGCCGGCATACCCACCCCCGCTATATGAGACCGCGCAGCAGCGGTCGTGCGAAGGATTTCCGTCCCGTGCCCAATATCGTGACTCTCCTCCCCTTTATCGTCCTCATCGGGGCCATGTTCCTGATGACGCGGTCCGCCAAGAAGAAGCAGCAGGCGGCCCAGCAGATGCGCGAAGAGATGCAGGCCGGCACCGGCGTCCGGACGATCGGCGGCATGTACGCCACCGTCAAGGAAGTCCATGAGGACACCGTCCTCCTGGAGGTCGCCCCCGGCGTGCACGCCATCTACGCCAAGAACGCCATCGGCGCGGTGCTCGCGGATGAGGAGTACAACCGCATTCTGGACGGTGCCGAGGCGGGCCACGGCGGCGAGCCGGTCGTCCCGGACGACGCCTCCTCGCTGACCGGCGACACCGCCACCGAAACGGGTGACAAGGCCGCCAAGATCGAGCTGGGCAAGGCCGAGACCCCGGCCGCCGACAAGCCCGCCGGCGACGCCACGGCCGAGAAGGACGCCGAAGGCGCCAAGGACATCGCCAAGGCAGACGCCGACGCCGCCAAGGAAGACAAGAAGGCCGGCGACGACGCGAAGTAGTCCATCCCACGGAACCGCGGGGCATGTTGAGTCGTGCACCGCGGTTCCGGGACGGTCTAGGCTCCGGCGGGGGCAGGTCCGCACAAGACTTCGTGGCCGCTCGGCCGACACCCCGGGCCGAGGGGTTGGACAGGGAGAAACGAGAAGGTGGCAGCACCGAAGAAGGGCCGCAGGGCGCCCGCGAGCCAGGGGCATCCGGGCCGCACCCTGATCCTGGTCCTGATCGCGATGGCGGGGCTGATCGGAGGCATGTTCTACTCCGGCACGCTGACGCCCCGCCTGGGCATCGATCTGGCGGGCGGCACCAGCTTCACGCTGGCGGCCCAGAACCAGCCGGGCAAGCCCAACGCGATCAACGAGACCAACATGAACACCGCCGCCGGCATCATGGAGCGACGGGTCAACGGTCTCGGCGTGACCGAGTCCGAGGTCCAGACGCAGGGCAGCAACCACATCATCGTGAACATCCCCAAGGGGACGGACGCGAAGCAGGCCCGCCAGCAGGTCGGCACCACCGCCCAGCTCGGGTTCCGGCCGGTGCTGACCACCACCGCGGGCACCAAGACGCCCGAGCCGAGCCCCTCCAAGAGCGGCGCCGGCGACAAGGGCAAGGGCGACAAGGCGTCCGGCGACAAGGCCAAGGACAAGCCGGGCACCCAGCAGAACGCCTCCTCCTCGCAGTCGCCGAGCGCCAAGCCGACGACGCAGGGCCGCGCCGTGACGGACGCGCTGAAGAAGGCACCGTCCGCGAAGCCCACCCCGTCGGGCAAGCCCTCCGCGCCTCCGACGCCGCCGGGGCTCCCGGCCGCCGAGGAGATCCCGCCGGCCCTCCAGAAGCAGCTGAACGCACTGGACTGCTCCACGAAGAAGAGCCGCGCCGCGGCCGGTGAGAAGGCCGCCGGCGCCAAGCCGTCCGACCCGATCGTGGCCTGCAAGGACGACGGCACCCAGAAGTACGCGCTGGGTCCGATCGCCGTCGAGGGCACCGACGTCAAGGGTGCCAAGGCCGTCTTCGACAGCCAGCAGGGGCAGGGCTGGATCGTCCAGATGGACTTCACCTCCGACGGCGGCAAGAAGTTCGCGGACATCACCGGCAAGCTCGCCACGAAGACGCCGCCGCAGAACCAGTTCGCGATCGTCCTGGACGGCGCGGTGGTCTCCGACCCGCGGGTCACCGAGCGGCTCAACGGCGGCAACGCCACCATCTCCGGCGGCTTCACCCAGCAGTCCGCCGAGGACCTCGGCAACATGCTGTCCTACGGCGCGCTGCCCCTCTCCTTCAAGATCGACGACGAGACCACGGTCACCGCGGCCCTCGGCGGCGACCAGCTGCACGCCGGTCTGATCGCCGGCGCCATCGGCCTCGCCCTGGTCGTCATCTACCTGGTCGCCTACTACCGGGGCCTGGCGCTGGTCGCGCTGGCGAGCCTGGCCGTCTCGGCGATCCTGACGTACACGATCATGACGCTGCTCGGCCCGGCCATCGGGTTCGCGCTGAACCTCCCGGCAGTCTGCGGCGCCATCGTCGCCATCGGCATCACCGCCGACTCGTTCATCGTCTACTTCGAACGCATCCGGGACGAGATCCGCGAGGGCCGCACCCTGCGCCCGGCCGTCGAGCGCGGCTGGCCGCGGGCCCGCCGCACGATCCTGGTCTCCGACTTCGTGTCGTTCCTGGCCGCCGCGGTGCTGTTCATCGTCACCGTCGGCAAGGTGCAGGGCTTCGCCTTCACCCTCGGCCTGACCACCGTCCTCGACGTCGTGGTGGTCTTCCTCTTCACCAAGCCCCTGATGACGCTGCTGGCCCGGCGGAAGTTCTTCTACGAGGGCCACTCCTGGTCCGGCCTCGATCCCCAGCGCCTGGGCGCCAGGCCACCGCTGCGCCGCCGCCGCGGCACCGCCCCCACCCAGACGAAGGAGGCGTGAGATGTCCAAGCTCGGAAACATCGGCGCCCGGCTCTACCGCGGCGAGGTCGGCTACGACTTCATCGGCAAGCGGAAGATCTGGTACGGCATCTCGATCCTCATCACCATCACGGCCATCGTCGGCCTGGCGGTGCGCGGTCTGAACATGGGCATCGAGTTCTCCGGCGGCGCGGTCTTCACCACCCCGTCCACCTCCGTGTCCGCCTCCGAGGCCCAGAACAAGGCCGAGTCGGCGGCGGGCGGCCACCAGGCCGTGGTGCAGAAGCTCGGCGACGGCGCGCTGCGCATCCAGATCAGCGGTCTGGACACCAAGCAGGCGGTGCCGGTCCAGGAGGAGCTCGCCAAGGACCTGAGCATCCCGGTCCAGGACGTCAACACCCAGCTGGTCGGCCCGAGCTGGGGCGAGCAGATCGCCAACAAGGCCTGGCTGGGCCTGGGGATCTTCATGGTCCTCGTGGTGATCTATCTGGCCATCGCCTTCGAGTGGCGGATGGCGCTCGCCGCCCTGATCGCGCTGATCCACGACCTCACGATCACGGTCGGCGTCTACGCCCTGGTCGGCTTCGAGGTCACGCCCGGCACGGTCATCGGTCTGCTGACCATCCTCGGTTACTCCCTGTACGACACGGTCGTCGTCTTCGACAGCCTCAAGGAAGCCTCCAAGGACATCACCAAGCAGACCCGCTTCACCTACAGCGAGATCGCCAACCGCTCCATCAACAGCACGCTGGTCCGCTCCATCAACACCACCGTCGTGGCGTTGCTCCCGGTCGCCGGTCTGCTGTTCGTCGGCGGTGGCGTGCTGGGCGCGGGCATGCTCAACGACATCTCGCTGGCCCTGTTCGTCGGTCTCGCCGCCGGTGCGTACTCCTCGATCTTCATCGCCACCCCGCTGGTCGCCGACTTCAAGAACGCCGAGCCGGAGATGAAGGCGCTGGCCAAGCGGATCAAGGCCAAGCGCGCCGCCGCGGCGGCCAAGGGCGCGAGCCAGGAGGAGCCGCAGGACGCCGCCCCCGGTGAGGCGGACGACGACGAGGAGGACGCCGCGGTCGTCGGTCCGCGCCGGCAGCCTTCCACCCGTCCCCGCGGACGTGGCCGCTCGTCGGGCAAGCGCCGATGAGCGAGCGCGGCGAGGTTGCGCCTCGCGGCCGCGCGGCCCTGCGGGAGCTGCTGCTCAGCCGGATCACCGATGTCCCGGACTATCCGAAGCCGGGCGTGATGTTCAAGGACATCACCCCGCTGCTGTCCGACCCGGCGGCCTTCGGGGCGCTCACCGACGCCTTCGTCGAGCTGTGCGCGCGGCATCGCGCCGACAAGGTGGTGGGTCTGGAGGCACGCGGCTTCATACTCGCCGCCCCCGTGGCGGTCCGCGCCGGCATCGGCTTCGTCCCCGTACGCAAGGCCGGCAAGCTGCCCGGCGCGACGCTCGGCCAGGCCTACGAGCTGGAGTACGGCACCGCCGAGATCGAGATCCACGCCGACGCACTGGCCCCGGGCGACCGGGTACTGGTCATCGACGACGTGCTCGCCACCGGCGGCACCGCCGACGCCTCGCTGCAGCTCATCCGTCGCGCGGGCGCCGAGGTCGCCGGCCTGGCGGTGCTGCTGGAGCTGGGCTTCCTGGCCGGGCGGCAGCGGCTTTCGCCGGGTCTGCGGGGCGCTCCGCTGGAGGCTCTGATCACGGTCTGAGCCCCTCGCGCGCAGCCTTCGCACACCACACAAGCGGCAGGGGCATCCGGAAGAATCCGGGTGCCCCTGCCGCTGTGTCATGTACGGACCCATGGCCGCGGAGGAGCCGCCGCCGCGGGGTCGATACCATGGCACCCCGACCCGTTCGAGGTCCTGGGGTCCGGAACCGCTTGAGGAGTGCTCTTGCCAGACGAGGCCCAGCCGCTCTCCCCCGGACTGCGTCCGGCGGGATCCGACGCCGCGCGCCCGGACGAGCCGAAGCCGAAGGACGCGGCTTCCACGGACGCGCCCCAGCCCGAGCGGCCCGGCGCTCCCGACACAGGCGCGGGGGCCCGGCCGCCGGCCGGCCGGCCCGCCACGTCCCCCACCGAGCACTCCCGGCAGGCGCCCACCGCCTCCCCGGCCACGCGTGCGCCCAAGCCGCCCGCCAAGGCCGACCAGCCGGCCGCGCCCAAGCCGCTGCCGCCGACCCCCGCCGGACGCTCCGGTTCCCCCAACCGGGTACGGGCCCGTCTCGCCCGGCTGGGCGTCCAGCGCTCCAGCCCGTACAACCCGGTCCTGGAGCCGCTGCTGCGGGCCGTGCGCGGCAACGACCCCAAGATCGAGACCGCGACGCTGCGCCAGGTGGAGCGGGCCTACCAGGTCGCCGAGCGCTGGCACCGCGGCCAGAAGCGCAAGAGCGGCGACCCGTACATCACCCACCCGCTGGCCGTCACCACCATCCTCGCCGAGCTGGGCATGGACCCGGCGACGCTGATGGCGGGCCTGCTGCACGACACCGTCGAGGACACCGAGTACGGCCTGGACACCCTGCGCCGGGACTTCGGCGACCAGGTCGCCCTGCTGGTCGACGGCGTCACCAAGCTCGACAAGGTCAAGTTCGGTGAGGCCGCGCAGGCCGAGACGGTCCGCAAGATGGTCGTCGCGATGGCCAAGGACCCGCGCGTGCTGGTCATCAAGCTGGCCGACCGCCTGCACAACATGCGCACCATGCGCTACCTCAAACGGGAGAAGCAGGAGAAGAAGGCCCGCGAGACGCTGGAGATCTACGCCCCGCTCGCCCACCGCCTGGGCATGAACACCATCAAGTGGGAGCTGGAGGACCTCGCCTTCGCGATCCTCTACCCCAAGATGTACGACGAGATCGTCCGGCTGGTCGCCGAGCGGGCGCCCAAGCGGGACGAGTATCTGGCGATAGTGACCGACGAGGTCCAGGCCGACCTGCGCGCCGCCCGCATCAAGGCCACCGTCACCGGCCGCCCCAAGCACTACTACAGCGTCTACCAGAAGATGATCGTGCGCGGCCGCGACTTCGCCGAGATCTACGACCTGGTCGGCATCCGCGTCCTCGTCGACACCGTCCGCGACTGCTACGCCGCCCTCGGCACCATCCACGCGCGATGGAACCCGGTCCCCGGCCGGTTCAAGGACTACATCGCGATGCCGAAGTTCAACATGTACCAGTCGCTGCACACGACGGTCATCGGGCCCAGCGGCAAGCCGGTCGAGCTCCAGATCCGCACCTTCGACATGCACCGCCGTGCCGAGTACGGCATCGCCGCGCACTGGAAGTACAAGCAGGAAGCGGTGGCCGGCGCCTCCAAGATCCGTACGGATGTGCCGAAGAACGCGGGCAAGGGCCAGGACACCGTCAACGACATGGCCTGGCTGCGGCAGCTGCTGGACTGGCAGAAGGAGACCGAGGACCCCGGCGAGTTCCTGGAGTCGCTGCGCTTCGACCTGTCCCGCAACGAGGTCTTCGTCTTCACGCCGAAGGGCGATGTGATAGCGCTGCCGGCCGGCGCCACGCCCGTCGACTTCGCCTACGCGGTGCACACCGAGGTCGGCCACCGCACGATAGGGGCACGGGTCAACGGCCGTCTCGTCCCGCTCGAATCGACCCTGGACAACGGCGACCTGGTGGAGGTCTTCACCTCCAAGGCCCCCGGTGCCGGGCCGTCCCGCGACTGGCTGGGCTTCGTCAAGTCCCCGCGCGCCCGGAACAAGATCCGCGGCTGGTTCTCCAAGGAGCGCCGCGACGAGGCCATCGAGCAGGGCAAGGACGCCATCGCGCGTGCCATGCGCAAGCAGAACCTGCCGATCCAGCGGATCCTGACCGGCGACTCCCTGGTGACCCTCGCGCACGAGATGCGCTATCCGGACATCTCCTCGCTCTACGCCGCCATCGGCGAGGGACATGTGGCGGCGCAGGGCGTCGTCCAGAAGCTGGTGCAGGCGCTCGGCGGCCAGGACGAGGCCACCGAGGACATCGCCGAGTCCACCCCGATCCGGCCGCGCTCCAAGCGCCGCTCCAGCGCCGACCCCGGCGTGGTCGTCAAGGGCGTCGACGATGTCTGGGTCAAGCTCGCCCGCTGCTGTACCCCGGTGCCTGGCGACCCCATCATCGGCTTCGTCACCCGCGGCAGCGGCGTCTCGGTGCACCGCGCCGACTGCGTCAACGTCGACTCGCTGTCCCGGCAGCCGGAGCGGATCCTGGACGTCGAGTGGGCGCCCACCCAGTCCTCGGTCTTCCTGGTCGCCATCCAGGTCGAGGCGCTGGACCGCTCCCGGCTGCTGTCGGACGTCACGCGGGTCCTGTCGGACCAGCACGTCAACATCCTCTCGGCGGCCGTCCAGACCTCCCGCGACCGCGTCGCCACCTCCCGCTTCACCTTCGAGATGGGCGACCCGAAGCATCTGGGGCATGTGCTGAAGGCGGTCCGGGGCGTGGAGGGCGTCTACGACGTGTACCGGGTGACGTCGGCCCGCAGGCCGTAGCCGCGACGACACGAAGAGGGCCCCGGAACGAACGTTCCGGGGCCCATCGCGCGGCTCATCAGCCGCCGAACTCCTCAAGGCCCTTCAGCGCCTGGTCCAGCAGGGCCTTGCGGCCCTCCAGCTCCCGGCCGAGCTTGTCGGCCTTGGCGTCGTTGCCGGCCGCCCGGGCCGTGTCGATCTGCTTCTGCAGCTTGTCGACGGCGTCCTGGAGCTGACCGGTCAGCCCCGCGGCGCGGGCCCGCGCCTCGGGGTTCGTCCGGCGCCACTCGGCCTCCTCGGCCTCCTGGATGGCGCGCTCCACGGCGTGCATCCGGCCCTCGATCTTGGGGCGGGCGTCGCGCGGGACGTGGCCGATGGCCTCCCACCGCTCGTTGATCGACCGGAACGCGGACCGTGCGGCCTTCAGGTCGGTGACCGGGAGCAGCTTCTCGGCCTCGACGGCCAGCTCCTCCTTGCGGGTCAGGTTCTCCCGCTGCTCGGCGTCGCGCTCCGCGAAGATCTCGCCGCGCGCCTGGAAGAAGACGTCCTGGGCGCCGCGGAAGCGGTTCCACAGGTCGTCCTCGTGCTCGCGCTGCGCGCGGCCCGCGGCCTTCCACTCCGCCATCAGCTCGCGGTAGCGGGCGGCGGTGGCGCCCCAGTCGGTCGAGCCCGACAGCGACTCGGCCTCGGCGACCAGCTTCTCCTTGGCCTTGCGGGACTCCTCGCGCTGCGCGTCCAGCGACGCGAAGTGCGCCTTGCGCCGCTTGGAGAACGCCGAGCGGGCGTGCGAGAAGCGGTGCCACAGCTCGTCGTCCGCCTTGCGGTCGAGCCGCGGCAGGCCCTTCCAGGTGTCGACCAGCGCACGCAGCCGCTCGCCGGCCGCCCGCCACTGCTCACTGGCCGCCAGCTCCTCGGCCTCGGCGACCAACTGCTCCTTGGCCTTACGGGCCTCGTCGCTCTGCTTGGCCTTCTGCGCCTTGCGCTCCTCGCGGCGCGACTCGACCGCCTCGACGAGCTTGTCCAGCCGCTTCCTGAGCGCGTCCAGATCGCCGACCGCGTGGTGCTCGTCGACCTGCTGGCGCAGATGGTCGATCGCGGTGCTCGCGTCCTTCGCCGACAGGTCGGTGGTCCTGACCCGGCGCTCGAGGAGGCCGATCTCGACGACCAGGCCCTCATACTTGCGCTCGAAGTAGGCGAGGGCCTCCTCGGGAGTGCCCGCCTGCCACGATCCGACGACCTGCTCGCCATCGGCGGTACGCACGTACACGGTCCCCGTCTCATCGACGCGGCCCCATGGGTCGCTGCTCACAGCGCCTCCTCCACATGATGCCGACGGGGGCGTGCGGCCCCCCGGCATCGTCCACAGTTTCTGTCCGGCAGAGCCGCGCCCTGGCCGGTCCGACGGGCTGTCTTGCGGGTGAGGGTGGCAGCCGTCGGAGCAGGCACCCTACCCAACGCCAATCTAGGCGAACGGCGCTCGGCTGTCCGCATCCAGCGCGACCGAAATTCCACGGTGCGCGCCCGGGGGCGACGCCGCGCCGCCCCCGCCCCGACCCGCCGGTCAGGACTTCCGTACGCTCGCCCGGTCGATCACGACGGTGGCGTTGGGCGCGGTGTTGCGGGTCCGCGGGTCGGGAGTGGAGCCCGCGTCGGCGATCTTGCGCAGCACGTCCATGCCGCCCGTGATCGTCCCGAAGGGGGTGTAGTCAGGGGGCAGCCGGCTGTCCTGGAAGACGAGGAAGAACTGGCTGCCGCCGGAGTTGCGGGTCTTGTCGTTCCGCCCGTCGTAGGTGTTGGCCATCGCGACCGTGCCCGCCGGATACACCCCGCCCTTGAGCCGGGGGTCCTTGAGGTTCTCGTCGGGGAGGGTGTAGCCGGGCGAGCCCTTGCCCGTGGCCGTCGGGTCGCCGCACTGCAGGACGTGGATGTCCTGGTCCACCAGGCGGTGGCAGCGGCTGTGGTCGAAGTAGCCCTGACGGGCCAGGAAGGCGAACGAGTTGACCGTGTGCGGCGCCTTGCCCGCGTCCAGCTTCAGACCGATCGTGCCGCAGGTCGTCGCCAGCTCCACCGAGTAGGAGGCCGCGGTGTCGACGGACATCGCCGGTTCCTTCTTCCAGGTCTTCGTCGACGGCACGCCCTTCGCGGGCCTGCCGCACGGGTCCGGCGCCGCGGACGGCGTCGCGTCGGCCGCCACCTGGTCGTCGCCGGCCAGTCCCGCCGAGGCGTAGGCCGCGGCGCCGGCGGCGAGTGCCACGGCCACCGCGGACGCGATGATCACATGGCGCCGCCTGGCCTTGCGCCGGGCGGTGGACCGCCGCTGCTGCTGACGCTCGAACTTCTCCCGGGCGAGCTGCCGCCGCCGCTGATCCTTGCTGACCACCGGTCGTCTCCTTGTCCGATCATCGATGTGTCCGAGCAGTGCGGTGTCCGGGCGCCGAGGTCCCCGCCCGCCGATCGCCTCCGCCGTGGCCGTACCGTATACGGGTTCGCCCTGGCGGGAGTCCCGCCGGTAGGCTCTGGAGCTGCCGAGATGTCCGGGAGCGGCCTTGCGCAGCGCCCTCCACACCGACCTTTAAGGACGAACGTGCTGATTGCCGGGTTCCCCGCCGGGGCCTGGGGCACCAACTGCTACTTGGTCGCCCCCGCCGCCGGCGAGGAGTGCGTCATCATCGACCCGGGCCACCAAGCGGCCCAAGGAGTCGAGGACGCGGTCGCAAAGCATCGGCTCAAGCCCGTCGCGGTCGTCCTCACCCACGGCCATATCGACCATGTCGCCTCGGTCGTCCCCGTATGCGGCGCGCACGACGTCCCGGCCTGGATCCACCCCGAGGACCGCTACATGATGAGCGACCCCGAGCGGGCCCTGGGCCGCTCCATCGGTCAGCAGCTCATGGGCGAACTGACGGTGGGGGAGCCGGACGACGTCAAGGAGCTGAGCGACGGCACCGACCTGGAACTGGCCGGAATGCGGTTCTCCGTCGCGCACGCGCCGGGCCATACCAAGGGGTCGGTGACGTTCCGGATGCCCGAGCAGGCGGACATTCCGCCGGTGTTCTTCTCGGGCGACCTGCTCTTCGCCGGCTCCATCGGACGCACCGACCTGCCGGGCGGCGACCACGCCGAGATCCTGCAGTCGCTGGCGCGTGTGTGCCTGCCGCTGGAGGACTCGACCGTCGTCCTGTCCGGCCACGGCCCCCAGACCACCATCGGCCGCGAGCGCGCCACCAACCCGTTCCTGCGGGAGGTGGCGGCCGGCCTCGGAGACGGCTTCAGCGCCGCTCCACGACGAGGAATGTGACGAGAGCTTCGTGAGCACCTTCAAGGCCCCCAAGGGCACGTACGACCTGATTCCGCCGCAGTCCGCCACCTACCTCGCGGTGCGCGAGGCGATCGCCGCGCCGCTGAAGAACTCCGGTTACGGCTACATCGAGACGCCCGGCTTCGAGAACGTCGAACTGTTCGCGCGCGGCGTCGGCGAGTCCACCGACATCGTGACCAAGGAGATGTACGCCTTCGAGACCAAGGGCGGCGACCGGCTCGCGCTGCGCCCCGAGGGCACCGCCTCCGTGCTGCGCGCCGCGCTGGAGGCCAACCTCCACAAGTCCGGCAACCTCCCGGTCAAGCTCTGGTACTCGGGCTCGTACTACCGCTACGAGCGTCCGCAGAAGGGTCGCTACCGCCACTTCTCGCAGGTCGGCGCGGAGGCCATCGGTGCCGAGGACCCGGCGCTGGACGCCGAGTTGATCATCCTGGCCGACCAGGCCTACCGCGCCCTGGGGCTGCGCGACTTCCGCATCCTGCTCAACTCCCTGGGCGACAAGGAGTGCCGCCCCGTCTACCGCGCCGCGCTGCAGGACTTCCTGCGCGGGCTCGACCTGGACGACGACACCCGGCGCCGGGTCGACATCAATCCGCTGCGCGTCCTGGACGACAAGCGCGAGTCCGTCCAGCGGCAGCTGGCCGGGGCGCCGATGCTGCGCGACTACCTGTGCGAGGCGTGCAAGGCGTACCACGAGCAGGTCCGGGAGCTGCTGACGGCGGCGGGAGTGGCCTTCGAGGACGACGAGAAGCTGGTCCGCGGCCTGGACTACTACACCCGCACCACCTTCGAGTTCGTCCACGACGGCCTCGGCTCGCAGTCCGCGGTGGGCGGCGGCGGCCGCTACGACGGCCTGTCGGAGATGATCGGCGGCCCCGCGCTGCCGTCCGTCGGATGGGCGCTGGGCGTCGACCGCACGGTGCTGGCGCTGGAGGCGGAGGGCATCACGCTCGACATCCCCGCCGCCACAGCCGTGTACGCCGTACCGCTCGGCGAGGAGGCCCGCCGGGTGCTCTTCGGCACGGTCACCGAGCTGCGCCGGGCCGGCGTCGCCACCGACTTCGCGTACGGCGGCAAGGGCCTGAAGAACGCCATGAAGTCCGCCAACCGCTCGGGCGCACGGCTGGCGCTGGTGGCCGGCGAGCGGGATCTGGCCGAAGGCGTCGTCCAGCTCAAGGACCTCCAAAGCGGCGAGCAGACCCCCGTCGCGCTGGCCGCGGTGGCCGACGAGGTCCGCCGCCGGCTGGGCTGAGGCCACCGGTCCGTCAACGCCGGGCCCGCGAATTCGCCGTGTTTACGCGCAGCGAACGGCGGTGCCCGGTGCGCTTGAGGCAGAATGAAGGGCGCGGCCGCGGCCCCGCGGGCCGGTCCGCGCAGCCCATCTCCCAAGGGACCGACGGAACGGCGATATGACGACGACAGCGGTTGACGACGTGTCCATCGACGACGACCACGCGAGCGGCCCGGGCACCATCGGCTCGGGCCGCGGCCTCGCCCTGCTCCTGGTGATCACCGGAGCGCTGGGCGGCCTGGCCGCATGGATCATCACGCTGGACAAGTTCGAGCTGCTGAAGGACCCGAACTTCAAGCCGGCCTGCAGCTTCAACCCGATCATCTCCTGCGGCAGCGTCATGCAGAGCAAGCAGGCGGAGGTCTTCGGCTTCCCGAACCCGATGGCCGGTCTGGTCGGCTTCGGCGTGATCATCGCGATCGGCATGGCCCTGCTCGCCGGCGCCCGCTTCCGGCGCTGGTACTGGATCGGCCTGAACATCGGCACCGGGCTCGCCGCGGTCTTCTGCATGTGGCTGATGACCCAGTCGCTGTACAGCATCAACGCGCTGTGCCTGTGGTGCACGCTGACCTGGTGCGTGACGATCCTGATGTTCTGGTACACCACCGTGCACAACATCAAGCACGGCGTCATCCCGGCCCCCGAGGGGCTGCGCCGCACGGTGCTGGAGTTCCACTGGGTCGTGCCGGTGCTCTGGTACGGCGTGATCGCCCTGCTGATCCTCACCAAGTGGTGGTCGTACTGGAGCACCCTCCTGTAGGCGACGCCTCTCGCACCGCCCGCCCCGGTCCCGTCCCACGACGGGGCCGGGGCGTTGTCAGTGGGGTGGCATAGGCTCGTCGACGTGGAGCCCGACCTGTTCACCGCCGCCGCCGAAGACCGCCAGGAGAGGGACCCCGCGGGGTCTCCGCTCGCCGTGCGGATGCGTCCGCGCACCCTCGACGAGGTCGTGGGCCAGCAGCATCTGCTCAAACCGGGCTCACCGCTGCGCCGCCTGGTGGGGGAGGGCGAAGGAGGGCCCGCGGGGCCGTCGTCGGTGTTCCTGTGGGGGCCGCCCGGCATCGGCAAGACGACCCTGGCGTATGTCGTCAGCCAGGCGACGAACAAGCGCTTCGTGGAGCTGTCGGCGATCACGGCCGGGGTCAAGGAGGTCCGCGCGGTCATCGACGGCGCCCGGCGCGCCTCCGGCGGTTTCGGCAAGGAGACCGTCCTCTTCCTCGACGAGATCCACCGCTTCAGCAAGGCCCAGCAGGACTCCCTGCTGCCCGCCGTGGAGAACCGCTGGGTCACCCTGATCGCCGCGACGACCGAGAACCCGTACTTCTCGGTGATCTCCCCGCTGCTGTCCCGGTCGCTGCTGCTGACGCTCGAACCGCTCACGGACGACGATCTGCGCGGGCTGCTGCGGCGCGCGCTGACCGATGCCCGCGGGCTCGCCGGCGCGGTCACCCTCCCCGGGGACACCGAGGCGCATCTGCTGCGCATCGCCGGCGGTGACGCCCGGCGCGCGCTGACGGCCCTGGAGGCCGGCGCCGGATCCGCGCTGGCCAAGGGGGAGAAGGAGATCACCCTCCAGACCCTGGAGGAGTCCGTCGACCGCGCCGCGGTGAAGTACGACCGGGACGGCGATCAGCACTACGACGTCGCCAGCGCGCTGATCAAGTCGATCCGCGGTTCGGACGTCGACGCCGCGCTGCACTATCTGGCGCGGATGATCGAGGCCGGTGAGGACCCGCGGTTCATCGCCCGCCGGCTGATGATCTCGGCGAGCGAGGACATCGGCCTGGCGGATCCGTCGGCCCTGCAGACCGCGGTCGCCGCCGCCCAGGCCGTGGCGCTGATCGGCTTCCCCGAGGCCCGGATCACGCTGAGCCAGGCCACCATCGCGCTCGCCCTGGCGCCGAAGTCCAACGCCGCCTACACGGCCATCGACGCGGCGCTGGCGGACGTACGGGCCGGCCGGGCCGGTGCGGTCCCGCCCCATCTGCGCGACAGCCACTACAAGGGCGCCCAGAAGCTCGGCCACGGCCAGGGCTACCAGTACCCGCACGACCTGCCGGGCGGCATCGCGGCCCAGCAGTACGCGCCGGACGAGGTGCACGGCAGGCGGTACTACGAGCCCACCCGCCATGGTGCGGAGGCACGCTACGCGGACGTGGCCGAGCGGGTGCGGGCCCGCCTGCGCGGCGCCGCCGGCGAGGGTGGCGCCGAATAGCCCGGCGCGTCGCAGGGGGCCAAAGGCATCGGGCCGGCCGGCCGCCGGACTACTCGGCCGCCGCCTCGAAGAGCGTATGCATCGCCCGCCGCAGCTCCGCGACGTCCCGTACGGGTTCGGGGAAGTCGAAGCGGGCGTCGAAGGAGCGCTGCTCGGCATCGGTGCCGCGGTCTCCCGGGGGACGACCCCCGGACTCCCGGACAAACCGCACCCGCAGGCCGAAGCGGTCCAGGCCCACGGGAACCGCCCGGTCGCGCAGTCCGCACAGCCGGCCGCGGTCGCCCAGCAGGGCGCACAGTCCGCGCACCTGCTCGCTGTGCGCCGCGTGCAGATGCTGCAGCAGCTCCGCCTCGTGGGCGATGAGCGGATCGGGGACCGCGTCGGCGAAGTCGTCCGGCTCGACGGCCTCGGTGCCCCACAGGTCGTCCACCGCGCCCTCACCGACCTCCAGGCGCAGCATCATCCAGGCGGTCCGCCCGTACAGGCCCGGTGCCGGGTCCGGCTGCAGCGCCTCGCCGATGCCGAGCAGCTCGCCCACGGGGTGCCGCTCGGCGAGCAGCATCGCCGCCTCGGCGCGCTGCTCATTGCGTACGGGGGTCAGCCAGCCGGCCACCCAGGCCCGTCCGCGGATGCGATGGGGCACCGAAACCGGTGCCACGTCCGTGATCTCCATCACTGCGGCAAGATCATCATCCTGCGCGTGCGCGGCCGCCCGAGCCGCCGCGGAGTCCCCAGGGACCAGCAACAGCACGTCTCCGTCGGGTGTGACGGTCCGGCAGACGGGTGCCGAGAGCCCGGTCTCGTCGGGGTCCTCGACACCGGGGATGCTCAAAGACGCCATACCATGGGACTCGACGAGGGTTCGTACGCGCTCAGCGGCGGTCGGCTGCTGAGCGTCTTCCACGGGACGCGGCTGACCCGCCTCTGTGCTGTGACCAGCACTGGGCAGGGGGATCCCAGGTCGAAACATGCGTTCTCCTCGCGCTAAGGTAAGCCTCACCTAACTTACACGGAGGTCCGTTCCACGTGAACCAGTCGCGTCCCAAGGTCAAGAAGTCGCGCGCGCTCGGCATCGCGCTGACGCCGAAGGCCGTCAAGTACTTCGAGGCCCGTCCCTACCCGCCCGGCGAGCACGGCCGTGGCCGCAAGCAGAACAGTGACTACAAGGTCCGGCTGCTCGAGAAGCAGCGTCTGCGTGCCCAGTACGACATCAGCGAGCGTCAGATGGCGCGCGCCTACGACCGCGCTCGGAAGGTCGAAGGCAAGACCGGCGAAGCGCTGATCATCGAGCTTGAGCGCCGTCTGGACGCGCTCGTCCTGCGTTCGGGCATCGCCCGCACGATCTACCAGGCCCGTCAGATGGTCGTCCACGGCCACATCTCGGTGAACGACCGCAAGGTCGACAAGCCGTCCTTCCGCGTCCGCCCCGGCGACGTCGTGATGGTCCGCGAGCGCAGCCGCGAGAAGCACCCCTTCCAGGTCGCGCGTGAGGGTGGCTACGCCCCCGACGGCGAGACCCCGCGCTACCTCGAGGTCAACCTGCAGGCTCTGGCGTTCCGCCTCGACCGGGACCCGAACCGCAAGGAGATCCCGGTGATCTGCGACGAGCAGCTCGTCGTCGAGTACTACGCCCGCTAAGCACCACCGCAGGCGCAGCACCACGCTCAGCCCGCCGTCTCCCCGCCGCTCGCGGAGGGGGAGGCGGCGGGCTCGTTCGTGGCGGGCGACGCGCTCCGTGCCGTGCGGCGCGGTGCGGGGGGCCGGTCCGCGGGCCGCAGGATCCGGGCCACCACCGCGTCCAGCCCGAGCCGCCCACCCGCGCCCAGCGCGCGCTCGTACACCTCGTCCCCGAGCCGCTGGCGCGCCTGCTCCTCGCACCTCGCGTGCAGCCGGCTGTAGTGGCGCGAGCCGAACAGCGGCAGCCCCACCGACGGCCAGATCCGCCCCGCGGCGCCCTGCAGCACCGCCGCCTCCCGCGCATCGCCGTCGCCGAGCGTCACCAGCGCCAGCAGCTCGATCGCCAGCACCGCGCCCAGCAGATCGTGGAAGGCGTGGTCGATGGCCAACGACTCCTCCAGCAGCGCGCGGGCCCGTCCGCCGTCGCCCTGGGACCATGCGGCGTAGGCCAGCACGAACTGGGCGTAGGCCAGCGTCCAGCGCTCGCCGTGGTCCTCGCAGGCCTCAAGCACCTCCTGGCCCAGCCGCACGGTGTCCGCCAGCTCCTCCTGGAAGGCCGCCGCCATCGCCAGCGCGAGCTGCGCCAGCAGCGCCGTGCCGCCCAGCTCCCCGATCTCCCGGTAGCGCGCCAGCGCGCCGCGCAGCAGCTCCTCGGCGCGCGGCAGGTCGTCGCTGACCAGGGCCAGGCAGCCGGTGCGGTGCAGCGCGTACGCGGCCGCGGCGGCGTTCCCGGTCCGCTCGGCCTTCTCGCGGCACTCCTGCAGCGCCCCCAGCGCGCCGACGGTGTCCCCCTGGAGCACCGCGACATGGCCGGTCACCCACAGCGCCTTCAGCCGCGCCTCGTCGTGGTCGCTGTCCAGCTCCAGGGCCCGGTCCAGCCAGTGCCGGCCCTCCGAGAGCCGGCCGCAGCCCACCCAGTAGAACCACAGGGTGCCCGCCAGGTACTGGCCCAGGTGGGTGTCGGCGGCGCTCGTCAGGCTGTGTTCCAGCGCCACCCGCAGATTGGGCAGTTCGGCCTCGATCCGGGCGGCGATCTCGGCCTGTCGGGGGCTGAACCAGTCCAGCTCGCACCAGGTCGCCAGCCCCAGGTACCAGTCGCGGTGCCGGCGCCGGAGCCGGGCGGTGTCGCCGGTCGCGTCCAGCCAGTCCGCGCCGTAGGCCCGTACGGTGTCCAGCATCCGGTAGCGCACACCGGCCGCGGTCTCCTCGCGCACCAGGACCGACTGGGCGACCAACTCCGCGATGACGTCGAGGATTTCCCCGACCGGCAGGTCCGGGCCCGCGCAGACGTATTCGGCCGCCTCCAGGTCGAGCTGCCCGGCGAAGACCGACAGCCGCGCCCACAGCAGCCGCTCCCCGGGCGTGCACAGCTCATGGCTCCACCCGATCGCGGTCCGCAGCGTCCGGTGCCGGGCCGGGGCGCCGCGGGCGCCGCCGGTCAGCAGCCGGAAGCGGTCGTCGAGGCGGTGCAGCACCTGGTGGACGGAGAGCGCGCGCAGCCGGCCCGCGGCCAGTTCCAGCGCGAGCGGAATGCCGTCGAGGCGCCGGCACAGCTCGCCGACCGCGGCCTTCCCGGACGCCTCGACGGTGAAGCCGGCGACGACCGCCGCGGCGCGGTCGACGAACAGCGCGGCGGCGTCGGCCGCGTCCATCGGCGCCAGCGGCACCACGTGCTCGCCCGGAATCCCGAGCGGCCGACGGCCGGCGGCCAGCACCCGCAGCCCGGGGCAGTGCCGCAGCAGCTCCAGGGTCAGCTCGGCGCACGCCTCGACCAGGTGGTCGTAACCGTCCAGGACGAGCAGCAGCTCGCGGTCCGCGAGCTGCTCGCGGAGGGCGGCGCGCACGGGTCGGCCGCCGCGGTCGGTCGCCGTCAGCGCCTCGGCGACGGTGTGGGCCAGCAGGTGGGGTTCGCGCAGGGAATCCAGCTCGACCAGCCACGCCCCATCGCAGAAGCGATCCTGCAAGATCGCTGCGCTGTGTGCGGCGAGACGTGACTTCCCCACGCCGCCGAGGCCGGTGACGGTGACGAGCCGGGCCGACTCCAGCCGCCGTGCCAGCGCGGCCAGTTCGTCGTCGCGGCCGACGAACCGGTTGAGCTCCGCGGGAAGGTTGCCGGGGCCCCGCGACCGCTCGGGGGGCGGGCGATCGGCGGGCCCGGGGCGCGTGAGGCGTCGCATGGCACACGGAGAGTACTCGGCGCGATGCGGACCGTACAATCATGCCGTCGCGCGCCGCCCGGGCCCTCCTCGTGGTGCCGGGAACGGGGTACGGACGGACAGTCACGGCGCGATAAGGTCAAGGTTGCCGTTCGAGCGGGACAGTCGAGCGGGAACGGAGCCCAGACCAGACCAGTCGGAGAGTGGTGCCAGCGTGTCCGGTGGAGAGGTGGCCGGGATCCTCGTGGCCGTCTTCTGGGCGATCCTCGTGTCGTTCCTCGCCCTCGTACTGGTGAGGCTCGCGCAGACGCTCAAGGCGACCACGAAGATGGTGGCCGAGGTGTCCGAGAAGGCCGTTCCGCTGCTGGCCGACGCGTCCGCGACGGTCCGCTCCGCGCACACCCAGCTCGCCCGTGTCGACGCCATCGCCGCCGACGTGCAGGAAGTCACCGCCAACGCCTCCGCGCTCTCCTCGACCGTCTCCTCCGCCTTCGGCGGACCGCTGGTCAAGGTGGCCGCGTTCGGCTACGGCGTGCGCCGCGCGATCGGCAAGAAGGGCGCGCCGGAGCCCGAGCGCACCGTCGTCGTCGGCCGTACCCTGCCCGGGGGGGGGGGGGGGGGGGGGGGGGAAAGGTGGGGCCCAGAATGAGTAAAAAGAGGTTTTGCCGGGTCCGCTGGGTTCCCCCCATACACAACAACACCGGGGGGGGGGCGAA
>NZ_JBVIRA010000006.1:130967-200148 GCF_055576575.1 Streptomyces sp. NPDC033270
CGAGGGAAAGAAGAGGGACGCGAGGAAGCCGGAGCGCCTTTTCTTCGTCCCCCCCCCCCCCCCCCCCCCCCCCCCCCCCCCCCCCCGCAACCGTCGCTCCAAGGACTGATCACAGCGATGTTCCGCCGCGCATTCTGGTTCACCACCGGCGCCGCCGCCGGGGTGTGGGCCACGAACAAGGTCCACCAAAAGCTGCGCAAGCTGCAGCCCGAAAGCCTCGCCGCCCAGGCCGCGGAGAAGGCCGTCGAGACCGGAAACCGGTTGCGCCAATTTGCATTGGACGTACGGACCGGAATGGCGGACCGTGAAGAGCAGTTGCACGACGCCCTCGGCCTGCGCGAGCCGGCCGAGGTGCGCGAGCTGCCCGCACCGCGCCGCGCGGTGCTCGAACCACACCACAGAACCACCAAGGCAACCGGACCGAACGGTCTGACCGGACCGACTGGAAAAGAGGACCACTGATGGAGTCGGCTGAAATCCGCCGCCGCTGGCTGCGCTTCTTCGAGGAGCGCGGGCACACCGTCGTGCCGTCGGCGTCGCTCATCGCGGACGACCCGACGCTGCTGCTCGTCAACGCGGGCATGGTCCCCTTCAAGCCGTACTTCCTCGGCGAGGTCAAGCCGCCCGCCCCGCGTGCCACCAGCGTCCAGAAGTGCGTCCGTACGCCGGACATCGAAGAGGTCGGCAAGACCACCCGGCACGGCACGTTCTTCCAGATGTGCGGCAACTTCTCCTTCGGCGACTACTTCAAGGAAGGCGCCATCACCTACGCCTGGGAGCTGCTGACCAGCTCGCAGGCCGACGGCGGCTACGGCCTCGACCCCGAGCGCCTGTGGATCACCGTCTACCTCGACGACGACGAGGCCGAGCGCATCTGGCACGAGGTCGTCGGCGTGCCCAAGGAGCGCATCCAGCGGCTGGGCAAGAAGGAGAACTACTGGTCCATGGGCGTCCCGGGCCCCTGCGGCCCGTGCTCCGAGATCAACTACGACCGCGGCCCCGAGTTCGGCGTCGAGGGCGGCCCGGCCGTCAACGACGAGCGGTACGTGGAGATCTGGAACCTGGTCTTCATGCAGTACGAGCGCGGCGCGGGCACCGGCAAGGAGGACTTCGAGATCCTCGGCGAGCTGCCCAGCAAGAACATCGACACCGGCCTCGGCCTCGAGCGCCTGGCGATGATCCTGCAGGACGTCCCCAACATGTACGAGACGGACACCCTGCGCGTCGTCATCGACAAGGCCACCGAGCTCACCGGCGTCCGCTACGGCCACTCGCACGACTCCGACGTCTCGCTGCGCGTGGTCGCCGACCATCTGCGCACGTCCACGATGCTCATCGGCGACGGCGTCACGCCCGGCAACGAGGGCCGCGGCTACGTCCTGCGCCGCATCATGCGCCGCGCCATCCGCAACATGCGCCTGCTCGGCGCCAAGGACCTGGTCGTCGGCGAGCTGCTGGACGTCGTCATCACGACCATGGGCCGGCAGTACCCGGAGCTGATCGAGGACCGCCGCCGCATCGAGACGGTCGCCCTCGCCGAGGAGGCCGCCTTCGTCAAGACGCTCAGGGCCGGCACCAACATCCTCGACACCGCCGTCACGGACACCAAGGCCGCCGGCGGCACGGTCCTGGCCGGCGACAAGGCCTTCCTGCTCCACGACACCTGGGGCTTCCCGATCGACCTCACCCTCGAAATGGCCGCCGAACAGGGCCTCTCGGTGGACGAGGACGGCTTCCGCCGCCTGATGAAGGAGCAGCGGGAGCGCGCCAAGGCCGACGCCCAGGCCAAGAAGCACGGCCACGCCGACCTGTCCGCCTACCGCGAGGTCGCCGACAAGTCCGGCTCCACGGAGTTCACCGGCTACAGCGCGACCGAGGGCGAGTCCACCGTCGTCGGCCTGCTGGTCAACGGTGCCCCGGCCCCCGCCGCCCACGAAGGCGACGAGGTCGAGGTCGTCCTGGACCGCACCCCGTTCTACGCCGAGGGCGGCGGCCAGCTCGCCGACACCGGCCGGATCAGGCTGGACTCCGGCGCCGTCGTCGAGGTCCGCGACGTCCAGCAGCCGGTGCCCGGCGTCACGGTCCACAAGGGCGTCGTCCAGGTCGGCGAGGTGGTCCTCGGCTCGGCCGCCTACGCCGCCATCGACGTCACCCGCCGCCGCGCCATCGCCCGCGCCCACAGCGCCACCCACCTCACCCACCAGGCGCTGCGCGACGCCCTGGGCCCGACGGCCGCCCAGGCCGGCTCGGAGAACTCCCCGGGCCGTTTCCGCTTCGACTTCGGCTCGCCCACCGCGGTGCCCGGCTCGGTCCTCACGGACGTCGAGCAGAAGATCAACGACGTGCTGGCCCGTGAGCTCGACGTGCACGCCGAGGTCATGAGCATGGAGGACGCCAAGAAGCAGGGCGCCATCGCCGAGTTCGGCGAGAAGTACGGCGACCGGGTCCGCGTGGTCACCATCGGCGACTTCTCCAAGGAGCTGTGCGGCGGCACGCACGTCCACAACACCGCCCAGCTGGGCCTGGTGAAGCTGCTGGGCGAGTCCTCCATCGGCTCCGGCGTACGCCGTGTCGAGGCGCTGGTCGGCGTGGACGCCTACCGGTTCCTGGCCCGTGAGCACACCGTCGTCTCCCAGCTCACCGAGCTGGTCAAGGGGCGCCCGGAGGAGCTGCCGGAGAAGATCTCCGGTGTCCTGGCCAAGCTCAAGGACGCCGAGAAGGAGATCGAGAAGTTCCGCGCCGAGAAGGTGCTGCAGGCCGCCGCGGGGCTGGCCGAGGGTGCCAAGGACGTCCGCGGGGTGGCGCTGGCCGCCGCCCAGGTCCCGGACGGCACCTCCGCCGACGACCTGCGCAAGCTCGTGCTGGACGTCCGCGGCCGGATCCAGGGCGACCGCGCCGTCGTCGTGGCGCTGTTCACGGTCGCCAACGGCCGTCCGGTGACCGTCGTCGCCACCAACGAGGCCGCCCGTGAGCGCGGCATCAAGGCCGGTGACCTGGTCCGTACGGCCGCCAAGACGCTCGGCGGCGGTGGCGGCGGCAAGCCGGACGTCGCCCAGGGCGGCGGACAGAACGCCGCCGCGGTGCCCGAGGCCATCGAGGCCGTCGAGCGCCTCGTGGCCGAGGCGGCCTGACGCGCGTGAGTGAGATGCGACGCGGCCGACGCCTCGCGGTGGATGTCGGGGACGCCCGCATCGGGGTCGCCTCGTGCGACCCCGACGGGGTCCTCGCCACTCCCGTCGAGACCGTGCCGGGACGTGACGTCCCCGCGGCACACCGTCGGCTCAAGGCGATCGTCGAGGAGTACGAGCCGCTCGAAGTCGTGGTCGGCCTGCCCCGCTCCCTCAGTGGGGGAGAGGGGCCGGCCGCGGCCAAGGTCCGGGCCTTCGCCCAGGAGCTGGCGCGGAACATCGCACCCGTAGGGGTCCGGCTGGTCGACGAGCGGATGTCGACGGTCACCGCGACCCAGGGCCTGCGGGCCTCCGGAGTGCGCAGCAAGAAGGGCCGCTCGGTGGTCGACCAGGCGGCCGCGGTGGTCATCCTGCAGAGCGCGCTGGAGACCGAGCGGCTCTCCGGGGAGCCTCCGGGCGAGAGCGTCGAAGTGGTCATCTGATCGCGATACGGTAACGTGCCGCGCGATGTGGCGGTGGTTCGAACAGCCGCACGTGCAAGTAGAGGCGGATCGATACAGCAAGCGCGCTGCCGGACCGGAGCGCACCGCCTCTCGGCTCTAGGGGATCGATGACCGAGTATGGCCGGGGCTACGGCTCCGAACCGTGGCATCCCGAGGACCCGCTCTACGGAGACCAGGGTTCCTACGGAGGCCAGGCGCAGCAGCCTCAGTGGGGCGGGCAGCAGTCCGCCCCGCAGCACTACCCGGGACCCCAGCAGCAGCACCCACAACAGCCCTACGACGGGGGCTGGGACGGCTCCCAGACGGGGCAACTGCCGTACGACCCGTACGACCCCTACGGGCAGCATCCGCCGGCCGACCCGTACGCCGGCGCCGGCCAGAGCCCCTACGGCCACCAGGACGCCTACCAGCAGCATCCGCAGCAGGCGCCGGCACACCAGCAGCACTACTCCCCGCAGCAGTACGACCAGCCGGCCGCGGCCCCCTACGAGGACGCCGCCGCCGACGACTGGCGGGCCGAGCCGGAGCCGCCGCGCGAACCGGAGCCCGAACACCCGTTCTTCGCCGACGGCGCGGACGGCCCGTACGGGGACGACCGCGACGACCGGGACGCCTACGACGACGAGCCGCGCGAAGGACGCTCCGGCCGTGACCGCCGCGGCAAGAAGAACAAGAAGAACAAGAAGAACAAACGCCGCAGCGGCACCGCCTGCCTGATCGTCACCCTGGTCTTCGCCGGCGCGGTCGGCGCCGTCGGCTACTTCGGCTACGACTTCTTCATGAGCCACTTCGGCCCGGCCCCGGACTACGAGGGCGAGGGCTCGGGCGAGATCCAGGTCGACATCCCGGACGGGTCGCCGATCTCGGAGATGGGGCAGATCCTCGCGAAGAACGGCGTGGTCAAGAGCGCGGGCGCCTTCAGCGAGGCGGCCGGCGACAAGACTCTGCAGCCGGGAACGTACACCCTCCGCAAGCAGATGTCGGCCGCCTCGGCCGTCGAGCTGATGCTGGACCCCAAGAGCCGCAACGGCCTCACGATCCGCGAGGGGCTGCGGGCGGGCGAGGTCTACAAACTCATCGACCAGAAGCTGAAGCTCAAGGCGGGCACGACCAAGGGCGTCGCCAAGAGCGAGGTCAAGAACCTCGGCCTGCCGTCGTGGGCCGACGACTCGGCCAAGATAAAGGACCCGCTCGAGGGCTTCCTCTACCCGTCCACCTACAGCGTGGGGGAGAACGCGAAGCCGTCGGCGGTCCTGAAGCAGATGGTGGCACGAGCCAATCAGGTCTACGAGAAGCTGGACCTCGCGGGCAGCGCGCGCAAGCTCCAGCTGGACTCGCCGATGCAGCTGCTCACGGTCGCCAGCCTCACGCAGGCCGAGGGCAAGTACAAGCACGACTTCCTCAAGGTCGCGCGCGTCGTCTACAACCGCCTCAAGCCGGACAACACCGAGACCTACGGTCTGCTCGACTTCGACTCGACGGTGAACTACGCGAGGTCCCAGAGCACCCTGGACACCGGTTCCGTCGACAACCTGCGGAACTTCAACGACCCGTACAACACCTACAAGTTCAAGGGTCTGCCGCCGGGGCCGATCGGCAACCCGGGCGAGGTCGCGCTCAAGTCCGCCATCAGCCCCGCCAAGGGCAACTGGTACTACTTCGTCTCGATCAACCCCGAAAAGACGCTGTTCGCCGAGACGAACGAAGAGCACGAGCGAAACCGCCACATCTACGAAAAGGAACGCGAGAAAGCCAGGCAATGAGCCCCACACGTCGTGCTGCGGTACTCGGCTCCCCGATCACCCACTCCCTCTCCCCGGTGCTGCACCGTGCCGCCTACGCGGAACTGGGCCTGACGGACTGGACGTACGACCGCTTCGAGGTCGACGAGGCGGCACTGCCCGGATTCGTCGGGAGACTCGGCCCGGAGTGGGCGGGGCTCTCCCTGACCATGCCGCTCAAGCGCGCGGTGATCCCGCTGCTCGACGAGATCACCGCCACCGCGGCCTCCGTCGAGGCGGTGAACACCGTCGTGTGCACGCCCGACGGGCGCCGCCTGGGCGACAACACCGACATCCCGGGCATGCTCGCCGCGCTGCGCGAGCGCGGGGTGCGGCAGGTCGAGCGGGCCGCCGTCCTGGGCGCCGGCGCCACCGCCTCCTCGGCGCTCGCCGCGCTGTCCCGGATCTGCACCGGCGAGGTCACCGCGTACGTCCGCAGCGACGCCCGCGCCGAGGAGATGCGCGGCTGGGGCGAGCGGCTCGGCGTCACGGTCCGGACCGCCCCCTGGGCGGACGCGGCCGAGGCCTTCGCGGCCCCGCTGACCATCGCCACCACCCCGGCGGGCACCACCGACGCGCTCGCCGCAGCCGTCCCCGACCGGCCCGGCACGCTCTTCGACGTCCTCTACGAGCCCTGGCCGACGGCCCTGGCCACCGCCTGGGCCGACCGCGGTGGCGCGGTGGTCGGCGGGCTCGACCTGCTGGTCCACCAGGCCGTGCTCCAGGTGGAGCAGATGACCGGTCGCTCTCCGGCGCCGCTGGCCGCGATGCGCGAGGCGGGTGAGGCGGCCCTGGCCGCCCGCTGATCCGCCGGCCCGGCTCCCGACCCCTGCGGCGCCCGGTCCGTTCTCTGGACTGGGCGCCGCCCCTCGCACGCGACGTGGGAGGATCAGGGGGAGACCATACGCGGATGAGCAGTACATGAGGAGCACCGTTGAGCAGGTTGCGCTGGCTGACGGCGGGGGAGTCGCACGGCCCCGCACTCGTGGCGACGCTGGAGGGCCTTCCGGCCGGGGTCCCGATCACCACGGAGTTGGTGGCGGACGCGCTGGCGCGACGCCGGCTGGGCTACGGCCGCGGTGCCCGGATGAAGTTCGAGCAGGACCAGGTCACGTTCCTGGGCGGGGTGCGGCACGGTCTGTCGCTGGGCTCGCCGGTGGCCGTCATGGTCGGCAACACCGAGTGGCCCAAGTGGGAGCAGGTGATGGCGGCCGATCCGGTGGACGCGGACGAGCTGGCGGCGCTGGCGCGCAACGCCCCGCTGACCCGCCCCCGCCCCGGACACGCCGACCTCGCCGGCATGCAGAAGTACGGCTTCGACGAGGCCCGCCCGATCCTGGAGCGCGCCTCGGCCCGCGAGACCGCCGCCCGGGTGGCGCTCGGCGCGGTGGCCCGCTCGTTCCTGAAGGAGACGGCCGGGATCGAGATCGTCTCGCACGTGGTCGAGCTGGCCGCGGCCAAGGCCCCGTACGGGGTGTACCCGAAGCCCTCCGACGTGGCGAAGCTGGACGCGGACCCGGTGCGCTGCCTGGACGCGGACGCGTCGAAGGCGATGGTCGCGGAGATCGACCAGGCGCACAAGGACGGCGACACCCTGGGTGGTGTGGTCGAGGTGCTGGCCTACGGCGTGCCGGTGGGCCTCGGCTCGCACGTCCACTGGGACCGGCGACTGGACGCCCGGCTGGCCGCCGCCCTGATGGGCATCCAGGCGATCAAGGGCGTCGAGGTCGGCGACGGCTTCGACCTGGCGCGGGTGCCGGGTTCGCAGGCGCATGACGAGATCCTGGCCACCGAGGACGGGATCAAGCGCGGCTCGGGCCGCTCCGGTGGCACCGAGGGCGGTCTGACGACCGGCGAGCTGCTGCGGGTGCGCGCCGCGATGAAGCCGATCGCCACCGTCCCGCGCGCCCTGGCCACCGTGGACGTCTCCACCGGTGAGGCGGCCAAGGCGCACCACCAGCGCTCGGACGTCTGCGCCGTCCCGGCCGCGGGCATCGTCGCCGAGGCCATGGTCGCCCTCGTCCTGGCCGACGCCGTCGTGGAGAAGTTCGGCGGCGACAGCGTGGCCGAGACCCGCCGCAACGTGCGCAGCTTCCTCGACAACCTGGCGATCAAGTGACGTCCCCGGTCGTCGTGCTGGTCGGCCCGCCCGGTGCCGGTAAGTCCACGGTGGGCGCGCTGCTCGCCGAGCGACTGGGCGTCGGCTATCGGGACACCGACGCCGACATCGTCGCCACCGCCGGCCGGCCGATCGCCGAGATCTTCTTCGACGAGGGCGAGCCGCGCTTTCGCGAGCTGGAGCGCGAGGCGGTCCGCGTCGCGCTCGACGAGCACCCGGGCGTGCTCTCGCTCGGCGGCGGCGCGATCCTGGACGAGGGCACCCGCAAGCTGCTGACCGGCCTGCCGGTGATCTTCCTCGACGTCCAACTCGCCGACGCCGTCAAGCGGGTGGGCCTGGACGCCCCCCGCCCGCTGCTCGCGGTCAACCCGCGCAAGCAGTGGCGCGAGCTGATGGAGCGGCGCCGCCCGCTGTACACCGAGGTCGCGCGCGCCGTGATCGCCACGCAGGAGCGCACCCCCGCCCAGGTCGCCGAGGCGATCCTGGACGCATTGGAGCTACGGCCGGCCGCGGGAGACGCCCCGCGGGCGGGCCACAGGGAGGAACAGGCATGACGGAGCAGGCCATCCGTATCCAGGTCGGCGGTACGGCGGGCACCGACCCCTACGAGGTGCTCGTCGGGCGGCAGCTGCTCGGCGAGCTCCCGGGCCTGATCGGCGACGGCGTCAAGCGCATCGCGGTCCTGCACCCGGAGGCGCTGGCCGCCACCGGCGAGGCGCTGCGCGAGGACCTCGCCTCCCAGGGCTACGAGGCGATCGCCATCCAGCTGCCGAACGCCGAGGAGTCCAAGACCGCCGAGGTCGCGGCGTACTGCTGGAAGGCGCTCGGGCAGTCCGGCTTCACCCGCAGCGATGTGATCGTCGGCGTCGGCGGCGGCGCCACCACCGACCTGGCCGGCTTCGTCGCCGCGACCTGGCTGCGCGGGGTGCGCTGGATCGCCGTCCCCACCACCGTCCTGGGCATGGTCGACGCCGCGGTCGGCGGCAAGACCGGCATCAACACCGCCGAGGGCAAGAACCTCGTCGGGGCCTTCCACCCGCCGGCCGGCGTCCTGTGCGACCTCGCCGCGCTCGACACGCTGCCGGTGCACGACTACGTCTCCGGCCTGGCCGAGGTCATCAAGGCCGGCTTCATCGCCGACCCGGCGATCCTCGATCTGATCGAGTCCGACCCCGAGGCCGCCAAGCGCCCGGACGGTGCGCACACCGCCGAGCTGATCGAGCGCGCCATCCGGGTCAAGGCCGAGGTGGTCTCCGCCGACCTCAAGGAGTCGGGCCTGCGCGAGATCCTCAACTACGGCCACACCCTGGCCCACGCCATCGAGAAGAACGAGCGGTACAACTGGCGGCACGGCGCCGCGGTCTCCGTCGGCATGGTCTTCGCCGCCGAACTCGGCCGGATCGCCGGCCGCCTGGACGACGCCACCGCCGACCGGCACCGCACCGTCCTCGCCTCCGTCGGCCTGCCGCTGACCTACCGCGGTGACCAGTGGCCCAAGCTGCTGGAGACGATGAAGGTCGACAAGAAGTCCCGCGGCGACCGGCTGCGCTTCATCGTCCTGGACGGCCTCGCCAAGCCGACCGTCCTGGAAGGCCCGGACCCGGCCATGCTGCTCGCCGCGCACGCGGAGATCGCGGCATGACCGGCAAGGCCCGGCGGGTCCTCGTCCTCAACGGCCCCAACCTCGGCCGGCTGGGCTCCCGCGAGCCCGACGTCTACGGCGCCACCTCCTACGCCGGACTCGTCGAGGAGTGCACCCGGCTCGGCAAGGAGCTGGGCTTCGAGGCCGAGGTCCGGGAGACCAACGACGAGGGCGAGATGATCCGCTGGCTGCACGAGGCCGCCGACGGATCGATTCCGGTTGTCATCAACCCCGGCGCCTTCACGCACTACTCGTACGGAATGCGGGACGCGGCCGCCCAGCGCACCGCCCCGCTCATCGAGGTGCACATCTCGAACCCGTACGCGCGCGAGGAGTTCCGCCACAATTCGGTCATCGCGGCCGTCGCCAGCGGTACGGTCGCCGGATTCGGCATCGGCTCCTACCGCCTCGCGCTCCGTGCGCTGGCCGAGGAACTCGGCAACTGACGTACCACCGTGGGCACTTCGGCCCCGCCCCCGGCCGTTCACTTGGCGCGCGCCGGGGGTAGGAGCCTTCCCGGCCGAGGCCGGGAGGGTACCGTTCGCAAGCAGTACCACCCCTGCCGGCGGCCGTGGGCACCACGGCCCCCGGGGCCGGTGGAACCGCCGCACCGCACCGGGCACCGGCCCGGCGCCCGGGGCCCCCTCGGCCACCGCTGAGGGCACCCCACCCGGCGTCAGCCGGGGGAGCACCGCACCACGTCGACCGCACGAGACGGAGAGCCACCGGATGCAGTACGCAGTGGGGGCTCCGCTGCCGCCCCACGGGCAGGCATCAGGACCCGGGGCCGCCATGCACTGGACGCCCGACCCCGGACGGCCCACCCCACCCACCGCACCGCCGGCCGCGCCGCCGGCCCCCGCGGCCCCGCCCCCACCCGCCCAGCAGCCCGCCCCGCAGCAGGGCTGGCACGGGCCCGCACCCCAGCAGGCCCCGCCCACCGGCCACAGCACCAGCGACCTCACGGGCCATGTCCCGCTGCCTCCGGGCGCCCCGGTGCCGCTGCCCAGCCCGCCCACCGACACCGCCGCACCGGACGCCGGCCAGGCGGCCGTCGCGGTGCTGCTCATCGGGCCGGCCGGAGCCGGCAAGACCAGCGTCGCGCGCCACTGGGCCGACACCCGCCGGGTGCCGACCGCGCACATCAGCCTCGACGACGTCCGCGAATGGGTCCGCTCGGGTTTCGCCGACCCGCAGTCCGGCTGGAACGACCACTCCGAGGCGCAGTACCGGCTCGCCCGCCGTACCTGCGGCTTCGCGGCCCGCAACTTCCTCGCCAACGGCATCTCCTGCATCCTCGACGACGCCGTCTTCCCCGACCGGCCGGTCGTCGGGCTCGGAGGCTGGAAGCGGCATGTGGGCCCCGGGCTGCTGCCGATCGTGCTGCTGCCCGGCCTGGAGATAGTCCTGGAGCGCAACGCCCGGCGCTCCGGCAACCGCCGCCTGTCGGACGAGGAGGTCGCCAGGATCCACGGCCGGATGGCCGGCTGGTACGGCTCCGGGCTGCCGATCATCGACAACTCCCAGCACGACGTCGCCACGACGGCCCGCATGCTGGGCGACGTCGTCGCCCGCTCCATCGCCAGCCCGCCGAGCTGGTGAGCGGGCGGCTCCCCCGGGCGGCCGCGCTCGACCGGCCGCCCGGGGGGAGTCGCCGTACGCTCGTGATATGTCCGAGTTGTACGCGGCCCGACGCACGCGTCTGCGCGACCGCGTAGCCGGGGCCGGAAGTGCCGCCGCACTGATCTCGCGCCCCGCGAACGTCCGCTACCTCACCGGCTGCGCGCCGCCCGGCGCCGCCCTGCTGCTGGGGCCGGGCGACGATGTGCTGCTGTGCGGCAGACCGCTCAGCGGCGACCCGTCCGAGGGCCGTCCGGTCGACGACGTACGGGTGTCGGTGCTGCCCACCCGCGACGGCGACCCGGTCGTGGCCGGCGCCGATCTGGCGGCGACGGCCGGCGCGGACACCCTGGCCGTCGAGGAGCACCACCTCACCGTCTCCCGGCACCGGGCGCTCTCCCAGGTCGCGCCCCGGCTGCGGCTGACCGACATGGCGTGCGCGGTCGAGGCGCAGCGGCTGGTCAAGGACGACGACGAGATCGCCTGTCTGCGGATCGCCGCCGAGATCGCCGACCAGGCGCTGGGCGAGCTGCTCGAATCGATCCTGGTCGGCCGCACCGAACGGCATCTCGCGCTCGAACTGGAGCGCCGCCTGGTCGACCACGGCGCGGACGGCCCGGCCTTCGCCACCTCCGTGGCGACCGGCCCGAACTCCGGCCGCGCCCGGCATCTGCCCACCGACCGGCGGGTCGAGGAGGGGGACTTCCTCAGCGTCGGCCTGGGCGCGAACTACCGCGGCTACCGCTGCGAGATCGGCCGGACCTTCGTCATCGGCACCTCGCCCTCGGACTGGCAGATCGAGCTGTACGATCTCGTTTTCGCAGCCCAGCGGGCCGGACGCGAGGCGCTCGCGCCGGGGGTGGAGTGCCGCGAGGTGGACCGGGTGACCCGGCACATGCTGGACGCCGCGGGCTACGCCGAGCGGCTCGGGCCGTGGACCGGGCACGGCGTGGGACTCGAAATCGACGAGGACCCTCAGTTGTCCCCGGCCGCCATGGGTAAACTGGACGCTTGCGTGCCGGTCACCGTCGAGCCGGGGGTTCACATCCCGGGCCGTGGGGGTGTCCGGATCGACGACACACTCGTCGTCCGCCCCGAGGCGGACGGCGGGCCCGAGCTACTCACGATCACGACCAAGGAGCTGCTCGCACTGTGAGCCGCAGCGGCTCACTGGGTGCTGCTCCCGGGTCCCACCACCTGCAGTCCAGGAGATTCCGCAACCGTGGCATCCACGAACGACCTCAAGAACGGCATGGTGCTCAAGCTCGAAGGCGGCCAGCTCTGGTCCGTCGTCGAGTTCCAGCACGTCAAGCCCGGCAAGGGCCCGGCCTTCGTCCGCACCAAGCTCAAGAACGTGCTGTCCGGCAAGGTGGTGGACAAGACCTTCAACGCCGGTGTGAAGGTCGAGACGGCCACCGTCGACAAGCGCGGGATGCAGTTCTCGTACATGGACGGCGACTACTTCGTCTTCATGGACATGGACACCTACGACCAGATCCACGTCGACCGCAAGGCTGTCGGCGACGCCGCGAACTTCCTCCTGGAGGGCTTCGAGGCCGTTGTCGCGCAGCACGAGGGTTCGGTGCTCTACGTCGAGCTGCCGGCCGCCGTCGAGCTGGTCATCAAGGAGACCGAGCCGGGCGTCCAGGGCGACCGCTCCACCGGCGGCACCAAGCCCGCCACGCTGGAGACCGGCTACGAGATCCAGGTCCCGCTCTTCATCACGACCGGCGAGAAGATCAAGGTCGACACCCGCTCGGGCGACTACCTCGGCCGGGTGAACAGCTAACCGTGGCTGCCCGCAGCAAGGCCCGCAAGCGCGCCTTCCAGATCCTCTTCGAGGCCGATCAGCGCGGCGCCGACGTGCAGTCCGTGCTCGCGGACTGGATGCGTCACGCCCGGACCGACCCCCGGCAGCCGCCGGTCAACGAATACACCCTGCAGTTGGTCGAGGGGTACGCGGACCACATCGCCCGTATCGACGAGCTGATCTCCACCTACGCGGTCGACTGGGACCTGGACCGGATGCCGGCGGCCGACCGCTCGATCCTCCGGCTCGGCGCCTTCGAGCTGCTCTGGGTGGACGACACGCCGGACGCGGTGGCGATCGACGAAGCCGTGCAGCTCGCCAGGGAGTTCTCCACGGACGACTCCCCGTCCTTCGTCAACGGCCTCCTCGGCCGGCTCAAGGAGCTGAAGCCGAGCCTGCGGCGCGAGGCGTAGCAGGCGGTCGACAGAGCGTGTGAACGGGCCCGGAGCGGGGGATACCGCTCCGGGCCCGTCGCATGCCCGCAGAAGCGCCCTGTGGCGCCCTCTGCGCCGTGCCGGGCGCGTCGTGCCTCCGCCCGCGCCCCGGCGCCTCGCGTCCACCCCGCGCCCGACGTATCGCGCCTGCCGCCAGGCCCGGTCGTAGGGCCGCGCGCCCCGCTCGCGGGCGGGCAGACGAAAACCGCCGCCCCGGAAGCCCGGGGCGGCGGTACGTTTCTTCAGCTGCTGCGCGAGGTCAGATCTCCTCGTGCGTCACGGCGCGGCGGGCGTCGGAATCCAGCACGCCCCAGCTGATCAGCTGCTCGGTCAGCACCGAGGGCGACTGGTCGTAGATGACGGCCAGGGTGCGCAGGTCGTCCTGGCGGATCGAGAGCACCTTGCCGTTGTAGTCGCCGCGCTGGCTCTGGATCGTGGCGGCGTAGCGCTGCAGCGGGCCGGCCTTCTCCTGCGGGACATGGGCGAGGCGCTCCAGGTCGAGCACCAGCTTCGGCGGCGGCTCGGCCGCGCCACCCGGTGTCGTGCCCGGCAGGAGCTCCTGGACCGGGACGCCGTAGAAGTCCGCCAGCTCGGCGAGGCGCTGCACGGTCACGGCACGGTCGCCGCGCTCGTACGAACCCACGACCACGGCCTTCCAGCGGCCCTGGGACTTCTCCTCGACGCCGTGGAGGGAGAGGCCCTGCTGGGTACGGATGGCGCGGAGCTTGGCCCCGAGCTGTTTGGCGTATTCGCTGGACATAAGGCTCCCCAGACGGCTGTATCGACATCGACATGCGGCTCCGCCGCGTGGTGGTAACTCACTGTGAGGTTACGCAGCGTAATCTGACTTCGTCAAGCGGAATGGGCCAGACCATCACCCGTCAGGGGTGCCGGCGAGTCCTGAAGGGGCTCCTGCTAACCTGACTGCGTTATTCCGACGTCCTTTAAGGTCCGTCCCGTGAGGCGGAGAAGGAGGTCCGTTTCGTATGGACGCAAACAGTTCCGACGCGGGGGCCCGGCTCCCGGCGCGACCGGTGCTCGAAGGCCCGGACATCACGCGCATGCTCACCCGCATCGCCCACGAGATCGTCGAGCGCGCCAAGGGCGCGGACGACGTGGTGCTGCTGGGAATCCCCACCCGCGGTGTCTTCCTCGCCCGGCGGCTGGCCGCCAAGCTGGCGGAGATCACCGGCCGGACGATCCCGGTGGGCTCGCTCGACATCACGATGTACCGCGACGACCTGCGCCTGGGCCCCGCCCGCACGCTCGCCCGCACGGACATCCCCGGTGACGGCGTCGAGGGGCGGCTCGTCCTGCTCGTCGACGACGTCCTGTTCTCCGGCCGCACGATCCGCGCCGCGCTGGACGCCCTGGGCGACATCGGCCGCCCGCGCGCCGTCCAGCTCGCGGTCCTCGTCGACCGCGGTCACCGCGAACTGCCGATCCGCGCCGACTACGTGGGCAAGAACCTCCCCACGTCGCTGCGGGAGACGGTCAAGGTCCAGCTCACCGAGGAGGACGGCCGGGACGCCGTGCTGCTCGGCGTCAAGGACACCGCCCCGGCCGGCGAGCGATAGCCCACCGCGTACGGACCCGGTGACCCCGGGCCCGCAGGCATGCCCGCTCGACGGACATTCCCGTACACCTCCCTCACTCACGGAGAAAACCGGATGAAGCGTCACCTCATCTCGGCCGCCGACCTCACGCGCGACGACGCCGTACTGATCCTCGACACCGCCGAGGAGATGGCACGGGTCGCCGACCGGCCGATCAAGAAGCTTCCCACCCTGCGCGGACGCACGGTCTGCAACCTCTTCTTCGAGGACTCCACCCGGACCCGGATCTCCTTCGAGGCCGCCGAGAAGCGGCTCTCCGCGGACGTCATCAACTTCGCCGCCAAGGGCTCCAGCGTCTCCAAGGGCGAGTCCCTCAAGGACACCGCCCAGACCCTGGAGGCGATGGGCGTCGACGCCGTCGTCATACGGCACAGCGCCTCCGGCGCCCCCTACCGGCTCGCCACCTCCGGATGGATCGACGCGCCCGTCATCAACGCCGGCGACGGCACCCACCAGCACCCCACCCAGGCCCTGCTCGACGCCTTCACCATGCGGCGCCGGCTCATCGGCCCGGACGCCGGGCTCGGCCAGGACCTGAGCGGGCGGCGCATCACCCTCGTCGGCGACGTGCTGCACAGCCGCGTCGCGCGCTCGAACGTCGACCTCCTGCACACCCTCGGCGCCGAGGTCACCCTCGTCGCCCCGCCCACCCTGGTGCCGGTCGGCGTCGAGACCTGGCCGTGCGAGGTGTCCTACGACCTCGACCGCGTCCTGCCGAAGTCCGACGCCGTGATGATGCTGCGGGTGCAGCGCGAGCGGATGAACGCGGCCTTCTTCCCGACCGAGCGCGAGTACTCGCGCCGCTACGGCCTGGACGGCGACCGGATGGCGCGGATGCCCGAGCACGCCATCGTGATGCACCCCGGCCCGATGGTCCGCGGCATGGAGATCACCGCCGAGGTCGCCGACTCCGACCGCTGCACGGTCGTCGAGCAGGTGGCCAACGGCGTCTCCATCCGCATGGCCGTCCTGTACCTGCTGCTCGGCGGCAACGAGCCCGCCGTCACCCACACCCGTACCGAGGAGAAGTAAGACCCATGAGCAAGATCCTGATCCGTGGTGCGAAGGTGCTCGGCGGCGAGGCCCAGGACGTCCTGATCGACGGCGAGACCATCGAGGCCGTCGGCACCGGGCTGTCCGCCGAGGGCGCCGACGTCGTCGAGGCCGGGGGCAAGATCCTCCTGCCGGGCCTCGTCGACCTGCACACCCACCTGCGCGAGCCGGGCCGTGAGGACTCCGAGACCGTCCTGACCGGGACCCGGGCGGCCGCCTCCGGCGGCTACACCGCCGTGTTCGCCATGGCCAACACCTTCCCCGTCGCCGACACCGCCGGCGTCGTCGAGCAGGTCTACCGGCTCGGCCAGGAGCACGGCTACTGCGACGTGCAGCCCATCGGCGCCGTCACCGTCGGCCTGGAGGGCAGCAAGCTCGCCGAGCTGGGCGCCATGCACGAGTCCGCCGCCGGGGTCACCGTCTTCTCCGACGACGGCAAGTGCGTGCACGACGCCGTGATCATGCGCCGGGCCCTGGAGTACGTGAAGGCCTTCGGCGGCGTCGTCGCGCAGCACGCCCAGGAGCCGCGGCTCACCGAGGGCGCCCAGATGAACGAGGGCATCGTCTCGGCGGAGCTGGGACTCGGCGGCTGGCCCGCGGTGGCCGAAGAATCGATCATCGCCCGGGATGTCCTGCTCGCCGAGCACGTCGGCTCCCGCGTGCACATCTGCCACCTGTCGACCGCCGGGTCCGTCGAGATCGTCCGCTGGGCCAAGTCCCGCGGGATCGACGTGACCGCCGAGGTCACGCCGCACCACCTGCTCCTCACCGACGAGATGGTGCGCACGTACAACCCCGTCTACAAGGTCAACCCGCCGCTGCGCACCGAGCGCGACGTGCTGGCCCTGCGCGAGGCCCTCGCCGACGGCACGATCGACATCGTCGCCACCGACCACGCCCCGCACCCGCACGAGGACAAGGACTGCGAGTGGGCCGCGGCCGCCATGGGCATGGTGGGCCTGGAGACCGCGCTGTCGGTCGTGCAGCAGACGATGGTCGAGACCGGCCTGCTGACCTGGGCGGACGTCGCGGACCGGATGTCCCACGCGCCCGCGCGGATCGGGCAGGCCGAGGGCCACGGCCGCCCCATCTCGGCTGGTGAGCCGGCCAACCTCACCCTGGTCGATTCCGCTTACCGTGGAGAGGTGGACCCCGCGGGCTTCGCCTCGCGCAGCCGCAACACCCCCTACGAGGGCCGTGAGCTGCCGGGACGTATCACCCACACCTTCCTGCGGGGCCGCGCAACGGTCGTCGACGGGAAGCTGGCGTGACTCCTCCACTCATCCAACTGGCCCAAGCGCCGCAGTCCGCGCCGGTCACCGACTGGGCCGCACGGATCGGCTGGGTCGTCGGCCTGCTGGTCTTCGTGGTCTTCGTCTACTGGCTGATGCGGCAGGGCTGGAAGTGGCGCGGCACGCTCCAGGGCGACCTGCCCGAGCTGCCCGGCACCCCCGACGAGCCCGGCGAACCGCGCCTGACGCTCAGCGGCCGCTACCACGGATCCACCACGGCCCGGCAGTGGCTCGACCGGATCGTCGCGCGCGGCCTGGGCACCCGTAGCCGCGTCGAGCTGACCCTGACCGACCAGGGCCTGGACGTCGTACGGCCGGGCGCCGCGGACTTCTTCGTCCCGGCCGCCGCGTTGCGCGGCGCCCGCCTCGACAAGGGCATCGCCGGCAAGGTCCTCACCGAGGGCGGACTGCTGATCGTCACCTGGCAGCACGGCGACCGGCTGATCGACTCCGGTTTCCGCTCCGACCGGGCGGGCGAGCACCCCGCCTGGGTCGAGGCCATCAACGCACTGAGCACCACCACCGAGCACACCGAAACGGAAGGCGCACGATGACCACCTCCACCAGGGGGGCCAAGATCCCCGCCGTACTCGTCCTGGAGGACGGCCGCACCTTCCGCGGCCGCGCCTACGGGGCCGTGGGGGAGACCTTCGGCGAAGCGGTGTTCTCCACCGGCATGACCGGCTATCAGGAGACGCTGACCGACCCCTCGTACCACCGCCAGGTCGTCGTCATGACCGCCCCGCACATCGGCAACACCGGGGTGAACGACGAGGACCCCGAGTCGCAGCGGATCTGGGTCGCCGGCTACGTCGTCCGCGACCCCGCCCGCATCCCGTCCAACTGGCGCTCGGTGCGCTCCCTGGACGACGAGCTGGTGGCCCAGGGCGTCGTCGGCATCAGCGGCATCGACACCCGCGCGCTCACCCGCCATCTGCGCGAGCGCGGTGCGATGCGGGTCGGCATCTTCTCCGGCGAGGCGCTGCCCGACGCGGGCGTCATGCTGGCCAAGGTGCGCCAGGCCCCCGAGATGCAGGGTGCCGACCTGTCCACGCAGGTCGCCACCAAGGAGGCCTACGTCGTCCCGGCGATCGGGACGAAGAAGTTCACCGTCGCCGCCATCGACCTGGGCATCAAGGGCATGACCCCGCACCGCATGGCCGAGCGCGGCATCGAGGTGCACGTCCTGCCCGCCACCGCCACCGTCGAGGACGTCTACGCGGTCGCACCGGACGGCGTGTTCTTCTCCAACGGCCCCGGCGACCCGGCGACCGCCGACCACCCCGTGGCCGTCATGCGCGGAGTGCTGGAGCGCAGGACGCCGCTGTTCGGCATCTGCTTCGGCAACCAGATCCTCGGCCGCGCGCTGGGGTTCGGCACCTACAAGCTCAAGTACGGGCACCGCGGCATCAACCAGCCGGTGCAGGACCGTACGACCGGCAAGGTCGAGGTCACCGCGCACAACCACGGATTCGCCGTCGACGCCCCGCTCGACAAGGTTTCCGACACCCCCTTCGGCCGCGCCGAGGTCTCCCACGTCTGCCTCAATGACAACGTGGTGGAGGGCCTCCAGCTGCTCGACCAGCCGGCCTTCAGTGTCCAGTACCACCCCGAAGCCGCCGCGGGTCCGCACGACGCGGCGTACCTCTTCGACCGCTTCGTATCCCTGATGGAGGGCCAGCGTGCCTAAGCGCACCGATATCCAGTCCGTCCTGGTCATCGGCTCCGGCCCGATCGTCATCGGCCAGGCCGCCGAGTTCGACTACTCCGGTACCCAGGCCTGCCGGGTCCTCAAGTCCGAGGGCCTGCGCGTCATCCTGGTGAACTCCAACCCGGCGACGATCATGACCGACCCGGAGATCGCCGACGCGACCTACGTCGAGCCGATCACCCCGGACTTCGTCGAGAAGATCATCGCCAAGGAGCGCCCCGACGCGCTCCTGCCCACCCTCGGCGGCCAGACGGCGCTGAACACGGCCATCTCGCTGCACGAGTCCGGCACCCTCGACAAGTACGGCGTCGAGCTGATCGGCGCCAACGTCGAGGCGATCAACAAGGGCGAGGACCGCGACCTGTTCAAGGAGGTCGTCGAGGCCGTCAACACCAAGATCGGCTACGGCGAGTCCGCCCGCTCGGTCATCTGCCACTCCATGGACGACGTCCTCCAGGGCGTCGACGAGCTCGGCGGCTACCCGGTCGTCGTCCGCCCCTCCTTCACCATGGGCGGCGCCGGCTCCGGCTTCGCCCACGACGAGGAGGAGCTGCGCCGGATCGCCGGGCAGGGCCTGACGCTGTCTCCCACCACCGAGGTGCTCCTGGAGGAGTCCATCCTCGGCTGGAAGGAGTACGAGCTGGAGCTGATGCGCGACAAGAACGACAACGTCGTGGTCGTCTGCTCCATCGAGAACTTCGACCCGATGGGCGTGCACACCGGCGACTCGATCACCGTCGCGCCGGCGATGACGCTCACCGACCGCGAGTACCAGATCCTGCGGGACATCGGCATCGCGGTCATCCGCGAGGTCGGTGTGGACACCGGCGGCTGCAACATCCAGTTCGCGGTCAACCCCGAGGACGGCCGGGTCATCGTCATCGAGATGAACCCGCGCGTCTCGCGCTCCTCGGCGCTGGCCTCCAAGGCCACCGGCTTCCCGATCGCGAAGATCGCCGCCCGGCTCGCCGTCGGCTACACCCTCGACGAGATCCCCAACGACATCACCGAGAAGACCCCGGCGTCCTTCGAGCCGACGCTCGACTACGTCGTCGTCAAGGTGCCGCGCTTCGCCTTCGAGAAGTTCCCGGCCGCCGACGCCACGCTGACCACGACCATGAAGTCGGTCGGCGAGGCGATGGCGATCGGCCGCAACTTCCCCGAGGCGCTGCAGAAGGCCCTGCGCTCCCTGGAAAAGAAGGGCAGCCAGTTCGACTTCGTGTCCGCCCCGGGCGCGAAGGCGGAGCTGCTGGAGCTCGCCCAGGTCCCGACCGACGGCCGGATCAACACCGTCATGGCCGCGATCCGGGCCGGCGCCACCCCGCAGGAGGTCTTCGACGCCACGAAGATCGACCCCTGGTTCGTCGACCAGCTCTTCCTGGTCAAGGAGATCGCCGACGAGATCGCCGGCGCCGACAAGCTCGAACCGGAGATCCTTGCGGACGCAAAGCGCCACGGCTTCTCCGACGCCCAGATCGCGGACATCCGCGGGCTGCGCGAGGACGTCGTGCGCGAGGTCCGGCACGCCCTCGGCGTCCGCCCCGTCTACAAGACCGTCGACACCTGCGCCGCCGAGTTCGCCGCGAAGACCCCCTACTTCTACTCGTCCTACGACGAGGAGACCGAGGTCGCCCCGCGCGAGAAGCCGGCCGTGATCATCCTCGGCTCCGGCCCCAACCGCATCGGCCAGGGCATCGAGTTCGACTACTCCTGCGTCCACGCCTCCTTCGCGCTCAGCGACGCCGGCTACGAGACCGTGATGGTCAACTGCAACCCCGAGACCGTCTCGACGGACTACGACACCTCCGACCGCCTGTACTTCGAGCCGCTGACGCTCGAGGACGTCCTGGAGATCGTGCACGCCGAGACCCAGGCCGGCCCGGTCGCCGGCGTCGTCGTCCAGCTCGGCGGGCAGACCCCGCTGGGCCTGGCGCAGGCGCTCAAGGACAACGGCGTGCCGATCGTCGGCACCTCGCCCGAGGCGATCGACCTCGCCGAGGAGCGCGGCGCCTTCGGCCGGGTGCTGACCGAGGCCGGTCTGCCCGCGCCCAAGTACGGCACCGCCTTCTCCTTCGAGGAGGCCAAGAAGATCGCCACCGAGATCGGCTACCCGGTCATGGTCCGCCCGTCCTACGTGCTGGGCGGCCGCGGCATGGAGATCGTCTACGACGAGCCGTCGCTCGGCGAGTACCTGGAGCGGCACGCGGGGCTGATCTCCGAGCACCCGGTCCTCATCGACCGGTTCCTCGACGACGCCATAGAGATCGACGTGGACGCGCTCTACGACGGCCACGAGCTCTACCTCGGCGGCGTCATGGAGCACATCGAGGAGGCCGGCATCCACTCCGGCGACTCCGCCTGCGCGCTGCCCCCGATCACCCTCGGCGGCTTCGACATCAAGCGGCTGCGGGCGTCGACGGAGGCGATCGCCAAGGGCGTGGGCGTCCGCGGCCTGATCAACATCCAGTTCGCGATGGCCGGCGACATCCTGTACGTCCTGGAGGCCAACCCGCGCGCCTCGCGCACCGTGCCCTTCACCTCGAAGGCCACCGCGGTACCGCTGGCCAAGGCCGCCGCCCGGATCTCGCTCGGCGCCACCATCGCCGAACTGCGCGCCGAGGGCATGCTGCCCAAGAACGGCGACGGCGGCACCCTGCCGCTGGACGCGCCGATCTCGGTCAAGGAAGCCGTCATGCCCTGGTCGCGGTTCCGGGACTCCTCGGGCCGCGGTGTGGACACCGTCCTCGGCCCCGAGATGCGCTCGACCGGCGAGGTCATGGGCATCGACTCGGTCTTCGGCACGGCCTACGCCAAGTCCCAGGCCGGCGCCTACGGGGCGCTGCCCACCAAGGGCCGGGCCTTCGTGTCCGTCGCCAACCGCGACAAGCGCTCGATGATCTTCCCGGCCCGTGAGCTGGTCGCGCACGGCTTCGAACTGCTCGCCACCTCCGGCACCGCCGAGGTGCTGCGCCGCAACGGCATCAACGCCACCGTGGTGCGCAAGCAGTCCGAGGGCGAGGGCCCCGACGGCGAGAAGACCATCGTCCAGCTGATCCACGACGGCCAGGTCGACCTGATCGTCAACACCCCCTACGGCACCGGCGGCCGGCTCGACGGCTACGACATCCGTACCGCCTCCGTCGCCCGCGGCGTTCCCTGCCTGACCACGGTCCAGGCGCTGGCCGCCGCCGTCCAGGGCATCGAAGCGATGGCCCGCGGCGATGTGGGCGTGCGTTCCCTCCAGGAACACGCCGAACATCTCATCGCGGCCCGCGAGGAGTAGGGCCCACGAGGGGGACACCGAAGCGGTGTCCCCCTCGTCATGAGCCCCTCGACCGACCCTCACCGCGAAAAGGCCCGCCGAACGATGTACCGCCTCTTCTTCCAACTGATCTTCCGGCGCATGGACCCCGAGAAGGCCCACCACCTGGCCTTCCGCTGGATCCGCTACGCCGCGCGCACCCCCGTGCTGCGCACCTTCCTCGCCGCCGCCCTGGCGCCCCGCTACAAGGAACTGCGCACCGAGGCCCTGGGCCGCCGGATGCACGGCCCCTTCGGCCTGGCTGCCGGCTTCGACAAGAACGCCGTCGCCGTCGACGGGATGGCCATGCTCGGCTTCGACCACGTCGAGATCGGCACCGTCACCGCCCAGCCGCAGCCCGGCAACCCCAAAAAGCGCCTCTTCCGGCTCGTGCCGGACCGCGCACTGATCAACCGCATGGGCTTCAACAACGACGGCTCCGCCTCCGTCGCGGCGCGCCTGGCGGCCCGCAACCCGGTCTTCGCGACCACCCTCGGCGTCAACATCGGCAAGACCAAGATCGTCCCGGAGTCCGAGGCGATCGGTGACTACGTCACCTCCACCGAGCGGCTCGCCCCGCACGCCGACTACCTGGTCGTCAACGTCTCCTCCCCGAACACCCCGGGCCTGCGCAACCTCCAGGCCGTCGAGCACCTGCGCCCGCTGCTCACCGCCGTACGCGAGGCCGCCGACCGCACGGTCACCGACCACCGGGTCCCGCTGCTGGTCAAGATCGCCCCGGACCTCGCCGACGCGGACATCGACGCGGTCGCCGACCTCGCCGTCGAGCTGGGCCTGGACGGGATCATCGCCACCAACACCACCATCGCCCGCGAGGGCCTCGGCCTGACCGCCGACCCGGCGCTGATCGCCGAGACCGGCGGCCTGTCCGGCGCGCCCGTCAAGGAGCGCTCCCTGGAGGTGCTGCGCCGCCTCTACGCCCGCGTCGGCGACCGGGTCACCCTCATCGGCGTCGGCGGCATCGAGACCGCCGAGGACGCCTGGCAGCGCATCCTGGCCGGCGCCACGCTGATCCAGGGCTACAGCGCGTTCATCTACCAGGGCCCGTTCTGGTGCCGCGCGATCCACAAGGGGCTCGCCGCCCGGCTGCGCAACAGCCCGTACGCCACCCTCGCCGACGCGGTCGGCGCCGAGCACAAGAAGGTGACCGCATGAGTCCCGAGCCCTTCGGCGCGCGCCTGCGCCGCGCCATGGACGAGCGCGGCCCGCTGTGCGTCGGCATCGACCCGCACGCCTCCCTGCTGGCCGACTGGGGCCTGAACGACGATGTCGCGGGCCTGGCCCGCTTCACCCGCACCGTCGTCGAGGCACTCGGCGAGCAGGTCGCGGTCTTCAAGCCGCAGGCGGCGTTCTTCGAGCGCTTCGGCTCGCGCGGCCTCGCCGTCCTGGAGACCGCCGTCGCCGAGGCGCGCGAGCGCGGCGCCCTGGTCCTGATGGACGCCAAGCGCGGCGACATCGGCTCGACCATGGCGGCGTACGCCGAGACCTTCCTGCGCCCGGACTCGCCGCTGTTCTCGGACGCCCTGACGGTCTCCCCGTACCTCGGCTACGGCTCGCTGAAGCCGGCCGTCGACCTGGCGCGGGAGAACGGCTGCGGGCTCTTCGTCCTCGCCCTCACCTCCAACCCGGAGGGCGCGGAGGTCCAGCGGGCGGTGCGCGAGGACGGCCGCACCATCGCCGCGACCGTGCTCGGCCACCTCGCCGCCGAGAACGCCGGCGCCGAGCCGATGGGCTCCTTCGGCGCGGTGGTCGGCGCCACGCTCGGCGATCTCTCCTCGTTCGATCTGGCGATCAACGGCCCGCTGCTGGCTCCGGGCATCGGCGCCCAGGGCGCCACCCCCGCCGACCTCCCGACCGTCTTCGGCGACGCGGTGCGCCACGTCGTCCCGAGCGTCAGCCGGGGGGTCCTGCGGCACGGCCCGGACACCGTGGCACTGCGCGCGGCGGCGGACCGATTCGCCGGCGAAGTGCGCAGCGCGCTCGATTAGGGAACTTCCAGCGGGGACTTTGGTCCCGAATTGTCCTGGTCAGCAGAGTCTGACCAGGACTTTTCGTCAGTTCTCGCTGACTCTGACGCGATCGGCCGCTAGTCTCCGACGAGAGCACTGCACGTAAGCGCGTTGCTCGTTGCTCCGCAGTTGTGGGGCGACTAGGTTCCACACCGGTCCGTATCCGACAGTTCGACATCCGAGGTGACGTAGGCGTGGCTCTTCCGCCCCTTACCCCTGAACAGCGCGCAGCCGCGCTCGAGAAGGCCGCCGCGGCTCGCCGGGAGCGCGCCGAGGTCAAGAATCGGCTCAAGCACTCCGGTGCATCCCTCCATGACGTCATCAAGCAGGGCCAGGAGAACGACGTCATCGGCAAGATGAAGGTCTCCGCCCTCCTGGAGTCCCTGCCGGGCGTGGGCAAGGTCCGCGCCAAGCAGATCATGGAGCGACTCGGGATCTCCGAGAGCCGCCGTGTCCGGGGTCTTGGCTCCAACCAGATCGCGTCGTTGGAGCGCGAGTTCGGCAGCAACGGTGCCTGAATTTTCCGGCATCACCGGGAAGCTGGAATAATCGCTGCATGAGTTCTGCAGTCTCCGGGGGGACGACCCCCGCGCCCCCGGCCAGACAACCGCGACTGACCGTGCTCTCCGGCCCCTCCGGGGTCGGCAAGAGCACGGTCGTCGCGCATATGCGCAAGGTCCACCCCGAGGTCTGGCTCTCGGTCTCGGCCACCACCCGCAAGCCGCGGCCCGGGGAGCGGCACGGTGTCCAGTACTTCTTCGTCGACGACGAGGAATTCGACAAGCTGGTCGCCAACGGCGAGCTGCTCGAATGGGCCGAGTTCGCGGGCAACCGCTACGGCACCCCGCGCAAGGCGGTGCTGGACCGCCTGGAGTCCGGCGAGCCGGTCCTGCTGGAGATCGATCTGCAGGGCGCCCGCCAGGTCCGTGAGTCCATGTCGGAGGCCCACCTGGTCTTCCTGGCGCCGCCGAGCTGGGACGAGCTGGTCCGTCGGCTCACCGGCCGGGGCACCGAGGCGCCCGAGGTCATCGAGCGCCGGCTGGAGGTCGCCAGGGTCGAGCTGGCCGCCGAGAAGGAGTTCGACGCGACGCTCGTCAACACCTCCGTCGAGGACGTCAGCCGTGAGCTGCTAGCCTTGATGCTGCATCGATCCGAGGAGCCCAACGCCGGCGGCTGACGCCGCGGAACCGCACCGGCCCCCGGACCGACCGAGATTTTGCGCCGTGCCGTATGGCACAAGGGCGCGTGACACCCAGGCTTCATCCCCTTTCGGAAGGTAGAGAGTGTCCTCTTCCATCACCGCACCCGAGGGCATCATCAACCCGCCCATTGATGAGCTTCTCGAGGCCACCGACTCGAAGTACAGCCTCGTGATCTACGCCGCCAAGCGCGCGCGCCAGATCAACGCGTACTACTCCCAGCTCGGCGAGGGCCTGCTCGAGTACGTCGGCCCGCTGGTCGACACGCACGTCCACGAGAAGCCCCTCTCGATCGCGCTCCGCGAGATCAACGCGGGTCTGCTGACCTCCGAGGCCATCGAGGGCCCCGCTCAGTAAGCAGCAGTACGTCACCAAGGGCCCGGCAAGGGGCACCGCCCGGCGACTGGCCGGGGGAGCGACCGCCGGGCCCTTGGTGTGTCATAGGGGCGTACAGACCCACGGACCTTCAGCTCGGGGAGCGCGAAGCGATGGACAAGCGGGAGCGGGAGCGGCCCAGGGTCGTCCTGGGTGTCAGCGGCGGCATCGCCGCGTACAAGGCGTGTGAGCTGCTGCGGCGGCTCGCCGAGTCCGGGCACGACGTACGGGTGGTGCCCACCGCCTCGGCGCTGCACTTCGTCGGCGAGGCCACCTGGTCGGCGTTGTCCGGCAACCCGGCCACCACCGAGGTCTGGGAGTCCGTCCACGAGGTCCCGCACGTCCGCATCGGCCAGGCCGCCGACCTCGTCGTGGTCGCCCCCGCCACCGCCGACATGCTGGCCAAGGCCGCCCACGGCCTCGCCGACGACCTGCTGACCAACACCCTGCTCACCGCGCGCTGCCCGGTGGTCTTCGCCCCGGCGATGCACACCGAGATGTGGGAGCACCCCGCCACACAGGAGAACGTCGCCACACTGCGCCGGCGCGGTGTGATCGTCGTCGAGCCCGCCGTCGGTCGGCTGACCGGCGCCGACACGGGCAAGGGCCGCTTCCCCGACCCGGTCGAGATCTTCGAACTCTGTCGCCGGGTCCTGGCCCGCGGCGCACAGGGCGCCTCGGTTCAGGACCTCGCCGGCCGCCATGTGGTCGTCACCGCCGGCGGCACCCGTGAACCGCTGGACCCCGTCCGCTACCTGGGCAACCGCTCCTCCGGCAAGCAGGGCTACGCGCTCGCCGCGACCGCGGCCGCCCGCGGCGCCCGGGTCACGCTGGTCGCGGGCAACACCGAGCTGCCCGACCCCGCCGGGGTGGACGTGCTGCCCGTAGGCACCGCCCGCCAGCTCCGGGAGGCCGTCCTGAAGGCCGCGGCGGATGCCGACGTGGTCGTCATGGCCGCGGCCGTCGCCGATTTCCGTCCCGCCGTCTACACCACCGGCAAGATCAAGAAGGTCGAGGGCCAGGAGCCGGAACCAGTCACCCTGGTCCGGAATCCGGACATCCTCGCCGAGCTCTCCGCCGACCGCGCCCGCCCCGGACAGATCGTCGTGGGCTTCGCCGCGGAGACCGACGACGTGCTGGCCAACGGTCGTGCCAAGCTCGCCCGCAAGGGCTGTGACCTGCTGGTCGTCAATGAGGTCGGCGAGCACAAGGCCTTCGGCTCGGCCGAGAACGAGGCGGTGATCCTGGCTGCCGACGGCGCCGAGACCCCGGTGCCCTACGGCCCCAAGGAAGCCCTGGCAGACACCGTCTGGGACCTGGTGGCCCCGCGCCTTCCCTAGTCCCGGGCCTGCTCCCGCCCGTACGGCCGAATCTCGCCCATCGGTCACCTCAACGGCCTCACGAAAAGCGGCGTGTCCCCTTGACCCGACCCATACTCAAGGTGATCGTCCTACCGTGAGGCGTGGTGTTGCAGGTCACGAGGGGTCCATAAATCGAGACCGCGTGCCCGAACGCCACATACGACCGATAAACTGGCGAGTGGATCGGGCCGAGCGCAGCTCTCGGCCCTTCCGCCAATGATCAGCCAGCAGCCGCTGCAACCCCAGGGAGCGATGTGTCCCGCCGCCTGTTCACCTCGGAGTCCGTGACCGAGGGCCACCCCGACAAGATCGCTGACCAGATCAGCGACACCATCCTCGACGCGCTCCTCAAGGAGGACCCGACCTCCCGGGTCGCCGTCGAGACGCTGATCACCACCGGCCTGGTCCATGTGGCCGGCGAGGTGACGACCAAGGCGTACGCCGACATCCCCAACCTCGTCCGCAACAAGATCCTGGACATCGGCTACGACTCGTCCAAGAAGGGATTCGACGGCGCCTCCTGCGGCGTCTCGGTCTCCATCGGCGCGCAGTCCCCGGACATCGCCCAGGGTGTCGACACCGCGTACGAGAACCGCGTCGAGGGCGATGACGACGAGCTGGACCGGCAGGGCGCGGGCGACCAGGGCCTGATGTTCGGCTACGCCTGCGACGAGACGCCCGAGCTGATGCCGCTCCCGATCAACCTGGCGCACCGGCTCTCCCGCCGCCTGTCCGAGGTGCGCAAGAACGGGACCATCCCCTACCTGCGCCCCGACGGCAAGACCCAGGTCACCATCGAGTACGACGGCAACAAGGCCGTCCGCCTCGACACCGTCGTGGTCTCCTCGCAGCACGCCAGCGACATCGACCTCGACTCGCTGCTCGCGCCCGACATCCGCGAGTTCGTCGTCGAGCACGTCCTCAACCAGCTCGTCGAGGACGGCATCAAGCTGGACACCGACGGTTACCGCCTGCTGGTCAACCCGACCGGTCGCTTCGAGATCGGCGGCCCGATGGGTGACGCGGGCCTGACCGGCCGCAAGATCATCATCGACACCTACGGCGGTATGGCCCGCCACGGCGGCGGTGCCTTCTCCGGCAAGGACCCGTCCAAGGTCGACCGCTCGGCCGCCTACGCCATGCGCTGGGTCGCCAAGAACGTCGTCGCCGCCGGCCTCGCGGCCCGCTGCGAGGTCCAGGTCGCCTACGCCATCGGCAAGGCCGAGCCGGTCGGCCTCTTCGTCGAGACCTTCGGCACCGCCACCGTCGACACCGACAAGATCGAGCAGGCGATCGCCGAGGTCTTCGACCTCCGCCCGGCCGCGATCATCCGGGACCTCGACCTGCTGCGCCCGATCTACTCCCAGACCGCCGCCTACGGCCACTTCGGCCGTGAGCTGGAGGACTTCACCTGGGAGCGCACGGACCGCGTGGAGGCCCTGCAGAAGGCCGCCGGGCTGTAAGCAAGCCCCTTCGCCGACGCAGCCCACGGCCCCGGACCGCCCAGCGGTCCGGGGCCGTGGGCTGTCCGCCGGGCGGCCGCTCACCTCCGCTCGCTGTCAGTGCCGTCTGCTAAGACTGAAGCTGTGAGCAGGCACAACGGGCGAGCGGAGGAGGGGGCGTCGGACGTGGGGGAGCAGCTGGCGCTGATCCGGGAGGCCGTGCGGGAGACCAAGGCCGAGCGGGCCAAGCCGCGGACGTGGCGGGGGGCCGAGCTGGCGGCGGAGCTGCCGGTGGCGCGAGTGTTGGTCGACAAGGGGTTGGTGCACCTCGATCGCTACTTCGACTATGCCGTGCCGGCGGCGATGGACGCCGAGGCGCAGCCCGGGGTAAGGGTGCGGGTGCGGTTCGGGGCGGGCGAGAAGGGCGGCCGCCGGGAGGGCGGCAAGCTCGTCAGCGGGTTCATCGTGGAGCGGGTGGCGCAGAGCGACTATCGGGGGGTGCTCGCGCCGATCGCCCAGGTGCTGTCGGCGGAGCGGGTGCTTGGCCCCCCATTGCTGGCGCTGTGCCGGGCCGTGGCGGACCGGTATGCGGGGACGCTGGCCGATGTGGTGCAGCTGGCGGTGCCGCCCCGACGGGCACGCGCGGAGGCCAAGCCCTCGCCGGCGCCGCTGCCACCCAACGCACCCCCCGAACCGGGGAGTTGGGGGCGCTACGCGGCGGGGCCCGGGTTCCTGGCGGCGCTCGCGCGGGGTGATGCGCCGCGCGCGGTGTGGACGGCGCTGCCGGGGGCGACCTGGCCGCAGGAGCTGGCGCGGGCGGCGGCCGCGGCGCTGGCCGGCGGGCGCGGGGCCCTGGTGGTGGTGCCCGACGGGCGGGCCGCGGCGCGGGTGGACGCCGCGCTCGGCGAGCTGATCGGGGCGGGGCGGCATGTGCTGCTGACCGCCGACGCGGGGCCCGAGGAGCGGTATCGGCGCTGGCTCGCGGTCAGCCGGGGCTCGGTGCGTGCCGTCGTCGGGACCCGGGCGGCGATGTTCGCGCCGGTCGCCGATCTGGGACTGGTGGCGCTGTGGGACGACGGGGACGCCAGCCACAGCGATCCGCATGCGCCGCAGCCGCATGCCCGCGAGGTGCTCATCCAGCGGTCGGTGAGCGAGCGGGCCGGCTTCCTGCTGGGCGGACTGAGCTGCACGGTCGAGGCGGCACAGCTGGTTGAGACCGGCTGGGCGCGGCCGCTGGCGGCGGAGCGCGAGCAGGTGCGGACCGCGGCGCCGCTGGTCCGTACGGTCGGGGACGGCGACGAGGCGCGCGACGCCGCGGCGCGGGCCGCCCGGCTGCCGACGATGGCCTGGCAGGTGGTGCGGGAGGGGCTCAAACACGGGCCGGTGCTGGTGCAGGTGCCGCGCCGCGGATATGCGCCCCGGCTGGCATGCGAGCGCTGTCGCACCCCGGCGCGGTGCCGGGCCTGCGCCGGCCCGCTGGAGGCACAGGCGGCGGGGGAGCTGGGCTGCGCCTGGTGCGGACGCCCGGAGCCGGACTGGCACTGCGCCGAGTGCGGTGGCGCTCGGCTGCGGGCCCAGATCGTGGGGGCGCGGCGGACGGCGGAGGAGCTGGGCCGGGCCTTCCCGGCGGTCCCGGTGCGGACATCCGGGCGCGACCATGTGCTGGCCTCGGTCCCCGAAGCGCCCGCCCTCGTGGTGAGCACGCCGGGCGCGGAGCCGGTGGCCGAGGGCGGCGGCTACGCTGCCGCGCTGCTGCTGGACGGCTGGGCGCTGCTCGGGCGACCGGATCTGCGGGCCGGGGAGGAGGCGCTGCGCCGCTGGCTGGGCGCCGCCGCGCTGGTGCGTGGCCAGGCCGAGGGCGGCACGGTCGCGGTGATCGCGGAGCCCACGCTGCGGCCCGTGCAGGCGCTGGTGCGCTGGGATCCGGTCGGCCATGCGGTCCGCGAGCTGAGCGAGCGGGCCGAGCTGGGGTTCCCCCCGGTGTCCCGGATGGCCTCGGTGGCCGGCCGCGCCGAGGATGTCGTCGAGCTGCTGCGAGCCGCCGAACTCCCCGAGGGCGCTGAGGTGTTGGGACCGGTCCCGCTGCCGGTGCCGGACCCCGGGCGGCCGCGCCGGCCGGGCGACCCGCCCGTAGGTGAGGAGTGGGAGCGCGCGCTTGTACGGGTCCGTCCCGGCCAGGGAACGGCGCTCGCCGCGGCGCTCAAGGCGGCCCGGGCGGCGCGGCTGGTCAAACGGGAGGGAGAGGCGGTACGGGTACGGATCGACCCGCCGGACCTGGGATGAGCGGCGACGGCCGGGAAGCCGTGTCCGTCGGCTCCGCTCGGCACTGCTGCCACGGTCCGCCCGCTCCGTATTGCTGCCATGGTCCGCCCGTTCCGCACCGGCGCCACTCTTCCGCCGCGGACACGGCACCGTGGACGAGGACCGCGGATGGTTCCAGGGCCATGGCGCAGTGGACATGGCGCCGCCCCGGGGCCGTGGCCGGCGCTCGGTCCCGGGGCGTTGGCGAGCGTGCGAAGGGCCGCGCCCGGTGTGGCCGGTGAAGCGGTATCAGCCGTTGCGGGGGCCGGGGAAGGCGCCCGGCCGGGTCGCCTCGTCACGGGCGGCGGGCCCGGAGGGCTGGGCGGGCAGGGAGCGGGAGCCGGGCATGGTCGGCGCGCTCGGGAGCCCGGTGGCCATGGTCACCGCGCGGGCCGGGGAGGACTCGGGCGCATGCACCGCCGGTTCGCCGCCGCTGTCGGCCGCGGGCTGGGCGGTGGCCCTGCGGGCGCCGTAACGGCGGTGCACGGCTTGCTTGGTGACGCCGAGCGCCGAGCCCACCGCGTCCCACGAGAAGCCCAGCGAACGGTCGAAGTCGACCGCGGCCGTGACGAGTGTCTCGACGCTGTCCCGCAACTCCTGGGCGAGGCGGACGGTCGGCGCGGGCGCGCGTCCGTAGACGACGAAGCCGGCGGAGGGGCCGGTACGCCGCGGCCGGTAGACGTTGCCGAGCTGAGCGGTCAGCGTGCGCAGTGCGTCCACCTGCCGGCGGACCCGCTCGATGTCCCGCACCAGGAGATGCAGGCTGGCGCGCGCCTGGGCGTCGTGGGTTGCGTGGTCGGCCATGAGCAAGCCTCTCGAACCGGCGTGGAAAAGGAAGGGTTAATGCGATCGGGCCGCCAAGGCGGCCCGGTCGTGGGTCAATGCTGTTTGACCAACGCGACAGCAGCGGCTCTGGTCACGGTATGGGGGCGTACGAGCTTCCGTGCGAGGCGCGGGAAATGTCGTACGCCCCCTGGATCCACCGCTGTGAACCGGACCAAGCCCCATAGACTGGTGCGTCGTTCCGCTGCGTGTGAGAGGTAGATCGCCACCCATGAGGCTTGTCTTCGCCGGTACCCCCGAGGTCGCCGTACCCGCCCTCGATGCCCTGATCGCCTCGGACCGGCACGACGTCGTGGCCGTCGTGACCAGGCCCGACGCGCCCGCCGGCCGCGGACGGAGGCTGGTGGCCAGCCCCGTCGCGGAGCGCGCGCAGGAGGCCGGCATCGAGGTCCTCAAGCCCCTCAAGCCGCGCGACGAGGACTTCCTGGCCCGGCTGCGGGAGATCGCGCCGGACTGCTGCCCGGTGGTCGCCTACGGGGCGCTGCTGCCGAAGGTCGCGCTCGACATCCCGGCCCAGGGGTGGGTCAATCTGCACTTCTCGCTGCTGCCCGCGTGGCGGGGCGCGGCGCCCGTCCAGCACGCGGTGCTCGCGGGCGACGAGGTGACCGGCGCCTCGACCTTCCTGATCGAGCAGGGGCTGGACTCCGGCCCGGTCTACGGGGTGTTGACCGAGGAAGTCCGTCCCACGGACACCAGCGGTGATCTGCTCACCCGGCTGGCGTTCGCCGGCGCCGGACTGCTCGTCGCGACGATGGACGGCATCGAGGACGGCACGCTCCAGCCCGTACCGCAGCCGGCCGAGGGCATCACGCTCGCGCCGAAGATCGAGGTCGAGGACGCCAAGGTGGACTGGGCGGCGCCGGCGCTCCGCGTCGACCGGGTGATCCGCGGCTGCGCGCCCGCGCCCGGGGCCTGGACGGTCTTCCGCGGCGAGCGCCTCAAGCTGATGTCGGCCGTCTCCGCCGCCGGGCACGGCGAACTCGGCCTCGCGCCCGGCGAACTGGCCGTCACGAAGAAGGCCGTCTACGTCGGCACCGGCAGCCACCCCGTCGAACTGGTCTGGGTCCAGCCGCAGGGCAAGAAGCCGATGAAGGCGGCGGACTGGGCGCGCGGCGTACGCATCGAGAAGGGCGAGCGGGTGGGGGACGCGCCTTAAGGGGGAGGGGTTGCGGGGGCGGGGGAGCCTTAGGGGGCGGGCGAACAGATCCCGTAGGGGGCGCGGGGGCCCCTTGCGGGCCACAACGTGGTGGGGGCGGCGGGTATTCCAGCGGTGGGGCTGGCAGATGCTGCTCCCAGCGGGTGGGGCCGGGAGATGCTGCTCCCAGCGGGTGGGGCTGGGAGATGGTGTTCCCAGCGGGTGGGGCCGGGAGATGGTCCCAGCGGTGGGGCCGGGCGGTGCCCCTTCAGGCCACCGCCGGTTGTCCCTGCCGGGCTGCTGCCGGCCGGGCCGCGTAGGCTGGGACGCGCCCCTCGTGTGGGCCGAACCCCTATCCCGTATCCGGAGCACCTTTTCTGTGAGTGAGCAGCCCCGCCGTCGCCCCAGCAAGCCCTATCGCCGCCCGAAGAAGGACCCGGTCAGGATCCTCGCGTTCGAGGCGTTGCGGGCCGTCGACGAGCGGGACGCGTACGCCAACCTCGTCATGCCGTCGCTGCTGCGCAAGGCCCGTGAGAGCGGCGACTTCGACAGCCGGGACGCGGCGCTGGCGACGGAGCTGGTCTACGGGTCGCTGCGGCGCCAGGGGACGTACGACGCGATCATCGCGCAGTGCGTGGACCGGCCGCTGGGGGAGGTGGACCCGCCGGTCCTGGACGTGCTGACGCTCGGCGCGCATCAGCTGCTCGGCACCCGCATCCCCACCCACGCCGCGGTCAGCGCCACCGTCGAGCTGGCGCGGGTGGTCCTGGGCGACGGGCGGGCGAAGTTCGTCAACGCCGTGCTGCGCAAGGTCGCCGCGCATGATCTGGACGGCTGGCTGGAGCGGGTCGCCCCGGAGTACGACGAGGACCCCGAGGACCACCTCGGCGTCGTGCACGCCCATCCCCGCTGGATCGTCTCGGCGCTGTGGGACGCCCTCGGCGGCGGCCGCGCCGGTATCGAGGACCTGCTGGAGGCGGACAACGAGCGCCCCGAGGTGACGCTGGTGGCGCGGCCCGGCCGGTCCACCACCGAGGAGCTGATGGCGGCCGCCGGCGAGGAGGGCGCACTGCCCGGGCGCTGGTCGCCGTACGCGGTCCGGCTCGCGGAGGGCGGTGAGCCCGGCGCGCTGGACGCGGTACGCGAGGGGCGCGCCGGTGTGCAGGACGAGGGCAGTCAGCTGGTCGCCCTGGCGCTGGCCAACGCGCCGGTCGAGGGGGCCGACCGCGCCTGGCTCGACGGCTGCGCGGGCCCCGGCGGCAAGGCGGCGCTGCTGGCCGCGCTCGCCGCGGAGCGCGGCGCTGCCCTGCTGGCGTCGGAGAAGCAGCCGCACCGTGCGCGGCTGGTGGCCCGTGCGCTGGAGGGCAACCCCGGCCCGTACACGGTGATCGCCGCCGACGGTACCCGCCCGGCCTGGCGGCCCGGCGCCTTCGACCGGGTCCTGATGGACGTGCCGTGCACCGGCCTGGGGGCGCTGCGCCGGCGGCCGGAGGCCCGCTGGCGGCGCCGCCCGGAGGACCTGGACGGCTTCGCCCCGCTGCAGCGCGAGCTGCTGCGGCAGGCGCTCGCGGCGGTGCGGGTCGGCGGCGTCGTCGGCTATGCGACGTGTTCGCCGCACCCGGCCGAGACCCGGGCCGTGGTGGACGACGTGATCAAGGGCCGTGGCGGGGCGCCGGTGCAGGTGGAGTGGGTCGACGCCCGGCCGCTGATGCCGGGCGTACCGGCGCTCGGCGACGGCCCCGACGTGCAGCTGTGGCCCCACCTGCACGGCACGGACGCGATGTATCTGGCGCTGCTGCGACGGACGGGCTGAGGAAGCGCGGGCCTAGGAAGAGGCGGCGGGAAGGGCTGAGGGACGGGTTGAGGAGCGGTCGGGTGCCGGCCCGGTGGGCGGGGCGGTCGCCCGGGGCGGTCCCGGCTCCGGTCCCGCCGGGCCGGGACGCCATACTGGTCCCATGGCCTTGATCAACCCCAGCATCCTGTCCGCAGACTTCGCCCGGCTCGCCGAGGAGGCGAAGGCCGTCGAGGGCGCCGACTGGCTGCACGTCGACGTCATGGACAACCACTTCGTCCCGAACCTCACCCTCGGCGTGCCGGTCGTCGAGTCGCTGAGCAAGGCGACGAACACCCCGCTCGATCTGCATCTGATGATCGAGGACCCGGACCGCTGGGCGCCGCAGTACATCGAGGCCGGGGCCGGGTCGGTGACCTTCCACGCGGAGGCGGCGGCCGCGCCGGTGCGGCTGGCGCGGGAGATCCGGGCCAAGGGCGCGCGGGCGTCGATGGCGCTCAAGCCGGCCACGCCCATCGAGCCGTACGAGGATCTGCTCCCCGAGCTGGACATGCTGCTGATCATGACCGTGGAGCCGGGCTTCGGCGGCCAGGCGTTCCTGGACATCATGCTGCCGAAGATCCGCCGCACCCGTGAGCTGATCTCCCGGCACGGGCTCCAGCTGTGGCTCCAGGTGGACGGCGGGGTCTCCGCCTCGACGATCGAGCGCTGCGCGGAGGCCGGGGCCGATGTGTTCGTGGCCGGTTCGGCGGTCTACGGCGCGGACGACCCGGCCAAGGCGGTGCGGGACCTGCGGGAGAAGGCCGAGGCGGCGACCGCGGCGGCGGGCTGGGGCTGCGCGCACTGATGCGGGACGCGGGGGCCGGCGGCCCGGCCGGTGCGCCACGGGGATGCCCTCGTGGCCCGGTCGCGCCGCCAGTTGTCCGTTGCGCAATCGAGCGTTCACGACGGTCGAGGCGCCGATGGTCCCCGTTGCCCTCGGGTTTCTGAAAGGATGAGCAAAGACTCGATCAGATGCGCAAAAGGGGAGAATTTCGTGGTAGCCAGCCGCCCACAGTCCGGAATGGGCCCTGCCGAGCTGGTGCAGGCTGCGGCCATGGCCCGCCGTTTCTATCTTGAGGGAAAGTCGAAGATCCAGATCGCGGAGGAGTTCGGCGTCAGCCGCTTCAAGGTCGCGCGGGTGCTGGAAACGGCACTGGAGCGTGATCTCGTACGGATCGAGATCCGGGTGCCCTCCGAACTGGACGCCGAACGCTCCGACGCCCTGCGGGCCCGCTACGGCCTGCGGCACGCGGTGGTCGTCGAGTCGCCCGCGGACGCTCCCCCCGCCTTCGGCGGCCAGACCCCGCCCGACGACGCCGCCGACCCCGAGAACCTCGGTGAGGTCGCCGCCGACCTGCTCGGCGAGCTCGTCAACGAGGGCGATGTGCTCGGCCTCGCCTGGGGCCGCTCGACCATCCACATGGCGGCCGCGCTGCACCGGCTCCCGCCGTGCACCGTCGTGCAGTTGACCGGGGTCTACGACGCGGGCACCGCCGACCGCGGCTCGGTCGAGGCGGTGCGCCGCGCGGCCGACGTCTCCGGGGGCGAGGCGCACCCGATCTACGCGCCGATGCTGCTGCCCGACTCGGCGACCGCCGAGGCGCTGCGCCGGCAGACCGGCATCGCCCGGGCCTTCGAGTACTTCGACAAGGTCACCGTCGCCTGCGTCTCCATCGGCTCCTGGGAGCCGGGCGTCTCGACCGTCTACGACATGCTGAGCGAGCAGGAGCGGGAGCACTACGCCTCGCTGGGCGCGGCCGCCGAGATGTCCGCGCACCTCTTCGACGCCGAGGGCCGCCGGATCGGCCGGGACCTGGGCGAGCGGTGCATCACGGTCGAGGCGGACCGGCTGCGCCGTATTCCCGAGGTCGTCGCCATCGCGGGCGGCCGGCGCAAGGCCGCGGCGATCGGCGCGGTGCTGCGCTCCGGGCTGGTGACGAGCCTGGTCACCGACACCGCCGCCGCCGACCACCTGCTGCTGGAGACCGGCCCCGGGCCGCGACCGGCGCTGGACCGGGCGGATCCCGACGGGCGGTGATGCCCGCCGGGTGGCCGCGCAGCCCGGCCACCCCCGACGTGCTCGTCGCCGGCCACCCCCGACGCGCCCATCGGCGAGCGGCTCGCGCACGCCTGTGACAGCATCGGCGCCATGGAGATCCACTCCGCCCCGCGCCGAGCCGCCGCCGTCCTCGGCGCGCTGCTCGCCGGCCTGCTCCTCGTCCTCACCGGATGCGCCACCGGCGGTGGCGACAAGGGGAGTTCACCCGGATCGCCGCGGGCCGCGGCCACCGTCGCCACCCCCGCGCCGGGCGCCTCCGCCGTACCCGACTGGGCGCGGGGCATGCCGGTCGTCCCGGTCGGCGCACTGCCCTCCCAGGCGCGGGACACCCTGGCGCTCATCGACGCCGGCGGGCCCTTCCCCTACCGGCAGGACGGGACCGTCTTCGGCAACCGCGAGGGCCTGCTGCCCCGTCAGACCCGCGGCTACTACCACGAGTACACGGTCCCCACGCCCGGCTCGCCGGACCGCGGCCCCCGCCGCCTGGTCACCGGCCGGGGCCACGAGACGTACTACACCGACGACCACTACCGAAGCTTCAAGGCGGTGCTGCGATGACCGGCAAGGCGGTACGGCGATGACGGGCACGGTGCCGCGGCCGCTCAAGGCGGTGCTCGACGGCAGTACGCCCCCCGGGGTGCTGACCTGGCCCGCCGAGCGCCCGGTGGCCGACGCCCTGGCGGCCGCCCGGGACGCCGGGTGGACCGGCGCGTCACTGGAGCTGGACGGGGCCCGGGACAAGGCCGCCTTCATGGCGCGGTGCGCCGGTGCGCTGCGGCTGCCGGCCTGGTTCGGCCACAACTGGGACGCGCTCGCCGACTGCCTCACCGACCTGTCGTGGTGCCCGGCCGACCGCGGCCGGCTGCTGGTCGTCACCGACTGGCAGGGCTACGCGGCCGCCGCCCCCGACGACTGGAGCATCGTGGAGTCCGTCCTCGCGGACGCGGTGGGCTACTGGCGTGACACGGACACCGGACTGGCCGTGATCATGGCCCGTGGGCGGGGCCGTCAGGGGGCGTAGCGGCCTGACCAGGGGCGGCCCGGGAGCAGGGCGCGGGCGGCGTTGGCGGATCGCACACACGGCCCAGCGGCAGCTCGGACAATCGTATGAGCCCTGGTCAGGGCCCGTATCCTGGCCATATGCGATTCCTGAATCCGAAGAACGGCGCGCTCGAAGAGAGTTCTTCGGTGCCCTACGACCTGACCTACGACGATGTGTTCATGGTGCCCGGCCGCTCCGCCGTGGGCTCCCGCCAGGGTGTCGACCTGTCCTCGCCCGACGGCAGCGGTACCACCATTCCGCTCGTGGTCGCCAACATGACGGCGATCGCCGGACGCCGGATGGCCGAGACCGTCGCCCGCCGCGGTGGCCTGGTCGTCATCCCGCAGGACATCCCGATCGATGTCGTCACCGAGGTGGTCACCTGGGTCAAGCGCCGCCATCTGGTGCTGGACACGCCGATCGTGCTCTCCCCGGTCGCGACCGTCGCCGACGCGCTGTCGCTGCTGCCCAAGCGGGCGCACGGCGCGGGCATCGTCGTCGAGGGCGGCCGCCCGGTCGGTGTCGTCACCGAGCACGACCTGGCCGGCGTGGACCGCTTCACCCAGGTCGCCGAGGTCATGTCCAAGGACCTGCTGGTCCTGGACGCCGACATCGACCCGCGCGAGGCCTTCAACCGCCTCGACGCCGCCAACCGCAAGCTCGCGCCCGCGGTCGACGCGGACGGCATGCTGGTCGGCGTCCTGACCCGCAAGGGCGCCCTGCGCGCCACCCTGTACACCCCCGCCACGGACGCCGACGGCAAGCTGCGGATCGCCGCCGCCGTCGGCATCAACGGCGATGTGGCCGGCAAGGCCAAGGCGCTGCTGGACGCCGGTGTGGACACGCTCGTCGTGGACACCGCGCACGGCCACCAGGAGACGATGATCAGCGCGGTCAAGGCCGTCCGGGCGCTGGACCCGCAGGTCCCGATCGTGGCGGGCAACATCGTCGCCGCCGAGGGCGTCCGCGACCTGATCGAGGCCGGCGCGGACATCATCAAGGTCGGCGTCGGACCGGGCGCGATGTGCACCACCCGCATGATGACCGGCGTCGGCCGGCCGCAGTTCTCCGCGGTGCTGGAGTGCGCCGCCGAGGCCAGGAAGTACGGCAAGCACGTCTGGGCCGACGGCGGTGTGCGCCACCCCCGCGACGTCGCCATGGCGCTGGCCGCCGGCGCGTCCAACGTCATGATCGGCTCCTGGTTCGCCGGCACGCTCGAGTCGCCCGGCGACCTCCAGCACACCGCCGACGGCCGCCCGTACAAGGAGAGCTTCGGCATGGCCTCCGCGCGTGCGGTGCAGCGGCGGACGAGCGAGGAGTCGGCCTACGACCGGGCCCGCAAGGGGCTCTTCGAGGAGGGCATCTCGCACTCCCGGATGTTCATCGACCAGGCCCGCCCCGGCGTCGAGGACCTGATCGACTCGATCATCGCGGGCGTCCGCAGCTCCTGCACCTACGCGGGCGCGGCCTCCCTGGCCGAGTTCGCCGAGAAGGCCGTGGTCGGCGTGCAGAGCGCCGCCGGCTACGCCGAGGGCAAGCCGCTCCACGACAGCTGGAGCTGATCCGCCACGGGGCCGCTCAGCGGCTCCGCCGGCACGGCTCACCGGGCCCGCACCCCATGGGTGCGGGGCCGCTCGCGTATCCGGGCGCCGCCGGATGGGTGTGGGCACCACGGATGTCCACCCCTTGGACGCCCCGCGGGCAGGCCCGGCGTTCGGACCCTGGCGCGCAACGAACGACCGCCCGCCGCGCCCGTGCGCAACGATCGTCCGCGGTTGCGCAAGGAACCCGCATTACGGCAGGTCAACAGCGGCCCGTAAGGTCATGCGCTGTACGTGGAGTGGCGGAGACCGTCTGCTCGGCGGTCTCCTGCTGCAGGTGGCTTAGGCATGCCTGCAACCTGGCCGCTGCCGGTCGCCGTCCTCCGAACCCGCCTTGACCGGCAGCGATGAAGGAGCCACCCCAGTGTTGGAGCACGGCGCAGCCCCACCCGCAGGGGACCGCGACACCCAGCCACCCGCCCCCGGAGGCCTCGGCACCCGGCTGATGCGGCGCAAACCGGTCGAGCGGCTGGTCGCCGAGGGCGGCAAGGGGGAGGGCGGTTCGCTCCGCCGCTCCATGGGCGTGTGGCAGCTGACCATGATCAGCATCGGTGCCACGCTCGGCACCGGCATCTTCGTGGTCCTCGGCGAGGCCGTCCCGGACGCCGGCCCCGCGGTCGTCATCTCCTTCATCATCGCCGGCATCACCGCGCTGTTCTCGGCGCTGTCGTACGCGGAGCTGGCCGGCACCATGCCGGTCTCCGGATCGTCCTACTCCTACGCCTACGCCACCCTCGGCGAGCTGATCGCCTGGGTCTGCGGCTGGTGTCTGGTCCTGGAGTACGGCGTCTCGGTCGCGGCCGTCGCGGTGGGCTGGGGCGAGTACCTCAACGAGCTGCTCAACGGCGTCTTCGGCTTCACCATCCCGGACGCGCTGTCCGCGCCGCCCGGCGACGGCGGCATCTTCAACCTGCCGGCGCTGCTGGTGGTGCTGCTGGCGATGGCGTTCCTGATGGGCGGGGCCAAGGAGAGCGCCCGGGCCAACACCGTCATGGTGCTCGTCAAGATCGTCGCGCTGCTGCTGTTCTGCGGTGTCGCCGTCCAGGGCGTGCGGTCCGGCAACTACGCGAACTTCATGCCGATGGGCATGGCGGGCGTCAGCGCCGCGGGCGCGACCCTGTTCTTCTCGTACATCGGCTTCGACGCCGCCTCCACGGCCGGCGAGGAGGCCAAGAACCCGCAGCGCGACCTGCCGCGCGCGATCATGCTCTCGCTGGTGATCGTCACCGCGCTGTACTGCCTGGTCGCGGCGATCGCCGTGGGCGCGATGCCGTGGCAGAAGTTCCAGGGCTCCGAGGCCGCGCTGGCCGGGATCATGAAGGCGGTCACCGGACAGAGCTGGTGGGCGGTGCTGCTCGCGTTCGGCGCGGTCATCGCCATCGCCAGCGTCGTACTGACCGTGCTCTACGGCCAGACCCGCATCCTGTTCGCGATGTCCCGCGACGGCCTGGTGCCGAAGGCGTTCTCCAAGGTGCACGCCAAGAGCGGTGTGCCGCGGGTCAACACGGTGATCGTGTCGCTGTTCTGCGGCGTGCTGGCCGCGGCGGTGCCGCTGGGCCAGCTGGCCGACGCCACCAGCATCGGCACCCTCTTCGCCTTCGCGCTGGTCAACGTGGCCGTCATCGTGCTGCGCCGGACGCGTCCCGACATGCCGCGTACCTTCCGTACCCCGCTCTCCCCGCTGTTCCCGGCGATCGGCTTCGTGCTGTGCCTGTGGATGATGTACAGCCTGGAGGCGGTGACCTGGGTGGTCTTCGGTGTCTGGATGGCCGTGGGCCTTGTGGTCTACTTCGGATACGGCTTGCGCCGCTCCCGATTGGCCACGTCAGAGAAGTGATCCACCCGCAGTGCGACTGAACGATCTCGACGAACGCATCGTCCACGCCCTCGCCGAGGACGCCCGCCGCAGCTATGCCGACATCGGCCAGGAGGTCGGGCTGTCCGCTCCGGCCGTCAAGCGCCGGGTGGACCGGCTGCGGGCCGACGGAGCGATCACCGGCTTCACCGTACGGGTGGACCCGGCCGCGCTCGGCTGGGAGACCGAGGGCTACATCGAGATCTACTGCCGCCGCAACACCTCGCCCGAGGCGATCCACCGCGGCCTGTCGCGCTACCCGGAAGTGGCGTCCGCCTCCACCGTCACCGGTGAGGCGGACGCCATCGTCCAGGTCTTCGCCTCCGACATGCGCCACTTCGAGCGGGTGCTGGAACGGATCGCGGGCGAGCCGTTCGTGGAGCGGACGAAGTCGGTGCTGGTGCTGTCGCCGCTGCTGCGGCGCTACAGCTCGGGCGCGCCGGGCTGAACACCGCCGCAGCACCGAAGCGGGCCGTGGAAGGGCCGCAGCACCGCCTGTCGCGACCCGCTCTGGCCCGCCCGGTGCCCGGCGGGCGCACGTCCACGCCGACCGCGTCTCGCACCGCACTAAAGTCCGGTGGATTGACCCCCACCGCAAGGTATGGACTCCATGACTGCGCGAAACGCATCCGTCGACCTGAACCTGCTGACGGCCCTGGACGCCCTGCTGGAGGAGGAGAGCGTGACCGCGGCCGCCGACCGGCTCGGGCTCTCCGGGCCCGCCATGAGCCGCACCCTCGGCCGGATCCGCCGCACGATCGCAGACCCCGTCCTCGTCCGCGCCGGGCGCACGATGGTGCCGACCCCGCGTGCCCTGGAGATCAGGGCCGAGGTGCGCCGGCTGGTGGAGGCGGCCCACGGTGTGCTCGCGCCGGCCGCACCCGCCGACCCGGCCCAGCTCGCCCGGATCTTCACCATCAACGCCAACGACCTCCTGGTCACCGCCCTCGGCCCCCGCCTGGTCGCCCTCGCCGCCGAGGAGGCCCCGCAGGTCGTGCTGCGCTTCCTCGGGGAGAGCTACATCGACGTGCCGCTGCTGCGCGACGGCGCCGCGGACCTGGAGGTGGGCGTCATCGACAGCCGCGAGCCGGAGATCCGTACGGAGGAGCTGTTCACCGATCGTGCGGTCGCCGTGGTGCGCGACGGGCACCCGCTGACCACCGTCAAGCTCACCCCCCGCCGCTACGCCGACGCCCCGCACCTCAACTTCACCCGCCGCGGCCGGCTCACCGGCCCCGTCGACGCCGCGCTCGCCGCACTCGGACTGCGCCGCAAGGTGATCGCCACCGTGCCCACCTTCGCGGCCTCCCTGATGATGGTCCGCGACAGCGATGCGGTCGGCCTGGCCAGCGAGCGGACCGCGGCGTCGGCGGTCCGCTCGCTGGGGCTGCGCACCCTGCCCATCCCGCTCGACCTGCCGGCGATGACCATGGAGATGGCCTGGCACCCGCGCCAGGAGGCCGACGCGGGGCACATCTGGCTGCGCGGTCTCACCCGTCGCGCCGTCGCGCAGGCGATCGCTGCCGCACCCCCCACGGCCTGACGGTCTCGTCGCCGCCCGCACGGGCCCCGGCCGTCCCGCGGCGCCCCGGGCACGCCGGTCCGACCTGCGCGAACGCCGGGCGCAACGAATCGCCGGGGTCTCGCTTGAACGCGCAATGAATCGTCCGTCGGCACGCAACGGTGGCGCCTTGTCCGGAATCGTCGCCGCCCCGTACCGTCAATGCGTCCCGCCCGAACCGTCCGCCGAGGGGTCCCATGACGTCGCTGCACACCGCCCTGCTCCAGAGTTCGGGCCGGCCCGGCGATGTCGCGCACAATCTTCGGGTGCTCGGTGACGCGGCCCGCTCGGCGGCCGCGACCGGCGCCGGACTGCTGGTCTGCCCCGAGCTGTTCCTGACCGGCTACGCGATCGGCGGCGACGTGCACCGCCTCGCCGAGCCCGCCGACGGCGACAGCGCCCGGGCCATCGGCGAGATCGCCGCCGAGCACGGCATCGCGGTGCTCTACGGCTACCCCGAGCGCGCCGGCCACGACGACCCCGACAGCGCCGCGGTCTACAACTCCGCGCAGCTCATCGGCCCCGACGGCGCGCGCCTGGCGAACTACCGCAAGACCCACCTCTTTGGCTGCTTCGAGCGCCAGTGGTTCACCCCGGGCGAGCGGGCGGTCGTCCAGGCCGAGCTGTCCGGCCTCCGCATCGGCGTGCTGATCTGCTACGACGTGGAGTTCCCGGAGAACGTCCGGGCGCATGCGCTGGCCGGCACCGATCTGCTGCTGGTGCCCACCGCGCAGATGCACCCCTTCCAGTTCGTCGCCGAATCCGTCATCCCGGTCCGCGCCTTCGAAAACCAGATGTACATCGCGTACGTCAACCGGGTCGGCACGGAGGGCGAGTTCGAGTTCGTCGGCCTGAGCTGCCTGGCCGGCCCGGACGGTGTCGTACGCACCCGTGCCGGCCGCGGCGAGCAGCTGGTGCGGGCCGACGTGGACGCCGCCTTCCTGAAGGAGTCCCGGGCGGAGAACCCGTACCTGGAGGACCGGCGGCCCGAGCTGTACGGCCCGCTGACGTGACCTGACCCGCCCACCCCGGCCCGACCCCGTCCCACCCCCTCCGCCGCAGGCCGGCCCGCGCCGCCCTGCCTGCTTTAGCCCTGCCCTGCCCGCGCCGGGCGTCCTGCCCTGCCTGCTTCAGCCCTGCCCTGCCTGCGAGGAGTCCGCCCCGATGACGTCCACGGTGCCCACCGCCGCCCACCACGCGGATGCCCAGCCGCCGATCACCATGTTCGGCCCGGACTTCCCGTACGCCTACGACGACTTCCTCGCCCACCCCGCGGGCCTGGGCCAGATCCCCGCGGTCGAGCACGGCAAGGAGGTCGCGGTCATCGGCGGCGGCCTCTCCGGCATCATCACCGCCTACGAGCTGATGAAGATGGGCCTGAGGCCCGTCGTCTACGAGGCCGACCAGATAGGCGGCCGGCTGCGCACCGTCGGCTTCGAGGGCACCGGGGCCGAGGGGGCGGGCCTGACCGCCGAGATGGGCGCCATGCGCTTCCCGCCGTCCTCGACGGCGCTGCAGCACTACATCGACCTGGTGGGCCTGACGACCACGCCGTTCCCCAACCCGCTGGCGCCGGACACCCCCTCGACCGTCGTCGACCTCAAGGGCGAGTCGCACTACGCCGTCACGGTCGACGACCTCCCGCAGGTCTACCGCGACGTCATGAACGCGTGGAACGCCTGCCTGGAGGAGGGCGCCGACTTCTCCGACATGAACCAGGCGATGCGCGAGCGCGATGTGCCGCGCATCCGGGAGATCTGGGCGCAGCTCGTCGAGAAGCTCGACAACCAGACCTTCTACGGGTTCCTCTGCGAGTCGGAGGCGTTCAAGTCCTTCCGGCACCGCGAGATCTTCGGCCAGGTCGGTTTCGGCACCGGCGGCTGGGACACCGACTTCCCCAACTCCATCCTGGAGATCCTGCGGGTCGTCTACACCGAGGCCGACGACCACCACCGCGGCATCGTCGGCGGCAGCCAGCAGCTGCCGCTGCGCCTGTGGGAGCGCGAGCCGGCGAAGATCGTGCACTGGGCGCCCGGTACCTCGCTGTCGTCGCTGCACGACGGCACCCCGCGTCCCGCCGTGACCCGGCTGCACCGCACCGCGGGCAACGGCATCACGGTGACCGACGCCGACGGCGACATCCGCACCTATGAGGCCGCCGTCTTCACCGCGCAGTCCTGGATGCTGCTGAGCAAGATCGCGTGCGACGACTCGCTGTTCCCCATCGACCACTGGACGGCGATGGAGCGCACCCACTACATGGAGTCGTCCAAGCTCTTCGTTCCGGTGGACCGGCCGTTCTGGCTGGACAAGGACGAGGAGACGGGGCGGGACGTCATGTCGATGACGCTCACCGACCGGATGACCCGCGGCACGTACCTCCTCGACGACGGGCCGGACAAGCCCGCCGTCATCTGCCTGTCGTACACCTGGTGCGACGACAGCCTGAAGTGGCTGCCGCTGGACGCGAACGAGCGGATGGAGGTCATGCTGAAGTCGCTGTCGGAGATCTATCCGAAGGTCGACATCCGCAAGCACATCATCGGCAACCCGGTCACCGTCTCCTGGGAGAACGAGCCCTACTTCATGGGCGCGTTCAAGGCCAACCTGCCCGGCCACTACCGCTACCAGCGGCGGCTGTTCACCCACTTCATGCAGGACCGCCTCCCCGAGGACAAGCGCGGCATCTTCCTCGCCGGTGACGACATCTCCTGGACGGCGGGCTGGGCCGAGGGCGCGGTGCAGACCGCGCTGAACGCGGTGTGGGGCGTGATGCACCACTTCGGTGGCAGCACCGATGCCACCAACCCCGGACCGGGCGACCTGTACGACGAGATCGCGCCGATCGAACTGCCGGAGGACTGAGGGCAACCGGAGGTTCAAGGACACCAGGGGCCCGGCACACCGCCGGGCCCCCTGGGCCCTTTAGACCCCGGCCGCCCGCGCCGCCGCGTACACCTCCGCCGCGAGGTCCTTGAGCTCCTGCGCGTCGCGGGCGCCGCCCTGGAGGTCGATGAGGATCTCCTCCACGCCCACCGCGGCGTGTGCCACCAGATCCTCGGTGATCTGCTCGACGCTGCCCTGGAAGGGCTTGCGGTCCGGGCCGTCGTACGCCTTGGCGGTGTGCAGGGTGTTCACCCGCAGCACGCTGCGCACCGGCTCCCGGCGCCCCCGCTCGGCCGCCAGCTCCTGCACCCGCTGCCACTGCTCGGCCAGCTTGTGTGCGCCCATGCCGACGGGCATCCAGCCGTCCGCCCGGTCGACCAGCCGGCGCAGCGCGCGCGGGCTGTTGGCGGGCAGCAGGATCGGGATCGGCCGCTTCGGCTTGGGCCCGACGACCGACGGCGCGATGGTGGTCAGCGGCCCCTCGTACGCCACCGGGTCCGGGCCCCACACCGCCTGGCAGACGTCGATCAACTCGTCGAGCACCTTGCCGCGCCGGCCGAACGGGGCGACGGCGGCGGCCGCGTACTCGTCCAGCGACCAGCCGGTGCCCAGGCCCGCGACCACCCGGCCGCCGCTCGCCGCGTCCAGCGACGCCAGGCTCCGGGCCAGCTGGAAGGGCACGTGAAGCGGGGCCACCAGCACGCTGGTGCCCAGCCGGGCCCGCTCCGTGGCGGCCGCGGCCAGTGTCAGCGTCACCAGCGGGTCGGCCACCGAGCGGTACTGGTCGGGCCAGGGCACGCCCGGGATGCCGTACAGCCCCTGCGTGGCGGGCTCGGGGAACAGGATCCGCTCGAAGACCCACAGGCTCTCGTATCCGGTGCGCTCCGCCGCCCGCGCCACGTCGGGAACGTCGCGTCCGATGTCGTACTGCCGCATCTGCGGAAGGCTCAGACCGAGTCGGATGCCCATGCACGCACTCCTTCGTCTCAGGCGTTCCCCAGGGGCTGTCCCCGTGCCCTGCGGCCAACGTAGCGCCGGCCCGGGGAGGTTCAAGGTGGGAACACGTCGAGGTGGCGGAGCGGGGAGCGCCGGGCGAGGAAGGCGGGCCGCGGACGCCGGGGCGGGTCAGCCGGGCAGCGGGGTCAGCAGCATCCGCCCCACCAGGCCCACCCCGGCGTCCAGCCGCTCGGTGAACTCCGCCGCCACCTGGGGCAGTGCGCGTACGCCCCACAGCGCCCGGGCCGCGACCCAGGCGCCGTCCCTGGCCTTGTCCAGGCTCCATGACCCGATCAGATGCGTCAGCGGATCGGCGATGTCCAGCACGTCGGGGCCGGGCATCAGCCGCTCCCGGATCCGTTCCTCCAGGCTCGCCAGCACCCCGCCCACCCGGTCGAAGTCGCTCTCCAGTACCTGCGGTTCGCACTCCAGCGCCCGGCAGGTGTCCAGCACCGCGAGCGCCAGATCGTGGCCGATGTGGGCGTTGATCCCGGCCAGCGCGAACTGCAGCGGACGCACGCCCGGGTGGCGGCGCAGTTGGAGCAGCGGCCGCCAGCAGGCCGGCGGCCGCAGCCCGGCGGCCGCGGCGTCCACCGCGTCGAAGTAGCGCCGCGCGAAGCGGAGGTCCAGCTCGCCGGCGGCCCGGGGATCGTCGAACCCGCCGTGGCCCAGGCGCTGGGCCACCGCTTCGGTGACGGTCAGATAGACCCCGTTGAAGACGGCCACCCCGTCCTCGGGGGGCAGCGCGGCGTCCAGCTCCCGCATCCGCGCCAGCACCTTCGCCACGCCCGTGGCGGTCACGGTCCTCGGCGGGCCGTGTTCGTCGCCGCATTCCTGAGTCGTCGTCATCCGCTCAGCGTGACACCCGCACGACGGCTCCCGGCGCCGCCCGATTGCCGATGCCCGGAACGGGGTAATGACCGGCGCGCCCTCTTGTGACTCCGCGCTGCTCCGGTGCCCGGAACGCCTGGGCAACGGCCCGGCCCGGACGTACCACCAGGCCGTCACGAGACCCGGCCGCCGAGGCGGGGGCGGCCCGCGGTTTTGTTCGGAGGGAATCGTTCGGCTATGAATCACCTCGGCTCTGTGAGGTGCAGGGCGTCGCAACAGTGGAGCGTGATCATGGCGGGCTTCGGGTGGAAGCTGCACGGAGATGGCAAGCACCTGCAGCCCGGTGAGGTGGTCAGGCCCGGGGAGCGCCTGAGCTGGGGGCGGACGATCGGGCTCGGCGCCCAGCACGTCGTGTCCATGATCGGCGCATGCTTCGTCGCCCCGGTGCTCATGGGCCTGGACCCCGGCCTCGCCCTCATGGCGTCCGGGGTGGCGACCGTGCTGTTCCTGGTGATGACCCGCGGCCGCATCCCCAGCTACCTGGGGTCGTCGCTGTCCTTCGTGGGCGTGTCCGCGGTGATCGCGGGACAGGGTGGCGACGCCGGGACCCTGACCGGCGCGATGCTCGTCGTGGGCGCCTGCCTGGCCGGCTGCGGTATCGCCATCCACGTCCTGGGCGCCCGGGTGATCCACGCCGTGCTCCCGCCCACGGTGACCGGCGCGGTCGTCATGCTCATCGGCTTCAACCTCGCCCCCGTCACCGCCTCCGTCTACTGGCCCCAGGACCAGTGGACGGCGCTGGCCACGATGCTCTTCACCGGGCTCGCGCTGGTCGTGCTGCGGGGCTTCTGGTCGCGCATCGCGATCTTCCTGGGCCTGGTCTTCGGCTACGCGCTCTCCTGGGTCCTGGACCGCACCGCGGGAAAGATCCACTCGGTCGACGGCTCGGGGAAGCTCACCGACCACTGGCGCATCGACTTCTCCGGTGTCGCCAAGGCCGACTGGATCGGCGCCCCCACCTTCCACGCGCCGAACTTCTCGGCCTCCGCGATCCTGGTCGCGCTGCCCGTCCTGGTGGCGCTGGTCGCGGAGAACGCGGGCCACGTCAAGGCCGTCGGCGAGATGACCGGCGATCCGCTGGACGACAAGATGGGGATGGCCATCGTCGCGGACGGTACCGCGACGATGCTCTCGACCGCGGTCGGCGGCCCGGCCACCACGACGTACGCCGAGAACATCGGGGTGATGGCCGCGACCCGCGTCTACTCGACGGCGGCCTACACCGCGGCCGCGGCCTTCGCGGTGCTCTTCGGCCTGTGCCCGAAATTCGGCGCGGTGGTGGCCGCGATCCCCGGCGGCGTGCTGGGCGGCATCACCGTCATCCTGTACGGCATGATCGGCCTGCTCGGCGCCCAGATCTGGGTGCGGAACAAGGTGGACTTCACCGTCCCGCTGAACCTCATCCCCGCCGCGGCCGGCATCGTCATCGCCATCGGCGGGGTCTCGCTGAAGTTCACCGAGCACTTCGAACTGAGCGGCATCGCCCTGGGCACCCTGGTCGTGCTCACCGGCTACCACTCCCTGCGCTGGCTCTCCCGGGCGACGGCGGCCCCGCGGCAGAGCGCACTCCTGGACGGCGGGACCACCGACTACGACGGCAGCGCCGGCACGTCCGGCTGAGGCCACCGGCGGGGCCGCCTCGTACGGGGACCGCACCGGGGCCGGCCGTGCTCCGCCGGCCCCGGCTGCCATGACGGGCGGGGACCGGTGGACACAGCGTTCTAAGCGGCCGCTTACGATGGCTCCGCACACCGACACCGAAGCACCCCTGGAGCAGTTCCCCGTGAGCGTCGAACCCCTGCCGGCCGCCGGCCCCCTCCCGTACGGCCGGCTGGTCCCCGTCACCGTCCACTTCGACGACCTCGACGCGCTGGGCATGCTCCACAACTCCCGCTACCCGCTGCTGGCCGAACGCGCCTGGTCGGAGTACTGGCACGGCCGGGGCTTCCGGTTCGACGGCGACTGGGCGGCCGCCGGGGACATGTGCAACGTCATCAAGGAGATGCGGGTCTCCTACGAGCGGCCGATCACCAGCCCGGGCCGCTACGCCGCACACCTGTGGGTCGAACGCCTCGGCCGTACCGGTCTGACCTACGGCTTCCGGCTCTGCTCGGCCGACGGCGCCGCGACCTACGCCCAGGGCCACCGGGTGCTCGTCCGGGTCGACTCCCAGACGCTGCGGCCCACCCCGTGGTCGGACCGGGCCCGTGAGATCGCCGCGGAGCTGCTCCGGCCGGAGGCGGGCGCGCAGCCGGCGGAGGCGGAGGCGGCCTGAGCCCGCCGGGGGATCGCCCCCGCCGGTTCAGGACCGTTCCAGATCGCCCGTCACCGCGGGGGCGCCCCGCGCCGTACGTCCCGGGACCCGCAGCACCCGCGCGCCCACGACCAGGCCGAACGCCAGGGTGGTGACCAGCGCGAACGACACCGTCAGCGAGGTCGCCTGGGCGATTGCCCCGATGGCGGACGGGGCGATCAGCCCGGAGGTGTAGGTGATCGTGGCGACGCCCGCGATGGCCTGGCTGGGGGCCGGGCCGCTGCGGCCGGCGGCCGCGAAGGCCAGCGGGACCACGACCGCGATGCCCAGGCCCATGAGGCCGAAGCCGGCCATGGCCGTCGCCGGGTGCCGCGCGGTGACGATCAGCAGGCCGCCGGCCGCCGCCAGCGCACCGCCGGCGCGTACCGTGCGCACCGCGCCGAAGCGGGCCACCACCCTGTCGCCGGCCAGGCGCGCCACGGCCATGGTGCAGGCGAAGGCGGTGGTCGAGGCGGCGGCCAGGCCCGCGTCGGTGCCCAGCCGGTCGCGGAGGTAGACCGCCGACCAGTCCAGTGCGGCGCCCTCGGCGAAGACCGCGCAGAACCCCATCGCCCCGATGACCAGCGCCGATCTCGGCAGCAGCGCGAAGCGCGGCGGCGGATGCTCCTCGGGGGCGCTGCGCAGGTCCAGTACGCCCCGGCAGGCGAGCGCGCCGAGCAGGGTCAGGACGAGTGCGGCACCGGCCAGGTGCGGCCGGGCGTCCCATCCGGCGTCTGCGGCGACGGTGCCGGCCGCCGAGCCGAGCAGCGCGCCGGCGCTCCACATGCCGTGCAGCCCCGACATGATCGGCCGGCCGAGCCGGTCCTCGGTCTCCACGCCCAGCGCGTTCATCGCCACATCCGCCATCCCGGAGGCCGCCCCGTACGCCAGCAGCGCCGGACACAGCGTGTACAGGCCGGGGGAGAGGGCGGGCAGGACCAGGGACAGCGTCCACAGCGCGAGCAGGCCGCGCAGCGCGGCGCGGGCGCCGAAGCGGTGGCTGATCCGGCCGGCCAGCGGCATCGCCAGGGACGCGCCGATCGCCGGGAAGGCGAGGGCCAGGCCGAGCTGGCCCGGGGAGATGCCGGTGTGGTCCTGGATCCAGGGGATGCGGGTGGCGAAGTTGCCGGTGACGGAGCCGTGGACGAGGAAGACCAGGGCGACGGCCCAGCGTGCGCGGCGCAGTCCGTCGCGGGGGAGGGGGGTGACGTCGTCGGGGACGCCGTTGCCGGCCATGGGCGGTAAATTATCAGGAACCCTGCCTGATAATAAGGGTGCCGGCCCGGCCGGATGAAAGGATCCCGTCATGCATCCACCGCGCGCGGCGACCGCCGGCCGCACCGCCTCCCCGACCACCGCCCGGCTGATCAACGATCGGCTGGCGCTGCAACTCCTGCAGTCCGAGGGTCCACTGACGGCCGGTCAGCTCAAGACGCTGACCGGTCTGTCCCGGCCGACGGTGGCGGATCTCGTCGAGCGCCTCCAGACGGCCGGGCTGATCGCCGTCGTGGGGGAGAGCGGGGCGCAGCGACGCGGGCCCAACGCCCGGCTCTACGGGATCGTCGCCGACCGGGCCCCTCTCGTCGGCCTCGATCTGCGCACGCACAGCGTCACCGTCGCGGTCGCCGACCTGCTGGGCCGGGTACGCGCCGAGCGCACCGCCCCCCTCGACCCGGACGACGCCGCCGACGCGGCCGTCGCCACCGCCCTCGCCGTGGTGGACAAGGCCCTGGCCGCGGCCGGGGCCGAGTCGCCGCACACCCTCGCCGTCGGCGCCCCCGGCCTGGTCGACCCCGCGACCGGGCGGCTCGGCGGCACCGACGGGACCCCGTCCTGGCATGCCGCCCTGGTCGGCGCGCTGCGCGAGCGGTCGGCGGCACCGGTCCTGCTGGAGAACGAGGTCAACCTCGCCGCCATCGCGGAGCGCCGCGACGGCGCGGCCCGCGACCGCGACACCTTCGTCCTGCTCTGGCTGGGCCATGGCACCGGCGCCGCGGTCGTCCTGGACGGCACGCTGCGGCGCGGCGCCTCGGGGGGCGCCGGCGAGATCGGCTTCCTGCCCGTCCCCGGCACCGCGGCGCTGCCCTCCGCGAGCGGCTGCGACGGCGGTTTCCACTCCCTGGCGGGCTCCGCCGCGATCTGCGCACTCGCGGCGGAGCACGGCATCCGGCCCCCGGCGGACCAGGAGGCGGAGGGCGGCCTGCTCGCGGACTCGCCGCCCGCCGAGGCCCTGGTCCGCGCCGCCGTGGCCGGCGGTGACGCCGGCGCCGGCTTCCTCGACGCGCTGGCCGCGCGGATCGCCCTCGGCGCGGCCGCCGTCTGCGCGGTGCTCGACCCCGGCTGCGTGGTGCTCGGCGGCGAGATCGGCCGGGCCGGCGGCGAGGCGCTCGCCGGCCGGGTCGCGGACCGCCTGGCCCGCCTCTCCCCGCTGCGTACCGACGTACGGGCGGGGACCGTCGGCGGGCGCGCGGTGCTGCTCGGCGCGGTGCTCGCCGCACGCGACGCCGCCCAGCACGAGCTGTTCGGCCCGGCGGCGGGCGGGTGGGGCCTGGCCGCTGGGGCAGGGCCGGACAGGCCCTGAGGGGCGCCCCCGGCGGCTACCCCGCCCGCTCCGCCAGGAACTCGGCGTAGGTGCGCCGCCCCTCGGCGTGCTCCGGGGTGAGGTTCCCGCCGCGGCGCAGCGCGGCGGCGGCCGCGCCCGGCAGCCACACCGGCAGCAGCAGCTGGCGCCGCCCACCCGCCGCCAGCGTGGCCCGGACGAGCTCCCGGGCCGTGCGCACCTCGGGGCCGCCCATGTCCGGTACCCGCCCGGCCGGTCCGCCGGCCGCCAACGCGGCCAGCCGGTCGGCCACTTCGCGCACCTCGACCGGCTGCACCCGTACGCCCGACGGCACCGGCAGCACCGGCGAGCGGGCGCCCGCCTTGACCAGCCCGAGCACCAGATCGTGGAACTGCGTCGTCCGCAGCACCGTCCAGCCGATGCCGGAGTCCGCGATCAGCCGCTCCACCGCGAGCTTGGTGCGGTAGTAGCGCAGCGGTACCCGGTCCACGCCGACGATCGAGATGTAGAGCAGATGCCCGACGCCCGCCCTCCGCGCCGCGTCGAGCAGCCGCCCGGCGGCCTCCGCGTCGCCGCCGGCCGGCGCCGTCGCGCAGTGCACGACCGTGTCCACGCCCGCCAGCGCCTCGGCCAGACCGGTGCCGTCGCGCAGATCGACCGCGTACGACCGCAGGCGGGGCCGCTCGGCACCGGTGTGCGGGCGCCGGCTCAGCGAACGGACGTCATGACCGTCGTCGAGCAGCCGGTCGATCAGGGGCCGCCCGAGCGTGCCCGTGCCGCCGGTCACCAGAATTGTCGCCATCAGGGATCAGTCCTCGGGGTGTGCGGGGATACGTGCGTACGGAGGACGGGCGCGTGCCGTCCCCGCTATGACGGATCAGCACGGACCGGCCGTGACACCCGCGACGCGCCGGAAGCTGTGAGGCAGCCCACAGAGCTTCGCTCGCATGGGCGAGGATCGGCCGTGGCAGACTGAAGCTGTACTGACATAAGAGCAGCAGCGCACTCCGGGGTCGGTGTAATTCCGAACCGGCGGTTATAGTCCGCGACCCGTCCGCAGCCAGCGGCCGGTTGAGCAGGTGAAATTCCTGCACCGACGGTGAAAGTCCGGATGGGAGGCAGTGCGCGGCGGGCGAGCATCGGTACACCGCCGTCGGCGGCGCGTCCGGGTCGTTTCCCGGGCGAGCCCTCTTTTCCGGCCTCGGTGTCTCTGTTGCGCGTTTCCGCTTCTGTCGTCCTGACAGCCCCGGAGTCCGTGCCTGAAAGAGGCAGGAGGACCCGGTGGCCACCGCAGCCCCCGTTGAGACCGCGGCGATGCGCCGAGCCATCGAGCTCGCCGCGCGCGGCCTCGGGCACACCAGCCCCAACCCCGTCGTGGGCTGCGTCGTCCTGGACTCCGCGGGCCGTACGGTCGGCGAGGGCTTCCACCAGCGGGCCGGCGGGCCGCACGCCGAGGTCCACGCCCTGCGCGCCGCCGGTGAGCGGGCCCGCGGCGGCACCGCACTGGTCACCCTCGAACCCTGCAACCACACCGGTCGCACCGGCCCCTGCGCCCAGGCGCTGATCGACGCCGGCGTCGCCCGGGTCGTCTACGCCGTCTCCGACCCCAACCCGACCGCCACCGGCGGCGCCGTCACCCTGGCCGAGGCCGGCGTCGACGTCGAGGGCGGGCTGCTCGCCGACGAGGCCGCGGCCGGCAACGAGGCCTGGCTGACCGCCGTGCTGCGTGGCCGCCCCTTCGTGCTGTGGAAGTACGCCGCCACCCTCGACGGCCGGATCGCCGCCGCCGACGGCACCAGTCGCTGGATCTCCTCGCCCCAGTCGCGCGCCGACGTGCACCGGCTGCGGGCCGCCGCGGACGCCGTGATCGTCGGCTCCGGCACCGCCCGCGCCGACGATCCACAGCTCGGCGCCCGGATCAGCCTGTCCGACGACGAGATCACCCAGCCGCTGCGGGTCGTCGTCGACTCCGGCGCCACCGCCGTCAAGGCCGGCGCCCGCGTCCTGGACGGCACCGCCCCCACCTTGATCGCGGTCGCCGAGGACGCCGACGCCGCCCACCTCGAAGGCCTCGCCCCGCTCGTCCGGCTGCCGCGCGCCGCCGACGGACGCGGGCTGTCCATCCCCGCACTGCTCAACGCCCTGTACGCGCGCGATGTCCGCTCCGTACTGCTCGAAGGCGGGCCCACGCTCGCCGGGGCCTTCCTCGCCGCCCAGACCGTCGACAAGGTCGTCGGCTATCTCGCGCCGGTGCTGCTCGGCGCCGGACCGGCTGCCGTCGGCGACGCGGGAATCACCACCATCGCCCAGGCGCTGCGTCTCGATGTGACCGACACCGAACGGCTCGGCCCCGATCTGCGCATCACCGCCACGCCCATCCGCCACGCCCTCCACGAGGAGAACTGAAGTGTTCACCGGAATCGTCGAAGAACTGGGTGAGGTCGTCGCCATCGAGGACCTCGGCGACAGCTCCCGCTTCCGACTGCGCGGACCCGTCGTCACCGAGGACGCCAAGCACGGCGACTCGATCGCCGTCAACGGCGTCTGTCTGACCGTCGTGGACACCGCCGACGGTGAATTCACCGCCGATGTGATGGCCGAGACCCTCAGCCGCTCCAGCCTCGGCGCGCTGAGCGCCGGCTCGCGGGTGAACCTGGAGCGCCCGATGGCGCTCGGCGGCCGGCTGGGCGGGCACCTCGTCCAGGGGCATGTGGACGGCACCGGCACCATCGTCGAGCGCACCCCCGCCGAGCACTGGGAGATCGTCAAGATCGCGCTGCCGGCCGCACTGGCCCGCTACGTCGTCGAGAAGGGCTCCATCACCGTCGACGGTGTCAGCCTCACCGTCGTCGACGCCGCCGACGACTACTTCACCATCAGCCTCATCCCCACCACCCTCGCCCTGACCACCCTGGGCATCAAGAAGGCCGGCGACCCGGTCAACCTGGAGGTCGACGTCCTGGCGAAGTACGTCGAGCGGCTGCTCGGCCGGGGCTCCGCCGGCCTCGCGGACCTGCAGGACGTCGAGGAGATCAAGGAGATGGACCGGTGAGCGTCCTCGACCCGCTGAACGGCGTGGCCTTCACCGCCTTCGGCCAGCACGTCATCTGGTCGGACATGATCGGCAACACCATCGGTCTGGCCGCCCTGGCCCTCGGTTGGCGGCGCTCGATAGGGACCTGGCCCGCCCAGTTCCTCTCCGGCCTCATCCTCGTCGCCGCCTATGCCTCCGCCCACCTCAGCGGCGGCGTCGGCAAGCAACTCCTCGTCATGGGCGTGGCCTTGTGGGGCTGGCGGCAGTGGCAGCGCGGCCGGCGGCAGGCGCAGGACGGCTCCATCGCCGTACGTTTCGCAAGCTGGCGCGAGCGGTCCGTGCTGCTGGCCGGCACGGCCCTGGGCACCGCGGCCGTCGGCACGCTGTTCACCCTGATCCCGCAGCTGTCCTGGAACCCCTGGCCGGACGCCTACATCTTCGTCGGCACGCTCGCCGCGATGGTCGCCCAGGCCCGTGGGCTGGTGGAGTTCTGGTTCGCCTGGCTGCTGGTCGACCTGGTCGGCGTCCCGCTGGCCTTCAGCAGCGGCCTGGCCTTCTCCGGCCTCGTCTACGTCGTCTATCTCGCCCTCGTCGTGTGGGGCATGCGCGACTGGTGGCTGCGCTCGCGCGCCGAAAGCCGCCCCGTCCTGGAAGGAGCAGCGGCATGACCGCACTGCAGAGCTGGTACGACGCCGAAGCCGACGCCTCACTCGCGCTCGATCCCGTCGAGCAGGCCATCGCCGACATCGCCGCCGGCCGCCCGGTCGTCGTCGTGGACGACGAGAACCGCGAGAACGAGGGCGACCTCGTCATCGCCGCGGAGAAGGCCACCCCCGAGATCGTCGCCTTCATGATGAGCGAGTGCCGCGGACTGATCTGCGCCCCCATGGAGGGCCCGGAGCTGGACCGGCTGGAACTCCCGCAGATGGTCGAGCACAACACCGAGTCGATGCGGACCGCCTTCACCGTCTCCGTCGACGCCACCGCCGCGCACGGCGTGTCCACCGGCATCTCCGCCGCCGACCGCGCCACCACCCTGCGGCTGCTCGCCTCCGGGGAGTCGGAGGCCGGCGACTTCGTGCGGCCCGGTCACATCTTCCCGCTGCGCGCCCGGCCCGGCGGCGTACTCGTCCGCAACGGCCACACCGAGGCCGGTGTCGACCTCGCCCGGCTGGCCGGACTGCGCCCGGCCGCCGCCATCGTGGAGATCGCCGGCGAGGACGGCACCATGCTGCGGCTGCCCGAGCTGGTGCCGTTCGCCCGCAAGCACGGCCTGTCGATCATCTCCATCGAGGACCTGATCGCCTACCGGCAGTCGTCCGAGCCGACCGTCCGCCGCGAGGCCGCCACCCGGCTGCCCACCGCGCACGGCGAGTTCACCGCGTACGGATACCGCTCCACGGCCGACGGAGTGGAGCACATCGCGCTGGTCGCGGGCGAGCTCGGCGACGGCGAGGACGTCTTGGTCCGGGTCCACTCCGAGTGCCTGACCGGCGATGTCTTCCACTCCCTGCGCTGCGACTGCGGACCCCAGCTGGAGGCCTCGCTGCAGAAGATCGCCGAGGCCGGCCGCGGTGTGGTGATCTACCTCCGTGGCCACGAGGGACGCGGCATCGGACTGCTGTCCAAGCTGCGCGCCTACGAACTCCAGGAGCGCGGCCGAGACACCCTGGACGCCAACCTCGAACTGGGGCTGCCCGCCGACTCCCGCGACTACGCCGCGGGGGCGCAGATGCTCCAGGACCTCGGCGTGCGCTCACTGCGCCTGATGACCAACAACCCCGACAAGACCGCGGCCCTGGTGCGGCACGGCCTGAAGGTCACCGGCCGCGAGCCGATGGCCGTCCAGGCCGGCGAGCACAACCTGCGGTATCTGCGCACCAAGCGGGACCGGATGGGCCACGACCTGCCCTGGCTTCCCGGCGCCGGCGCCACTTCCACCGCCGCGGCCGACGCCACGCCCCCCGCTGACGCGACGACCTGCGACAACCAGTAGCCCCGCCCCGGCGGCTACGTCCCCCCACACCCACGTCACCACCATCGACCACCATCACCCGTACGAGGAGAACCGTGAGCGGCAAGGGCGCACCCGAACTGACCGTGAAGAACTGTGGCGACCTGCGGGTGGCCGTCATCGCGGCGCAATGGCACGAACAGGTGATGGACGGCCTCGTCGACGGTGCGCTGCGCGCCCTGAACGAGCTGGGCATCAGCGAGCCCACGCTGCTGCGGGTGCCCGGCGCCTTCGAGCTGCCGGTCGTCGCCAAGGTCCTGGCGGGCCGCGGCTATGACGCGGTGGTCGCCCTCGGCGTGGTCATCAAGGGCGGCACCCCGCACTTCGACTACGTCTGCCAGGGCGTCACCCAGGGCCTGACCCAGGTCTCCGTCGACACCGGCGTCCCCGTCGGCTTCGGCGTGCTGACCTGCGACACCGAGCAGCAGGCGCTGGACCGCGCGGGCCTGGAAGGTTCCACCGAGGACAAGGGGCACGAAGCGGTCACCGCCGCGGTCGCCACCGCCGCGACGCTGCGCACCGTGTCGGAGCCCTGGCGCTGAAGGGCCCGCCCGTCGCCACCGCCACCCTTCACAAGAGGCGCTGCGCGCCGCTGTGACATCACCGCGTAGGGTAGTGACCATCATGTCCAAGAAGACGTTCGAGGAGCTGTTCTCCGAGCTCCAGCAGAAGGCCGCCACCGGCGACCCCGCCACCTCCCGTACCGCCGAGCTGGTGCAGGCCGGTGTCCATACGATCGGCAAGAAGGTCGTCGAGGAGGCCGCCGAGGTCTGGATGGCCGCCGAGTACGAATCCCATGAGGCGGCCGCCGAGGAGATCTCCCAGCTCCTCTACCACCTCCAGGTCATGATGGTCGCCAAGGGCATCTCCCTCGACGACGTCTACGCCCACCTCTGATCCTCCTTCCCGGCACCCGCCCAACTCCCTTCAGCTGCAAAGGAACTCTCGCTCATGCTGCGCATCGCTGTCCCCAACAAGGGTTCACTGTCCGAGCCTGCGTCGGCGATGCTCCATGAGGCCGGCTACCGCCAGCGCAAGGACCGCAGGGAACTGGTCCTGGTCGACGCCGAGAACGAGGTCGAGTTCTTCTTCCTGCGCCCGCGCGACATCGCGGTCTACGTCGGCTCCGGCAAGCTCGACATCGGCATCACCGGCCGTGACCTGCTGCTGGACTCCGGAGCCGACGCCGAGGAGATCCTCCAGCTCGGCTTCGCGGGCTCGACGTTCCGCTACGCCACCCGCCCGGGTACCGCCAAGGACGTCAGCGAGTTCGGCGGCATGACGATCGCCACCTCCTTCGCCGGCCTGGTCACCCAGCACCTCGCCGACAACGGCGTGGACGCCTCCGTCGTCCACCTCGACGGCGCGGTGGAGACCGCCATCCAGCTCGGGGTCGCCCAGATCATCGCGGACGTGGTGGAGACCGGCACCACCCTGCGCAACGCCGGTCTGGAGATCATCGGCGAGCCGATCCTGAAGTCCGAGGCCGTGGTCATCCGCGGCACCGGCGCCCCGGACGACGACCCGAAGGTCCGCCAGTTCCTCCGCCGCATGCAGGGCGTCCTGGTGGCCCGCCGCTACGTGATGATGGACTACGACATCCGCGTCGAGCACGTCGAGAAGGCCGTCGCCCTCACGCCCGGTCTGGAGTCGCCGACCGTCTCCCCGCTGCACCACGAAGGCTGGGTCGCGGTCCGCTCGATGGTCCCCTCCAAGGACGCCCAGCGGATCATGGACGAGCTCTACGACCTCGGCGCCCGCGCCATCCTGACCACCGGCATCCACGCCTGCCGGCTGTGACCCGCCGGGCCTGACCACCCGTACGCACCGACCCACCCCCTGACGGAAGACCGACGACGTGTCCGCGGCACCTCAGCCTTCTCTGCCCAGCCTCCCGGTGACCTTCCGGCCGACCCGCACCCGGGTCGTCCTGTACACCGTCGCCCTCGCCCAGTTCGTGGCCCTCGCGGCCATCGCGCTGGCGCTGCCGAAGCTGAGCGGCGGCGAGCGGTTCAGCTTCGTGGCCACCGGAGCGCTGGTGGGGGCCGTCCTCCTGCTGCTCAGCCGCCCCAAGGTGGTCGCGCGGCAGGAGGGCGTCACGGTCGTCAACCTCACCACCAAGCGCGAGCTGGCCTGGGCACAGATCGTGCGCGTCAACCTCCGGTTGGGCGACCCCTGGGTCCACCTCGACCTCGCCGACGGCACCAGCCTGCCCGCGATGGGAATCCAGCCCGGCATCGCCAGGGACCAGGCCATCCGGGACGCCCGGGCGCTGCGCGACCTCACCGAGAAGCATGGTGCGCTCGACCACACGGCCGGGTGAGCCTGCCCTAATCCGGGTCCCGCTGTTTACTCTGTTCCCCGGGGTGCACACTGCACCCTGCCCCCCAGTGGGCCCGATGCGACCCGAGGAGTGACTCCCTCCGGCAATGGACGGATCGTCCTGTAGTACCTGCGCCGCCCCTCCCCGACCCCCGCATACCACGGAGGCGGCGGCATGACCGGCCCCCTGCCGCTGCTCGCGGCGGCCCTCGTCCTGATCCTGGCCAACGGATTCTTCGTCGCCGCCGAGTTCGGCCTCATCACCGTCGAGAAGGCGGACGCCGAACGCGCCGCGGCCGACGGCGACCCCCGCGCCCACACCGTCGTCTCCGCACTGCGGGAACTCTCCTTCCAGCTGTCCGGCACCCAACTCGGCATCACGATCACCTCCTTGGTGGTCGGCATGCTCGCCGAGCCGGCGCTCGCCGACCTGCTGTCCGGGCCGCTGTTCGCGCTCGGCCTGCCCAAGGGCGCGGTCCCCGGCGTCGCCGTCGTCATCGGGATGCTGCTGGCCTCCGCCGTCCAGATGGTTATCGGCGAGCTGGTGCCCAAGAACTGGGCGGTCTCCAAGCCGCTGCAGGTCGCCCGCTTCGTGGCCGGACCCCAGCGGGCCTTCTCCCGCTTCTTCCGTCCGGTGATCACGCTGCTGAACACCGTCGCCAACCGCCTGGTACGCGCCCTCGGCGTGGAGCCCACCGACGAGCTGGCCTCCGCCCGCACCCCCGGCGAACTGGTCTCGCTGGCCCGGCACTCCGCCCGCGCCGGCGCCATCGAGCAGGACACCGCCGACCTCTTCGTGCGCACCCTCTCGCTGGGCGACCTGACCGCGGAGAACGTCATGACGCCGCGCGTACGGGTCAGCGCCCTGCAGGCGACCGCGACCGCCGAGGACGTGGTCAACCTCACCCGCGCCACCGGCCTGTCCCGCTTCCCCGTCTACCACACCCGCCTCGACGAGGTCGTCGGCATGGTGCACCTCAAGGACGCACTGGCCGTCCCGGCACCCGACCGGCTGCGCACGCCGGCGGGCCGGATCGCGGTGCCGCCGCTGCTGGTCCCCGAGACGCTGCCGGTGCAGCCGCTGCTGGAGCGGCTGCGCAGCGAACAGCCGATAGCGGTGGTCGTCGACGAGTACGGCGGCACGGCCGGCGTGGTCACGCTGGAGGACATCATCGAGGAGCTGGTCGGCGAGGTCCGCGACGAGCACGACGGGGTGGACCTGCCCGAACTGGGGCAGGCGCCGCCCGAGGAGGGCCGCCCCGCCTGGGACGCCGACGGCGGCTGCCGGGTGGACACCCTGCGGCGGATCGGCCTGGAGGCCCCGGAAGGACCGTACGAGACGGTGGCAGGACTCGTGGCACACATACTCGGCCGGATCCCGGCCCCCGGCGACACCGCGGAGCTCGACGGCTGGCGGCTGCGGGTGCGGCTGGTGTCGCACCACCGCGCCGAGCGGATACGGCTGGTGCAGACCGCCACGGCCGTGCCCGCAGCGCCCGCCACCCGTGAGCCCGCCGCGGTCGGTGCGGAGGTGGCCCGATGACGCTGGCCCAGCTGCTCTTCGCGGTGCTGCTCGTGCTCGCCAACGGGTTCTTCGTCGGTGCCGAGTTCGCCCTGGTCTCGGTACGCCGCTCCCAGATCGAACCGCTGGCCACACAAGGCTCCACACGGGCCCGGCAGGTGCTGCACGGGCTGGAGAACCTCCCGCAGATGATGGCCGCCGCCCAGTTCGGCATCACCGTCTGCTCCCTGACCCTCGGCGCGGTCGCCGAACCGACCGTCGCCCACCTCCTGGAGCCGCTCTTCGAGGCGGTCCACCTCCCCGCCGCGCTGATCCACCCGCTCGGCTACGTCATCGCCCTGGCGCTGGTGGTCTTCCTCCACCTCGTCATCGGCGAGATGGTGCCCAAGAACCTGGCGATGGCGGCGCCCGAGAAGACGGCCCTGTGGTTCAGCCCCGGGCTGGTCGCCTTCGCCCGGCTGTGCCGCCCGGTGACGGTCTTCCTCGGCGCCTGCGCCCACGGTGTGCTGCGGCTCTTCCGCGTCGAGCCGAAGGACGAGGTCGAGGCGGTCTTCACCAGCGAGCAGCTGACCCATCTCGTCGAGGACTCCGGCCAGGCGGGCCTGCTCGAACCGGCCGAACAGGAGCGTCTCTCCGACGCCCTGGAGCTGGGCAGCCGCCCCGTCACCGACGTCCTCCTCGACCGGGCCGGCCTGGTCACGGTCGATCCGACGGTGACGCCCCGCCAGGTGGAGGAGCTGACCGTACGCACCGGCTACTCCCGCTTCCCGGTCTGTGCTCCCGGTGGCGCGTACATGGGCTATCTGCACGTCAAGGACGTCCTCGACCTGGAGGAACGCGACCGCGCGGTGCCCCAGCGGATCTGGCACCCGATGACCACACTGCGCGCCGAGCTCCCCCTCGACGACGCCCTGACGGCGATGCGCCGCGCCGCCTCCCATCTGGCGGCGGTCGCCGACCCGACCGGCCGGGTCCTCGGCCTGGTCGCCCTGGAGGACGTGCTGGAGATGCTGGTCGGTGAGGTCCGCGACCCCTCGCACCGCCAGGAACCCGCGTCCCGGGGACGCGGCGGTGCGGCGGGCGCGCGGGAGGTACCGAGCCGCGTCACCGAGCCCCGCGAGGAGGCCGCGCTGCCGGCGGAGGACCGGGCGCTGGCCCGCTGAGCCGGCGGGCCGCGGCGCCGTCGCGGTGGCAGCCTGCCGCCGCGACGGCGCTCACCGGCCCGGTGTGTCCGGTCCCCGCCCCGACAGGACCTCGCCGTACGCCTGCATCAGATCCGGCAGCCGCAGGGTCGCCAGGTCGTCCCGGGTGGGTGTGCCGCGCCATGTGGACAGCCGCAGATCGCGGTAGGCGCAGCTCTTCTCGTAGAGGGTGCGCAGGAAGCGGCCGTTGCCCAGCTCGTCGATCCAGCCCTGGTCGACGACGTGGCCGCTGATGCTGCACAGCTCGTCGCGGGCCTCGTCGTCCCAGCGGTCGCCGTTCTCGGCGGCCAGCACCTCGCCGATGGCGGTCAGCTCCAGCGGCCGGTAGCTCGGGAAGTCGACGCGGCTGGTGAAGCGGGAGGACAGTCCCGGGTTGGCGGCCAGCAGCCGGTCCATGCCCTCCGGGTAGCCCGCCAGGATCACCACGAGCCGGTCGCGGTTGTCCTCGGCGCGCTTGAGCAGCACCTGCAGCGCCTCGTCGCCGTACGCGTCGCCCTTGCTGTAGCCGGAGTTGGACAGGCTGTACGCCTCGTCGACGAACAGCACCCCGCCCAGCGCCGAGTCGATCAGCTCATTGGCCTTGACGGCCGTCTGGCCGAGGAACTCGCCGACCAGATCGGACCGTTGGGCCTCCACGAGATGGTCGCCGCCGAGCAGCCCCAGCGCGTAGAAGACCCGCCCGAGTATCCGGGCCACGGTGGTCTTGCCGGTGCCGGACGGACCGGAGAAGACGAAGTGCCGCTTCGGCGGCTGCACCGGCAGCCCCTGGCTCGCGCGCAGCCGCGCCATCCGCAACTGGGCCGACAGCGCCCGCACATGCCGCTTGACCGGCTCCATGCCGACCATCCGCTCCAGCTCGGCCAGCGCCTTCTCCAGGAGCACCGGGTCGGCGGGCCCGGCGGGCAGGCGCTCGGCGCCGCGCGGGCCGGGCGCCGCCGCCTTGACCCGGGCGGCCGCGTCGCTGCCCGCCGGCGCGCCACCGACCAGCTCGTCGTCCGGTCCCTCCGGCTCGCCGGTCGCCAGCAGCTCCCGGCCGTCGACCGGATCGAGCGGCGCCAGCGGGTCCAGATCGCCGGCGGCCTCCTGACCGAGTCCGGACGCGGAGACCGTCGCGAGGTCCGTGCCCTCGTCCAGGCCGTCCACCTCGGCGATCGCGGCGAGCCGCGCCGCGGTGTCCATGAAGGCCGGGTCGACGCGGTGCACCGCCCGGTAGAGGGGGAGCGCCGCCGCGCTGCGGCCGGTGCCCTCGTGGGCCCGGGCGAGCCAGTAGCGCAGCTCCTTGCGCTGCGGCTGCTCGCTGCGGCAGCGCATCAGCGCGGCGGACAGCAGCGGCTCGGCCTGCCCGTACATCTCCAGCCGCACCCGCGCCATCCCGCCGAAGAGACCGGCCTCGATGCCCAGCACCGGATCGCCCAGCAGCGGCTCGGTGTGCCGTACGAGCTGGTCCCAGTCCTTGACGAGATAGGCCCGGCAGGCGTGCAGAAAGCGCACCTGGGGATCGGTGTCCACCGGCGGGCAGCCGGCCAGCGCCTGGTCCAGCTCGGCGACATGGCGGCCGTCGAGCCAGTGCGAGGCGTGCGCCAGCAGCAGATCGCGTGGGGTCTCCAGCACGGGCTGCACCCACCAGCCCAGCCAGTACCAGGAGTTGAGGGTGCGTCGGTGGCGGCCGCGCATCTCCCCGAACCGGTCTCTGTGCCGATGCATCCTCAGCAGCGCGATGGAGGTGTCGGCGCGCAGCGCGTGCAGGCCGAGCCAGGCGTCGGCCATCGCGGGATCGAGCCGTACCGCGGCCCGGAACTCCTCCTCCGCCTGCGGGTATGCGCCCACGGTGTAGGCGTCGACCGCGCGCAGCCAGGCGAGCTCGGCCGGGGCGGGCGAACCCTGAGTTCCGAATTCCATCCGTCCCCCCACAAAACGTCCCCCGTGTGTGCCGCCGGGCGAGTGCCCACCGCCGATGCCCGAACCGGCGTGCGGACACCGGGAGTTGACCGCCCTGGCGCACTTCGGTCCCGTGGCCTGCGGTGGCACGGACTCGCATCGTACCTGCGGGATCGGTGCAGTCCGTAGAGGGCGGTACGGGGCAGGAGCGGACTACTTGACGCGACTTGACGGCGCGAAGAATGCGGTGACCCAGGGTGAGGAAGAGGGGAGGCGCATCGTCGGCGAGAGGTGGTTCAAGGCAGAACGAAGCCCCCGATCACGGGGGAACAACCGGGGGCTTCGCATCTGCGGGCGGTCCGTAGAACCGCACATTGAGAACGTAAGTCCTGTACGCCCCCCAGGTCAAGCCGAGTTGGGGCACTCGGCGGGACCCTGTCGGCATGTTCCGGCGCGTCGGGCAAGGTCTGCTACGGAGCGTGAACTGCGGGGCTGATCACTGCGTCGCAGAAGGCCCCACGCGTACCTCGTACCCCAACTCACCCTGGTGCACCAGAAAATCGGCGTAGGGGCGCGAAGGGTCCGCCGCGAAGTGCGCGCGCTCCGCCGGAATCCAGCCACTCCAGAACGCGGAGAGGTCCGGTCCGTCCCGGAGTCGACCCCTTTCCCATGAGTGCTCGCTCGCCAGTTCCATCCACAGCAGGCAGGCCAGATGCGGCCGCAGCGCCCGCCGGCCCGCGCCGACGCCCTCGATCAGCACCACCGGCGCGGGCGCCAGCGCGCGCTCCTCGGTGAACTCCCCGCGCACCCAGTCGTACACCCCGAACCGCGCCGTCTCGCCCCGGGACAGCGGGTCCAGCAGCTGCGTCCGGAACCGCTCGCTCCAGGCGAACAGCTCCTCATGGGTGGCCAGGTCGTCGGTGTGCACCACCGGCGCATCGTCCAGCGCCGCCGCCAGCCGCCCGGCGAAGGTGCTCTTGCCCGACCCCGCGTGCCCGTCCACCGCGATCAGTCGCACCGGCCCGCAGGAGGGCGGCAGGGCCCGCAGTCGGGCGGCGAACGGTGCCAGGTCACGTTCCATCGCGCCAGGGTACGCCGCGGCCCCGCGCCGCCCGCATGCCAGTGGTCCACACCAATATTCATGGCGCGACGCGCGCCGCACCCGCTTCCGAAGCCCGTCCGGAACGGCAATAGTTGAGCCACTGCCGATCCCTCCCCGAGCTCGCCACTCCGTTCGAGCAGGGGAGACCCCGTTGCCCGCCCGCCGTCCGGCCCGACTCCTCGCACCCGATCGCACGCATCCGACTGGGGGACCTCCACCATGACCAGCTCCGCGCCCCGGCGCACCGTCCTGGCCGCCGCGCTCGCCGCCGCGGCGGGCATCGCCGCCCCCCTGGCGCAGGCCGCCGACGAACCGCACAAGGCCGCCGGGGACACGGCGGAACCGCCCGCCACCACCCCGGACGCCGAGCAGCGCCGACCGAAGAGCCTCGTGGACTATCGCGCCTGGACCACCGCAGCCGACTGGAACGGGGGCACCGGCAAGGGCACCCGCGTCGAGCACGGCGCCCGCCCCGGCGTCCGCATCGCCCGTCCCGCCGGCACCGCCGACTACAAGGACCCGCATACCGGCCGCACCGCCGCCTGGGAGTACGCCACCTGGACCTCCCCGGTCCACACCCTCGCCGTCCCGGCCACCGAGGTCATCGCGTCCTGGAACGCCCACACTCCGCCCGGCACCTGGATCACCGTCGAACTGCGCGGCACGTACTCGGACGGCGGCCGCACCCCCTGGTACGTCATGGGCCGCTGGACCGCCGGCGACACCGACGCCGACATCCGCCGCACCTCCGTCGACGACCAGAAGGACGGCAGGAGCAGCATCTCCACCGACACCTTCGCCGTCGACGACCCCGCCGGCGGCCTCCGCCTGGCCTCCTACCGGCTCCGCCTCACCCTCCACCGCAAGCCCGGCACCACCCTCACCCCCACCGTCTGGCGGCTGGGCGCCATGGGCTCGGACCTCCCCGACCGCTTCGAGGTGCCGGCGTCCGAGCCCGCCCAGGTGGGCCGCGAGCTGCCCGTACCCCGCTACTCCCAGGAGATCCACAAGGGTCAGTACCCGGAGTACGACAACGGCGGCGAGGCCTGGTGCAGCCCCACCTCCTCCCAGATGATCATCGAATACTGGGGCCGCAAGCCCACCCAGCAGCAACTCTCCTGGGTCAACCCCGCCTACGCCGACCCCCAGGTCTGCCACGCCGCCCGCTACACCTTCGACTACCAGTACGACGGCTGCGGCAACTGGCCCTTCAACGCCGCCTACGCCGCCACCTACCGGGACCTCCAGAGCCTCGTCACCCGCCTGACCTCCCTCACCGACGTCGAACGCCTCATCCACGCCGGCATCCCCGTCATCACCTCCCAGTCCTTCCTCAAAACCGAACTCGACGGCGCCGGCTACGGCACCGCCGGCCACCTGATGACCGTCATCGGCTTCACCAAGGACGGCGACGTCATCGCCAACGACCCGAACTCCCCCGACGACAAGGCCGTCCGGCACGTCTACAAGCGACGCCAGTTCGAGAACATCTGGCTGCGGACCAAGCGCAAGAACGCCGAGGGCAAGGTCGTCGGCGCTACGGGAGGAGTCTGCTACCTCTACTTCCCGGCTAAGCCAGCACCAACTCAGCACCGTGTTCTGCGGGAGCTGGGAATCCGCTGAGCATGTGCACCCCGAAGGTGGACTCGATGACCTGACGGCAGCGCTCGCTGCCGTCGAGGGTGGGGTGACCGTACCGGTCCACCGTGATCTTGATGGAGCTGTGGCCCATCCACCGCGACACCTCGTGGATGGGCACACCGTTGCTCAGGGTCACGGTGGCCCATTTGTGCCGGAGGTCGTGCGGGTGGTAGTCGGGAAGCCCGAGGCGTTTCAGGGTGCGGTGCCAGCACTTACGGAAAGCTCGGGGTGCATCAGGCCTCCGGCCTGATTCCGAACGGGCGGCCTTTCGGCGATCGGCTCCAGGGTGGCGGGCGCCGGTATGTCGCGCAATTCACCCTAGGACATGCGCGTGGGGAAGCTGCACAAGCAGGCCGGCAGTCGCCAAGTCATCCGTCTTCGTGCCCACATCGAAGACGGCGAAGAGCGAGGGGCGCCGTGACTGACGGGGGTGCTCAGCGGGCGGCTCATTCCGGCGGTTTCGACCGCCCACTGAGCATGTCGCCCTCCAGCGAGTCGCGCGGCTGTGCGGTGGCGACCAGTTCACTGCTTCCGCTCTAAGCCTGGATGCCGTCGGCGACGGGATGGCTCCTCGGCTGGGGTGCCTGCCTCGCCGCGTTGTGCGGCTCGCCACCGCGTGGACACGACTCGCGCTAGTACCCCATAGGCGTGAAATGCCCAAAATTGATCGTGCGCATGAAGACTTCATGTGATCATGCGACATACGCGGTTCGGGGTAGCTGAACCCGTCAGGAGGGGATATGCCCGCTCAGCCCTGCTTGCCGCTATCAGGCGGTGCGGTGGCATTGACGGGGTTCCCGCACGGCACCCCGTCTGACGCAGCCCCACTGTCTACTTCAGCCAAGGAACCATGAAACGCCGCTGGCAAATCCGAGCGGCAGCGCCGCTGCTTGCCCTGTCCGCGCTCTTCACCGGCGGGGCCGTTTCCGCAGCGGTCGCGGTCCCTGAGGCCACCGCCGCCAACGCCGAAACATCTGCCCTCGATGTCCTCAAGCAGTGCCACGGGCTTCTACCGTCCAAGAAGATCGAATGCATCAAAGGCAAGGCAAAAGAGATCATCGGGGAAGAGGTCGAGGAGTGCCTCAAACTCTCCCTGGGGAAGAAAATCCCCTGTCTGACAGGGAAAGTTGAGGGCAGGCTTTCCATCATCCGTGGCTTCATCTACCTGATCCACTACTGGTACCAGGAGAAGCAGGGGAAAAGCCCGGGGTCGATTTGGGGGTCAGGTAGGATGAGATAGTGGAAATCACCGGCAGCGTCCCCACATCAGCGCCCGATGAGACTTCCGGTGGATACATGCCGCTGGCCCTGCGATGGCCCAACAGCACACCGGCCGGCGGTGTGTACTGGGATATCGCGGAACATGGTGGTGGACATATTGAACTCAAGTTCAACTTGCCCCACGGCGCCTTGGAAGAAGTAACCGTCCTGACCGCACCAGCTGCACTGGAAGAATCATCGGCGGAGCTCTCCGTAGCGGATCAAAACCCCGAGGAAGTACCCCGTATTTCCTTGAAGTCATGGAATCCTGGACCAGATCTAGAGCCGCGCGAGCGCGTTCTTGAACAGCAACTTCCGATGCGCATGGTGCGCCACTCTGGCGGCATGATCTCAGTCACCCTGGGAACCGACCCGGTCAGTTGGCATGCCTACGCAGGAATTGTTATCGGTATGACCGGAGAGCAAGAACTCTGCGGTATTGCCTGGCACTCCAGCATCATCGACACCTCATCCGAATGGCGTCAGCCCAAGTGGACTGACTGAATCTGGGCAGCCGCATCGCGAGCTGTCGAGCCCGGAGACCGGACCGGTGGACAGATTGCCGCCACCGCTGGTCACGGGGCTCGACTCACTTACGTGGCAAATAGCCTTGATCAGAGGCCGGCCAGGGGGTCTGCACGGCTTGCTGGGCAGATCCTCGAAATGGCCAGCCGTTACTCAACGTTGGCGGCGGGGTCGGCCATGCCAACGCCGCGCAGCGACATCCGTGCGCGGTGGGGGACCTTCACGGCCGCCATGCCGCTGCGCTCGATGCGCGGAGCTGGACCAGCCGAGCGGGGGGGCAGGTCAGGCCCAGGTTGTGTCTGATGTCGATCTCGGCGGTGTTCTCGATCTACGGGGGGGGGGGGGGGGGGGGGGGGTGGGGGGGGGCGGGGGGGGGGGGAGGGGGGGGGGGGGGAGGAGGGGGAGGA
>NZ_JBVIRA010000006.1:200158-204582 GCF_055576575.1 Streptomyces sp. NPDC033270
TCCCCCTCCCCCCCCCCCCCCCCCCCCCCCCCCCCCCCCCAGGGGAGGTCGCTGGTGACCTCGGTAGGAGCCGCCGGCCGCTCTGAAGCAGGCGGAGCCGACCTCGCCAATGGGGGAGCGAGCCGCTTTCATCGTCTGTCGTCTGCACAGCTGCTCGAATGCGCTGGTCGGGCCGCTTACGGGCAGGGAGGGCCATCGAGGGCAGCGCCGCCGGAGGCGCTGCCCTTTGGTAGAACTCGTCCTGGAGCAAGGCTGGTTGACGGCGACCGCCGCACTCCCTGGGGCGAGTAGAACCCGACCCCGGCTTCCGCCCCAGCCGGCCCACATCGACCATGCGCTGGAGGGCCGGGGGAGCGGCGTAGAGCGGTTTCTTGTACTTGAGTTCGTCGGCTTCGGCGATCAGGCGGCCCCGCAGGGCAACGGGGAGTGACCGGTCGTCGGCGAGACGGATGTAGGTGCGGGCGATGGTGCCCCAGGTGTCGGCATGGGCCCGTGTGTCGGACGTCGTCACCGCCGGAGAGAGTCGTCCGGCTGCAGGATCGCTCTAGGATGAACGGCGTACGGTCAACACGACTTGACGGTGCCGGACGGACAGGACAACGGGGAGACAATGACCAGCCCGACCCAGGCCCCAGAGCAGACCAAGGCCCATGAGCCCCATCCCTACATCGGGGGGCGCAATGCCGCGCTGCGCGCGCTCACCGCGTGGCGGATGGGGCGGCCGGGCGCGCCTCGGGTCGTCATCCTGACCGGAAGTCCGGGCACCGGGTGTTCGCGTCTGCTCACGGGGTTCCTGATGCTCTGCGACCCGGAGTATCGCAAGGGGCTCGAGCTGGACGCGCTCGATCCGGCGACCGTGCCTGCGGACCTGCCCGCACCCGCGGTGCCGAGCGTCGCCGGGCTGACGGCAGCGCAGACCCTGTGGCTGCTCGCCGATCACTACGAGTTGTCCGCGACCCGCACCGCCGACATCTTCCCCGAACTCGGTCAACTCCCGTCTTCCGGGCGGCCGGTGACGATCGTGGTGACGGATGTGGATCGGGCCGGTCCGGTGCGGGGGACGGGTGAGCCGGCGCGCGTGGTGCGGGACGTGCTGAAGCCCCTTGCCGCCGTCGAGTCGATACGCCTGCTCGCCGACGTGCCCCGGGAGTTCGCCGTCGAGCTCGCCGAGGGCCTGCCGCCCGGCGCGGCCCAGGTCATCGACCTCGACGCACCCGAGTGGGCCGACCCCGAAGGGCTTGTGCTGCAGGCCGAGGCGCTGCTCGATCCCCAATTCGGCGCCCCGGAGCTGCCGTTCACGACCGATCCGAACGCTCGACGCGCGCTCGCCGAGGCGATCGCCGGGCACGCGGGAGACGGCGCGGGCAGCCGCCTGACCGTGCATCTCGCCGTGCAGTCGATCCTGATGCACCCGGAGGGGTTCGACCCGGCGGATGCGAGCCAACTACCGGGCAGCGTCGGCGAAGTACTCGATCTGCACGCCCAGCGACTTGACACCCACCCCCGCACCCTGCGGCAGATCCTCGCGCCTCTCGCCCTTGCCGAGGGCGACGGCCTGCCCGTGCACCTGCTGACCCCGCTCGCCTCCGCCGTCGCCGAGCGGGACATGAGCGAGGACATGGCGCGGGGCATGCTGCTCGTCGCCCCCTTCATCCGCCCCGTCGAGAGGGCCGACGAAGGCATCCCCGAGGACGAGCGGACGCTCGTTGGATTGCCGCACCCGGGTATCGGCGAGGCCGTTCGGGCGGGTATTCCGAATGTTCCGGGCGCTCAGGCGCGTATCGCCATGGAGTTGCTGGACGCCGTACCCCATCAGGACTGGGCGAAGGCAGGGGCGTACGTGCGCGATCGCATCGCGGGACACACCCTGGAGGCCGGTTTGCTCCCCCGGCTCCTCACCGACCCCGGCCTGTTCGCCCACGCCGAGCCGGTGCGGTTGCGCGCCGCGGTGGAGGCCGTACCCCCGGAGCAGTTGGACGCACCGGCGCGCACATATCTGCGTACGGCCCCGCTGCTCACCCGCACCCAGGCACCCGCCGTCCTTCGAGCGGCGCTCCTGGAGACCGCGTTCGTCGAAGACGGCCTGCCGCAGTACGCGGCGGTGTTGCGCCGCATAGTGCCCGAGCTTCCCTGGCACACCCTGTGGAGCGTACCGGTCGCCGGGGTCGACGCCGTGACCGTCGGCAGACTGCGCCCGTCCGCGGCCGCGTCGGACAGCGCCGCGGAGCCTGCTGCCAAGCAGGAGCCTCCGGAGTCGGCCCCGCTCGCGGTCGCCGTGAGCGCGGTGCCTCAAGGCACCCCGGGTGCACGCCCGTTGAAGGCCGACGATCCCAAGGCCCCCGCCGTCCTGGTGCAGGACCTCGCCACCGGCTCCGTCATCGATGCCGACCCGACCCAGATCCTGCGCCCCTCGGACGACGAGCGCGCCACGGGGCCGCTCGGGTTCAGCCGCGGTGCCGACTATGTACGCGTCTGGCGTCGCGGCGAGCAGAAGGGCGACGAGAAGATCGTCACGGCCCTGGTCTCCGCCACGCCCTTCACGGGAACCGACCTCTCCCCCGACGGCATCCTCCTTGTCGCCACGGAAAGCGGTGTGAAGGCGCTGCAGATCCGCCCGGCGCAGCCCGATGCCGCGACCGCTCGGCGCTCCGTACCCGACCCCCGGGCAGCCGAGCCCGAGCCCGCATAGGCTCCACTAGCCCCCCGGGCCCAAGCCGGAAGCCGCGCAGGCTCCACAAGCCCCTGGGCCCGATGCCCACCAGACCGCCTGAGACCCACCCACCGCAGACCGTTTAGCCTCGAAGGCTCAAAGGCCCGAAGCCTGTCGAAGGCGCCCGTATCAGACCGCCTGCACCCAGGCCCACTCGGACGAGGGCCGCGGAGCGAGCCCGGCACCGACCCCGGCCGCACCGGCCCCGTCCGCCCGAAGACTCGAAGGGAGTTCCCGTGATCAGCCAGGAGCAGGCGCTCGCGACCGCCGAGGGGTGGCTCAACCCCGAGGGACAGGAGCGCCGTGAGGTGCGGATGCAGGAGTTCGATCTGGGCTGGGTGGTGTGGGCCGCGGCCCCGCCGATCGAGCGTGACCCGGTCACGGGCAAGCGCCGGCCGCCGGCCACGATCGGCCACTCCTGCGGTGTGGTCGACCGCCGCACCGGCGAGCTGAGCACCTGGCCGTCCGTGCCGGTCGAGGAGGTGGTGCGGATGTATCAGGAAAAGCACGGCGGCGGCCAGGAGACCGCGCCGCCCGCGCAGCCGCCGGTCACCGGCCCCGGCAACACCACGGTCATCACCTACGTCGACCCGCGCACCGGCGAGGAGACGAGCCTCTTCAAGAACTCCGCCCCCGGTCTGCCGCACTCCGAGTTCCAGGCCATGGCGGAGATCCAGAGCCTCGGCGTCCCCGCGCAGAACGTGGTCGCGATCCACACGGACCTCAGCTCCAGCCTGCTCCCCGGCGGGTACCCGGGCCGGCTGATCGGCCGGGTCTACCCCAACGCCCGGTTCTCCTGCACGCAGGAGTACGGCCTGCGGGGCGAGGAGCGCGCCGAGGCGATCGCCGGGCTGCTCCAGCACGTCGAGACGATGCACCAGATCGCGGGACAGCAGCCGCCGCCACGGCCTCACCGCGCGCCGGTGCCGACCGACGTGGAGCCGGCCGAGCCGCTCCGCGACGTTGCCCTGGGCCGCGAGCTGACGGAGGCCTTCGGCGCTGACGGTGTACGTCGCTACGACGCCGACGACGTGGCGGGCACCCCGCTCCCCGAGGCCACCAAGGCCACGCTGATGTGGGCCGGGCTTCCGACCGACATCCCGTTCTTCTTCACGGCCGACAGCCCGGAGGCGGAGCTTCCGGCCGGCCTGTTCGGCAATGCCGCCGCGCAGCTGCGCGAGGTCGGCTCCCAGGCGAGCGCCGACTCCCTCGCGTTCCTGGAGGGCCACGTCAGGATCGGCACCGACGGGGTCGCTCTGATCACGGTCCAGTGCACGGGGTCCGGTCTGGAGGGTGAGCCTGTCGGCCAGCTCTGGGCCGTCACCCCGGAAAGCGGCGCGGGCCGCCGCGTCAACGCCTCGGTGTCCGCCTTCGCCCGCTCCCTCGCGCTCCTGCACACCACGCGCGAGGAGATGATCGCGCTCGACCCGGTCATGGCGGGCAGGGCCGTCGCCGACTTCCAGGAGCAGCTCGTCGCCATCGACGCATCGGCCCTGGACGACCCGAGGAACTGGTGGTCGGTGATCGTCGAGCAGATGTGGCACGGGCTGTTCTGATCGCCCCCGATCGCCCCCGATCGCCTTGGAGGCGCGGCGCGTTGCCGACAACGCGCCGCGCCTCTTCGCTCTCGCGTGTAAGTGTCTGGACGCCCAACACAAAAAGGGAGCTCACAAGCAAAAAAGGGGAGGGGGGCCCGGGCCCCTGGGTCGGTCTC